>NZ_CP048268.1:1175833-1500000 GCF_019469265.1 Lactobacillus panisapium | reverse complement strand
AAGGCGAGGCCGAAAGGCGTAGTCGATGGACAACAGGTAGAAATTCCTGTACTGCGTTAGATCGTTAATAGCGAAGGAGGGACGCAGGAGGCAAAGAACGCATGGTGCTGGACATCCATGTTTAAGCAATAAGTGTAAGAGTGAGTCAAATGCTTGCTTTTAAAAAGCACAAGTTGTGAAGAGGAGCGAAATTAAAGTAGCGAAGGTTCAAGAGTCACACTGCCAAGAAAAGCTTCTAGCAAGAGCTAACGTACCCGTACCGCAAACCGACACAGGTAGTCGAGTGGAGAACACTAAGGTGAGCGAGAGAACTCTCGTTAAGGAACTCGGCAAAATAGCCCCGTAACTTCGGGAGAAGGGGTGCTGGTGTAAAAGCCAGCCGCAGTGAATAGGCCCAAACAACTGTTTATCAAAAACACAGGTCTCTGCAAAGTCGAAAGACGACGTATAGGGGCTGACACCTGCCCGGTGCTGGAAGGTTAAGGAGAGCTGTAAGCGTAAGCGAAGCAGCGAACTGAAGCCCCAGTAAACGGCGGCCGTAACTATAACGGTCCTAAGGTAGCGAAATTCCTTGTCGGGTAAGTTCCGACCTGCACGAAAGGTGTAATGATTTGGGCACTGTCTCAACGAGAGACTCGGTGAAATTATAATACCCGTGAAGATGCGGGTTACCCGCGACAGGACGGAAAGACCCCATGGAGCTTTACTGCAATTTGATATTGGGCAGCTGTTAAACATGTACAGGATAGGTAGGAGCCAGAGAAGATAGTACGCCAGTATTATCAGAGGCAATGTTGGGATACTACCCTTGTTTGATGGCTGCTCTAACCAGGGCCTCTAAGCGAGGCATGGGACAGTGTCAGACGGGCAGTTTGACTGGGGCGGTCGCCTCCTAAAGAGTAACGGAGGCGCCCAAAGGTTCCCTCAGAATGGTTGGAAATCATTCACAGAGTGTAAAGGTATAAGGGAGCTTGACTGCGAGAGCGACAACTCGAGCAGGGACGAAAGTCGGGCTTAGTGATCTGGTGGTACCGCATGGAAGGGCCATCACTCAACGGATAAAAGCTACCCTGGGGATAACAGGCTTATCTCCCCCAAGAGTTCACATCGACGGGGAGGTTTGGCACCTCGATGTCGGCTCGTCGCATCCTGGGGCTGAAGTAGGTCCCAAGGGTTGGGCTGTTCGCCCATTAAAGCGGCACGCGAGCTGGGTTCAGAACGTCGTGAGACAGTTCGGTCCCTATCCGTCGTGGGCGCAGGAAATTTGAGAGGAGCTGTCCTTAGTACGAGAGGACCGGGATGGACATA
The DNA here is from genome assembly GCF_019469265.1 of Lactobacillus panisapium. Classification (NCBI taxonomy): domain Bacteria; kingdom Bacillati; phylum Bacillota; class Bacilli; order Lactobacillales; family Lactobacillaceae; genus Lactobacillus; species Lactobacillus panisapium. Next base: position 1,498,692 of record NZ_CP048268.1, on the reverse strand, counting down.
CCGCTGGTGTACCAGTTGTCTTGCCAAAGGCATAGCTGGGTAGCTAAGTATGGACGGGATAAGCGCTGAAAGCATCTAAGTGCGAAGCCCCCCTCAAGATGAGATTTCCCATACGAAAGTAGTAAGACACCTCAAAGACTAAGAGGTAGATAGGCTAGGAGTGGAAGAGCCGTGAGGCTTGGAGCGGACTAGTACTAATCAGTCGAGGACTTGACCACAGGCTCAAGCAATCTGGTAAGGTTTTGAGAATGGATTATATTTAGTTTTGAGTGTAAGAACTCAAGCAAAGAAAAGTACGGTGGCAATAGCAAGAAGGAAACACCTGTAACCATGCCGAACACAGCAGTTAAGCTTCTTCACGCCGAGAGTAGTTGGTGGGAGACTGCCTGCGAGGGTAGGAAGCTGCCGTGCTTTTTTAATATTCCGGCTTAGCTCAGTTGGTAGAGCGCTTGACTGTTAATCAAGATGTCGTCAGTTCGAGTCTGACAGCCGGAGCTTTATGGAGTGTTGTCCGAGTGGCTTAAGGAGCATGATTGGAAATCATGTATACGGGTTTTAATCCTGTATCGAGAGTTCAAATCTCTCACACTCCGTAATTTCGATTATAAACACTGTTAAATCATTATTTAACAGTGTTTTTTATTTGTCTTTACAGCAAACGCACGGCATAAAACTATGGACAGTAATCCGTCAGTTACCGGGTGCTGTTAAATTAAAATAAGTTCCATCATTTTGATGAAAAACTTTGTCATACAAAATTTTTGCTCTTTTCGATAATCTAAAAGAAATTCGGGTAAGTTGGGATAAATAGGCAAAATTCGTTTGGATTTTTTGCTTTTTGCTGGTTGCATTATAATTTTTCCGTCTAGTTCATATGCCAAAGTTTTATTAACTGATAACTTTTGATAGTTTAAATCAATATTTTTCCAAGTTAAAGCTTATCGTCTTAAATCAGTGGAAGATAATAATTTGAAATAAGTATAAGCTGTGTTGCTATTTTTTTGAAGCATCTAAAAATAGTTTTAATTCTTTTCTTGTATATAATACATTGTGCTCAATATCTCTACGTGGTCTTGTGGTTTCTTGGAAATTATTATTCACAATGGATGTGAAAGAGACTCTCGCTTCTTTAGGGTCTGGAAATATGCTTTGGACTGGTATTGGATGCCCTGGTCGCTGTGAATCGTCATGCGGTAATGTAATTTTATGCAAGATGGCCAAAACCCGCTTGAGCACGTCCATAACATGCTTGGTCTGTGGCTCCTGACTAATAATGTAGCTAATATTTCACCACTTTAAAGATCTTAAAAATATATCTGTTCTCTCATGCTCTAATTGCCATAGCGAAACTCGCTGATATCGGTGAGATAGGGCCGATTCGTCTTAAACTTTTGGTAAAAGCGATTCTTGGCCTTCTTGCGCTGATGAGGACCTTGGATGAATCCATCTTGTGTGCCCCTTTATCAGGCTATAACCCCGGCTTAAGGCCATACTTGATTTTTAGTGTATCGGTCATCGGCAGATAGCCAAAGCTGGGATTATGACGTTTAACTACTTTAATTAGCGACAGTAAAGCCCGATCGCTGTATCTTTTCCACCTGCTGCGCAGGTGATACTCATAGGTGCTCTTGGCTAAAAAGCTATAGTCCAATAGTTCTTGCAGCTGATAGTTATGCTCATGCCTTAGCTCTTGGATGATGGTCCGTTCTTCTTGCGTTGAGAGTCTTTGCGCCGAGCTGTGGCTTCGACTTTTTTAAGTAGTCGTTCTCAATGTAGAGCTGGCGGTTTTCTGAACGTAGCCGCTCTAATTTGGATGACTCGCTGTTGGCATACTTAACTATTTTTTAGGTGATTTGTTCATAGGTGGTCGGCCTCGTTTGGTAAAGAGCGCATTAAGTCCACCCTCAGCAAGACGTTTTTCCAAAATATAAATTAAGCTAAGGGAGGAAATCTTGAAGTGAATGGCGGTATTTTGATAAGTCTCGTCTTGATCTTTTTTCCAATTTAAGACTTGGAGCTTGAAATAACTACCATAATTTTGTGGTGTGTGCCGAATTTCTAAGCCTTACACCAAAAAGTGCTGGTATACGCACTCAAGTATCAATTTTTTGATGTGATTCAGTACCAATTATTTGCGCCAAAAAGCAGGTGCTGTAGCCTTCTTTGAGCAAATTAAGAGCTTGTAATTTTTGTTCAACGGTAAATTTAACCATAGTAAAACCCTCCAGATAGATTTTGGTCCAACTAGAGGGTTAACTTCATCTTAAAATCTTTTTTGTTTTACCCTAATTTTTCTATTTTATAAAAAAATCTAAATCGCATCCTTTTAGAGTCTTCATTTTTTTCTTTACTTTATATTTAAGCTCTATATTTACTATCTTTGACCATTTCTCTTTAAAACTAGCTGGTAAAACATCTGGGTATGCTCCTGAAGTCCAATTTGGGCTATCAATTATAGAACTTTCATTTAAAGTTTCATTTAAATGAAGTAGTTTTCGAACTCCCAAATTATATCTAAATTTCATATCCTTGATTCTTATTAATTTCTAAACTAGCTACAAAAAATTAATCATTACCAGGAATTAATTCTTCATTAGTTTTTTCGAAAGCTTTTCTTTTTGAATTGTATCTGACATATCTTTATCATCACAAATCACCTTTTTTCACTATCTAAAGTATAGAAACATAGGGTTTAAGTTTATTGTTAATACACATTATTTGCCTCCTTGTTCAATCACATTCTTTGCTGAATCCATTGAATTTGCATAATTCTGAAGTTTTTGCTCAAAATCTTTCTGATTTAAGGCTGTAACGGAATCAGGGGTCATATTCATTTGAACAGCAATTTCTTTATAGGCTTCAAGCTTGTCATCACCTTGCAAAGTAAAAGCTTTTTTAATTTGCGCTACTAAACCTACTTCTTAAAGTTGCTGCTTCATCGTTGTTGATTAAAACAGCGACTATTTCTCCATCTTCAACTTCAGAAGTTTTTTTACGAAAACAATATTACCGTCAGATAGAGTTGCTTCCATCGATCTACCTTTACATTTCAAAGCAAAAATAATATCACTAATTAGTCCTTGAGTAAGAAATATAGGAACATATTCTGCTCGGCTAATAGTGGAGGACTAACAATAACTCATGTCAGAAAATTATATCGTTAAAGTAAAGCGTCTAATACTCGTTCCTTGAAAACGTAACCGATAATTAATTGCTAGACAATGAGGATATGGAGATAACTAAAATAGAAAGTGAATGTAAATATTGCAAAGACAAAAAACAACACAATCCGATAAAACGGTGAGTTTGTACATTATAAATACTGTAAGCACAAAGTACATAAAGATAATTATTGTGAACAATGTGGATATAAGTTATCTACCATACAGTGCTTTAACAATTGATTCGGAAGCAACTTCAACAATAATGTCATGAATATATGGAAGTAAAGACTTACCAATACTCTTCCATTTCAACACAGCTAGTTTTGATTTTGGAGTATCAGAAAGTAAATCTGGAATAGTTTCCTTTAAATCATCTTTCTGATTATTATCTAATTCTGATAGGTTTACCGTTTCACTAATTGCCTTGAGTGCTGATTGAGTCCAGGGATATGGCTTCCCACATTTTTCACAATATTTAGGAATAAAAACGTTATGATGAGTCAAATCTACAAATCCATTTCCTGATCGAGACCAATCTCCCTCAATAAGATAATTGCAATTCGTGCAATTGGTAATTAATTTAGCTCCACATTCAGTGCAAAAAGAATCAACACTTTCATTTATATTAATATCTATACTGGCCTGGTGACCATTTAAACAAACAGCTTGTTTGTAGTCCATAAAAATCTCCTTTTTAGGAATAATAATTCAATACTAAATATATGATATGTATTATTATACACTAAAGGTACAATATATTATGGAATAAAATACAAATTATTTTGAACAAAAAGCATTAGTTTTTAGCAAAATTATCTAGGGAATCCAATGCGATTTTGAAACGTCAAAAATATAAATTTGTTCTGCAGAGACGCAGTATAGTATAGTGTGTAAAAATGCTAATATATTAGTTGCTGGCTTAGGCGAATTGAGGTGACCAAAAAAGAAAAATTAAGCTAATTATATCAAACAGAAACAGCTCTAAACTTATACAAGCATGCCCTTCTAAAGCCAAAAGGATATGTTAATGCGGCTTATGCTAATCACAAACAAGTGGCAATGCAAATGAAATAATTAGATGTGAAAGATTCCTGGAGATGCTTTTAATGAGGCATTCAGAAGGGTACCAAGTTTATCTGCTCTAATTTATTTAAAGGCAATAAAAGCCTTTAAGTCAATTTTTTACATAATAATGTATATAAAAAGATATAATTAATGTTTTTAAAACTTTATAATTAATATTGAATAGTCACTTAACTGATTTATAGTAACTATTTTTTGTTTTGTAAAATATATAATTAATTAAAGGAAAAAGACAACTAAGTTAAACTTAACTGCCTTTTGCGTTTTTAGAAGATTAAATCATTATTTTTCTGAAATAGCTTGTAGGTAGCTCCTTCTAGACGATAGGGTATAGCGAACTGCTGCATAAAAGGTCCGGGCTCATCGAATGTATAGAACTGCTTTGAAGCATATTTGTAGATTAGGTTTAGTGAAAATAAATCGGCCTGGTGTTCAACCGGTGTACTCAAATTAATATAGTAAAAAGTTCCCTTATCGCCGTTGGCAAAATGGCCAATTTCATGACCAATCATAAAAGGTATTTCATTTTGCTTTTTCCAATTGAGATTGATAACCATTCTACCAATATCAGTAAAAGAAACTGAGGGATAATCAGGATCAATCTGGTCTAATAACGCGTAACTAATTCCATGGTCAAATGCATAATTTAGCATGTATTTAATTAAATTTTCCACCTTTTTTGCCTTCTTTAAAATCAGAGTCCATTAGGTTACGGATTATATCAAGATATTTTTCAGGGACTGCTTTTCCATTATAAGCAAGTGGAATGTCGTCAGCTAAGTCAATTCGTTTGACTGTTTCTGCTGGACTTGATTCACCGAGTAAATCATTAACGGAGACATGCAATACTTTAGCCACTTTTTTCAAACTTGCTGTACTGGGTGTTTGCTTATCCCAGCGATAAATACTGTTGGCACCAATTCCTGCTTTAAGCGCTAGACTTTGCAACGATGACCAACCCTTCTTTTTCGCAATTACTTTAATTCGATCTAAAGTAGTCATTTCAGTTTTCCTCACGTTTCCATCAAACAAAATTATCGCACATGATTAAAAAATGTTGACTTTTTACTTAAAGTGGTTGATAATTGATTTCATCAAGTAATTAAGTAATTAAAAATAAAACTAAATATTATAACTGCTTATTGACGCTACAGGTTTATTATTAGTTTTATTTTATTTGTCATAGTTAAATTTTATCACGAATGATGGATATTGTAACTATTTGAGCAATTAATAACACATTTGCAGTGAAAGGAGAATTGAATTGAAAATAACATATTATCTAATCCATAAACTCGAAGCTAATTATGGCTCATTGGACTTAGTTCCAGATAACAATCTCATCTTGCATCAAATACATGAGCAAATTGGCATTACTGCCCATGACAATATTGATTTGACCAAATATGAAAAGTGGTAATTGGCCTCATGAAAGACGGCTTTAATTTGCATGATATTGTAGCAAAAACAGGAATGTCCTTTTACTTAGTTAAACAAATTGCTTCTAATTATGATTTGCAGCCTAAGCCTAAGTTTCGCTATGTAGCAGTTAAAGATCATGAACCCAAAATTTTTAGTAATGGTTTCGAAAATTTCCAGGTAGTAGTTGAGTTAAGCTGTTATAGCTTAACGGTGGCCAAAATTAAGCTTGCCTTTTGTGATAGTTAGATGAAAATTGCACATACTAGTGACTAACATTTTTTTGCGTGATTGTAAGAAAAACATATATGAGATAGGGGATGATCACTTGCATGATTTAATTAATTTGTTACAAGTAATGGTTGGCTTGTTTGGCACAATTAGTACAGTGCTTGCCGTAACCCATAAATATAATAAGGCAGATTACGAGGCGATTATTAAAGAATTAACAGCAGAAAGGGATGAGTTTAAAAAAGATTACTACAAACAGAAAGAAAAAACTGAAAAACTTGAAGAAGAATTGAGAAAGCGCCAATAGGCGTTATTTTTTTGCGAGAATTAAAATGACTTAAATTACTAATATTCTAAAAGCAGTATTACCATACATTGTGCCGATTGCTGTAGGTATTGTAGCTATCTATTTTTATGCACGGCAGCACAATACTGCCGTGGCCGATAAGATAAGAGGCTTTATGATGTGGCACAATACATTGTTACCCAACAGGCAACTCATGATGACACAACGAGAGCCGAAAAGAAAGCAGTTGAGCTTGGTCTGCCCAAGGGTACATACCTGGCTGTCGATTGGGAAAATGGCAGTGGCAATAATATTTATTGCGGTGTCTCGAGTAGCACTTCAGCAATCTTAGCGGCAATGGCCGTGATTAAAAGCAACGGCTATGTGCCATTGTTTTATTCTGGGGCATCGGCGATGCGCAACCAGGTAGATTACAGAAGTATCGTCAAGACATACGGCAACTGCCTATGGGTGGCAAGCTATCCGACAATGGCAGCAGTTAACTCTGCCAACATGGCTTACTTCCCAAGTATGGACGGCGTGGCCATCTGGCAATTTACTAGCAACTATAGAGGATTAAACGTTGACGGCAATATTAATGTGTTGCCGTTAAAAACTAGCTTTAATCTAACCTCTTTTAAAAAAGACGTAAATAACAGGGCATCGATTCACCCGCTAGCCAAATGGGACATTGAACGTGTATTTGTTGTGACTAATCAGAAAGGTTGTAATTTGTATGATAGTGCGAACTTAAAAAATAGTATTAGATCATTAAAATACAATACGACCTGGAAAGTCCTAGATGAAAAAGGCGGTGCGCTTAAGCTTGGCAAGAACCAATGGGTTGATGGCCGAGCTGGCATAACTAAATCCAATCCGATTGCTACACACGACAATATTGGTGGTCGGGTTAAGGTTGTACTACCTAACACACACGCATTCTATCATCCAACTGCCAACAGTAAAAAAGCATATCAATTAACAACTAACAAGGTTTATCGCTTTGTGAGTCGTCAAGGGAGATTCTTTGAATTAGCAGAAAAATATCATGGTAAGCCTGTTTATGTAACTGGGAATCGGGCATTTGTGCTATTTTAATTCTTGCTAGTTGTTATGACCTATCTCTTTTATTAATTAAAAAGTAAGAATTATCTTTTTAATATTATTAAAATTATCAAATTAAGTAGTTAAATTGTCTTGGTTTTAAAGAAAAGTAAAAAGCCTTCATTCAGCTGTGTAAAGCTGATGAAGGCTTTTTTTGTATGTTATTAACCATAATTGTATAAGAATAATATTCAATTACGTTAATTATTTAGAAAGTTAATATATTAACATGAAATTATAAAGTAAAGTATATATGTAAGCTGACATATCGCTATTACGTCAACTCGTCTTGAATTATAGCACTTGTCGATTTAATGAGCAACTTAAAAGAGAAAAATGCTTAAACATTTTGTCATGACTTTATGTTAAAAACCATTGTGTGACAAACGCTTTCAGGTCTTTATTAAATTGTTGATGTTATTTATTTAAATTATTAATAATTTAAATAATCGCCTGTAAAATTAATAAATAAGAGCTTAGTAGATGACTGATTACATCTTATTAGATAATAAAGCTGCTAGCTTGATTTTAACAGTAACCGAAAAGCCAAATTTTAAAAAAGCATAGACAAGTTATCTTTTGTGTGCTAAACTTTTAAAAGTAATCATTTCATGATACAAAGTTGGAGGATTAGCTCAGCTGGGAGAGCATCTGCCTTACAAGCAGGAGGTCACAGGTTCGAGCCCTGTATCCTCCATTATAATTTATAAGCGTAGCTTGGCTACGCTTTTTTGTTATCTAATAATCTGACGAGCCGAAAATTTAGTTTTATAGATAGATTTTGAAGAATTTGCCATAAATTTTTTACTAGTCAATTATTAAAATCATTAATGAAAGGACTTAGCATAAGCTATTTTAGAAGCGGTGTAATTAGTTCTAGGTAGGATTATTATGTCAATACTTGATTAAAAATTAGCTTTTGTTGATTAATTTGCCAAAAATAATAGACAAGTTATCCTTTGTATGCTAAAGTTTTAAGAGTAGTCATTGGATGACAACAAATTGGAGGATTAGCTCAGCTGGGAGAGCATCTGCCTTACAAGCAGGAGGTCACAGGTTCGAGCCCTGTATCCTCCATTAAATTAAAAAAGTTTTTAAGCGAGAAGCGATAGCGTTTCTCGCTTTTTTTGTTATTTAAAATCATTCTTGGATTTTTATGCCAGAATTTGCTGCTAAATTGCAGAAAAGTAGGATAATTCTGCCAAAAACCATGATCACGTTGAATAAGAAAGCGATTACAAGATATAATGATTTTGTCAAATGAATAATTAATTTAGGCGCCGAAAGGAAAATTATGATTTTAGACAACTTGTTGCATAATGACCAATTAACTAGTCAAGAACGGGAAGTTTTACAGTACGTAAGTACTAATCCTCAAAAGGTTTTGGGAATGACAGTTCACGAAATTGCTAAAGCCAGTTACTCTAGTTCATCGACCGTGATTCGTCTTTGTCAAAAAGCCGGAATGAGCGGCTTTACCGAATTCAAATATCAGTTAGCAGTGGAACTGCCGACGATTATTGAATTGGAGAATGATCTCAAAAGCAGTTCATTTTCTGGTACAGAGCTACCAAATGATGTTTTAGCCAAAATTGCGACTATTCAGCAAAATTCTTTGTCTTATACCAAGGATCTTTTTGATACTGAATTATTAGAAAGAGTGGCTCACTTAGTAAATGCAGCTCAAAGGATTGAAATTTACGGTGATGGTTTGAATTACCCATTGGCACAATTGTTTTGTTGGAATTTTCAAGAGGTTGGGGTAGATGCCCAAGCATATAATTCGCTAAATTTAATGCACGCAAAAATTTTTCAAAACTGCGGCTCAAAACCACTTGCTTTTGTTTTAACCCATACGGGTAATAATTCTCATATGTATGATATTGCCAAACAACTGAAAGGCGAAAACTACATCGTGGTTGTAGTCTGTGATTCAGTCAAAAGAAAAATTTGCCAAGTTTGCGACGAAACGATGGTCATTAAAACAACAAGAAATACGATGGATCTTAGTAATATTGTGTATGTCACATCAATTCAATACTTGTTCAACGTGTTGATGTCGATGAAAATGATTGATAATTACGACAAGATCCAGAAGTTATCGGAATTGGTTGAACAGAATAAGGATAAATAAAAATTGTTAGACAAAAATTTTTTATGGGGCGGCGCAGTTGCCGCTAATCAGTATGAAGGCGCCTGGAATGTTGCTGGTAAAGGTCTGAGCGTAGCCGATGTAATGACAAAGGGGAGCGCTAAAAAGCCACGTGAAATTACAGCTGGCATTTTACCGGGTAAGGAATATCCCAATCATTTGGGCATCGATTTTTATCATCACTACAAAGCTGAAATCAAGCTTTTTGCAGAGATGGGCTTTAAGTGCTTTAGGCTTAGTATTGCTTGGTCGCGAATTTTTCCTAAAGGAGATGAAGAAAAGCCTAATGAAGCTGGGTTAAAGTTTTACGACGATGTTTTCGCAGAATGTTTAAAATATCAGATTCAGCCAGTCGTTACGCTATCACATTTTGAAATGCCGTATTATTTAACCAAAAAATATGGTGGCTGGCGCAATCGGAAAATGATTTCCTTCTTTCTCAAGTATGCCGAAGTCTGTTTTAAGCGTTATCGCGGAAAAGTAAAATATTGGATGACCTTTAACGAAATTAACAATTTAATCGATACAGATAATCCATTTAACGCATGGACTGGCGCAGGAGTAGTTTACAGTGAAAATGAAAATGTTGAGCAGACAATGTATCAAATTGCGCATTACCAGTTTGTAGCCAGTGCATTAGCCGTGCAAGTAGGTAAAAGAATTGATGCGAGAAATCAAATTGGCTGTATGTTGCATTTAGGTCCAATTTATCCAGCCAGTTGTAAGCCATTAGATCAAATTGCAAGTTTGAAGGCAATGGATCGACGTTTCTTTTTTAGCGATGTTCAAATTAGGGGAACTTACCCAAAATACACTTTAAAGCACTGGGAAAAGCAAAATTTAAATTTAGACATCACAAATAAGGATTTAGAAAATTTAAAAAAGGGAACAGTCGATTTTTTGGGATTTAGCTATTACAAATCAACTGTTGCTGAATATGACGAAAAAAATACTTATGTTGAAAAAGCTAATCCTCACGTACCTAAAAGTGCATGGGATTGGGCCATTGATCCGGTCGGCTTACGTTATATTTTGAATTTAGCCTATGAAAGATACCAAAAGCCGCTTTTTATCGTTGAGAATGGCTTAGGTGCATTTGATGAACTAAAGGACGAAACGGTGAATGATGATTATCGAATTAATTATTTACAAGAACACATAGTCCAAATGCTCAAAGCCATTGAAATTGATGGTGTTAATGTTATTGGTTATACACCGTGGGCTGCAATAGATATTATTAGCGCTTCTACGGGTGAAATTGAAAAGCGCTATGGTTTTATCTATATTGACTTAGAGCAAGTAAAAAAAGGTGCAGCAGGCTTTTATCGCAAAAAATCTTTTAAATGGTATCAACATATTATTTCGACCAACGGTGACTGTTTAGCCGATCAAGTGGGGTAAATAAAGATGAGTAATTATATTAATCAAAAAATCGTCCCAAGTGTTATCAAATTTAGCAATACCAAAATTATCAAAGCATTAAAAGACGGGATGATGTTTGTCCTACCGTTTTTAATTGTTGGTTCACTTTTTATGTTACTGGCAAACATTCCAGTTCCTGCAGTTGCAAATGCGATTACTGCAAGTGGTTGGGCTGCGATCTTTAATCAGATTTATCAATCGTCGTTTTCCTTAATGGCAATTTTTGCGACCGTTGGAATCGCGTATACCTATATTAAAAATGAGCAGATCGATTCTCCTTTTTCCGGCAGTTTGGCTGCATTGAGTGCATTTATTATGGTACTGCCACCTGATATTAAGCCCAAAGCTGGTCAAATTATTCCAAATGTGATTTCAAAGACCTGGACTGCTGGTCAAGGGATGATTTGCGCAATTATTATTGGGCTCTTAGCAGGTTATATTTATAGTTTTTGTGTCAAAAAAAATTGGCGAATTAAATTACCGGCAGGAGTACCGCCTGCAGTTGCAAGTTCCTTTATGGCATTAATTCCGACCGGTGCAGTTTTGATCGTGGCGGGTGCGATTTGTGCCTGTTTCACTTTTTTGGCAAAAACAAGTTTTGCAGAATTAATTTACTCGGCAATTCAAGTTCCACTGCAGGGAGTAACGGATTCTCTTGGCGGAGTCGTCATTATGACAATTGTAATGTCTCTTCTTTGGTGGTGCGGAGTGCACGGCGGTGCCATTTGTGGTGCAATCCTGACGCCTATTCTTCAGTCAAATATGTCTGCAAATCAGGCAATTTTAGCGACAGGAAAGAAATTAACCATTGCTAATGGTGGCCATATTTTTACGCAGCAATTTTGGGATAATTATCTTTGTATGACTGGTGCTGGAATTGTGATGGGACTTGTCATTTATATGACTTTTTTTGCTAAATCGTCTACTTTAAAGGAGCTTGGCAAATTATCGCTTTTCCCTAATATTTTTAATATTAACGAACCAGTTATTTTTGGGGTACCGATTGTAATGAATTTGTACCTGCTAGTGCCATTTGTTCTTTTTCCGACTTTAGTTGGGATTTTTAGTTACTGGTTAATGGCAATTGGTGTTTTACCATTGTTTTCCGGCGTGATGGTTCCTTGGACAACACCGCCAATCATTTCAGGATTCTTGATTGGTGGCTGGCGGACCGCATTATGGCAGTTTGTTATTATTGCTTTATCCGCAATTGTTTATTGGCCTTTTATTAAAAAGTACGATCAAGTTCTGTTGCAGCAGCAACAAAGTGAAGAATAATAAATAAACTCAATGTCAAAATTGGCACTGAGTTTTTTGCTTTTTCAAGGATAAAAACGCTTTTTTGAAAAAGTTGTAATTTTTTGGCATTTTCTTCTTGCATTTTGGCGCTTATCTAGTATACTATTGAATGTGCTTTGATTCAGAACATGACCCGTTGGTCAAGTGGTTAAGACATCGCCCTTTCACGGCGGTAACATGGGTTCAAATCCCGTACGGGTCACTTTGGAGGATTAGCTCAGCTGGGAGAGCATCTGCCTTACAAGCAGGAGGTCACAGGTTCGAGCCCTGTATCCTCCATCGTTCTAGGACTACCGAAACTACGGTAGTCTTTTTTTTACAAAAAGAACGAATAATTTATCGGTTCAAGTCCTGAGAGGATCCAAGATTTGGAGATGCCTTGTAACCGAATAGCTAACGTCTATTAAGGGGGACTATTATGGAAAAACGTTTATTTACTTCAGAATCAGTTTCTGAAGGGCATCCTGATAAGGTTGCTGATCAAATTTCCGATGCGATTCTTGATGCAATTATTGCTCAAGACCCGGATGCACATGTAGCCTGCGAGACAATTGTCAATACTGGCATTGTGTATGTATTTGGTGAAATATCAACTAGTGCTTATGTTGATATCCAGAGCATTGTCAGAAAGACCGTTTTGCGAATTGGCTATGATAAGCCAGAGCTTGGCTTTGACGGCAATAATTGCGCTGTTTTAGTCGGAATTGACGAGCAATCTCCTGATATTGCTGGTGGTGTTGATCACTCACTTGAAACGCGGGAAGATAAGTCTGATAATGATCAGCTTGACCAAATAGGTGCTGGTGATCAAGGACTTATGTTTGGTTTCGCCATTGACGAAACACCCGAATTAATGCCGTTGCCAATTTCTTTGGCACACCGGTTAATGCGCCAAGTGGCAAAGTTGCGTAAAGAAGGCACTTTGACTTGGCTTAGACCTGATGCGAAGGCGCAAGTCACTGTAGAGTATGATGATAACAATAAGCCTAAGAGGGTTGATACTGTTGTTATCTCGACGCAAACAGATGACCAGGTAAGTAATGAAGATATTCGGCAAGCAATGATTGATTTAGTAATTAAAAAAGTTATTCCTGCCAAATATCTTGATGCAGAAACCAGATTTTTGATTAATCCTTCTGGTCGGTTCGTAATTGGCGGACCTAAGGGTGACTCTGGTCTTACTGGGCGAAAGATTATTGTTGATACTTATGGTGGTTATGCTCGTCATGGTGGCGGCGCATTCTCAGGTAAGGATCCGACAAAAGTCGACCGTAGTGCCAGCTATGCTGCTCGTTATGTTGCTAAAAACATTGTTGCAGCTGGTTTAGCTAAGCGGTGTGAAGTCCAATTAGCTTACGCTATTGGGGTAGCTCACCCTGTATCTGTCATGATTGATACTGCAAATACTGGCAAAGTAAGTGATGAATTGCTGACTAAGGCGGTTAGAAGTGTCTTTGATTTGCGTCCTGCCGGCATAATTAAAATGCTAGATTTAAGACGCCCAATTTATGAGCAAACGGCTGCATATGGTCATTTTGGTCGTACTGATATCGATTTACCATGGGAGAAAACCGATAAAATTCAAGCACTTTTGGATTTTGTTAAGGAAAATAAGTAAATTGAAGGAGCAGTAATTTTGAAAAAGACTAATGTACCAATAGTTACGCTTGCAATTTTTATGACAACGTTTATGACCGCCATTGAGGGTACAATCGTTTCAACTGCAATGCCGACTATTGTTTCTGATCTGAACGGATTAGAAATTATGAATTGGGTTGTCTCAATCTTTTTGTTTATGACAGCTGTTTCCACTCCTTTGTACGGCAAATTAGCTGATAGCATAGGCCGTAAGCCGATCTTTCTTTTTGGGATTGCTCTTTTTGTCATTGGTTCTGCACTTTGCGGACAGGCCAATAACATGCTAGAACTAATTCTATTTCGGGTGATTCAGGGTCTAGGCTCTGGTGCTGTTCAGCCTGTTGCAATGACAATCATTGCCGACATGTATACTTTGGAAAAACGGACTAAGATGTTAGGACTCAATTCCGGATTTTGGGGAGTGGCATCGGTGATCGCACCATTACTCGGTGGTTTTATTGTCCAAAACCTTTCATGGCACTGGGTCTTTTACATTAACGTTCCAATTGGTTTAATTGCCTTTTTACTCGTTGTTGTGTTCTTAAGTGAACCAAAAGCGAAAAAGAAGACCAAGTTGGATGTTAAGGGAACATTTTGGCTAGTAGTTTTACTACTAACTTTAATGTTTACCTTGCAAGAATTAAGTTCACTTAGCCCAATTATTTTACTGGCTTTGGCAGCTTTAATTATTCTTAGTGCAATGATGTTCTACCATGAAGAAAAGCGGGCTGAAGATCCAATAATGCCTTTGACGATGCTTAAAGGTAGAGAATTCTTGGCAGTGAACATGATTACGCTGTTTATTTCAGGCGTTGTGATTGGTTTCGAATTCTATATTCCAACTTGGATGCAGGGGATTAAAGGGACGTCTGCTACAATTGCTGGTTTTGCGGTTACACCAAGTTCAGTGATGTGGGTGATCGGTTCATTTTTGATTGGCGGGATGCTCAGTAGATGGGGCGTGCGCAAAACATTCTTCGGCATGTTGACGCTGCTGCTGCTTGCTGATTGCATGCTCTTAATCGTACCGGTACATACGCCATTTTGGGTATTCTGTATTATTGCCACAATGAATGGGTTCGCCTTTGGTTCTGTTATGACCGCTGCGCAAGTTCGCTCACAAGTATTGGTTGATCAAAATAATGTTGGGGTGGCAACCTCATTTAACACGTTAATGCGTTATTTAGGACAAACGATGATGGTATCGATTTATGGTATTACTTTTAATACAATCGTTGCCAGTCAACTAGCAAAACACCCAAACCTAACACAATCAATGATGAACAAAATAGTTTCGGCAGAAAAAGCAAAAGAATTAGCAGCTAATTTGATTCCTCAATTGCGTCAAGTACTGTTTAGTGCTCTTAAGGGAGTCTATACCGTATCACTTGTAGCAATTGTCCTATCAATTATTTTCAACTGCATTTATAAAAAGAAACAAGTAAATTAACCTAAAGTATTAAAACTGAAGATTAACAATTTTGGGGAATCGAATTTCGATTCCCTTTTTGTTTTACAAAAAATTAACTGTACGTATTGTTTTGATAGATACAAAGTAAGAATTAATACATAATTAATAAACAAAAAGCCAGCATTAAAAGAGTGATTAATAATAAGAAAAATAGGCGTTAACAAATAATCTGATATGGCTAAAAATTAGCAGAAAAACTGGTAAGTGTATAGCATTTAAAGAAAGCGATTTCTAAGTTTTATAAATTCAAGATTATAAATATGTTTTTTATTAATTTATTACTGCTACATAGCTCGCAATAGTCAATTAGTTATCAAAAAAGCTTCTACTAGTAATTTTTAATTGACCTAATGGCAATATTAAAATGTGTTTATCATAGTAATATTTTGTGATATATTTACGTGATAAAAAATGATAATTGATGAGAATGAATTATGGTTTGAATTAGCTAATAAAGAGGGGGTGACAATTAATAATATAGAAATGGTCTGATTAGTATGCTAATAAGTGGGAGTAAATAAGCAGATAATCATGCCAGCTTTTTGACTTAAAGTCGGGAGACTAAGTTGAAATCGGCAATTTTTAAGCAACAAATTGAGATTAAGGAGGAAGAATTTTGAAAAAAGTTAATGTAATGGTCATAACGCTTGCCGTATTTTTGACCACCTTTATGACTGCTATCGAAGGAACAATTGTCTCAACAGCAATGCCCACAATTGTTTCAAGTCTAAATGGTTTAAAAATTATGAATTGGGTTGTTGCCATCTTTGTGTTCATGACAACCGTATCAACACCCATTTTTGGCAAATTGGCAGACAGTGTTGGACGTAAACCAATTTTTCTATTTGGAATAACGCTTTTTATAGTTGGCTCAGCTCTTTGTGGCTTAGCCCATAACATGGTTCAGTTAATTTTATTTCGAGTTATTCAAGGCTTGGGCTCCGGTGCTGTTCAGCCTGTTGCGATGACTATCCTAGCTGACATGTATGAACCAGAAAGACGAGCTAAAATGTTAGGACTCAATTCCGGCTTTTGGCTAGTAGCATCCATTATTGCGCCGCTTTTAGGCGGCTTTGTTATCCAAAAATTATCCTGGCACTGGGTCTTTTACATCAACGTACCCATTGGTCTTCTTGCCTTAATTTTGGTAATCATCTTTATGAATGAATCACGAGCTAAAACAAAGGTCAAACTGGATCTTAAAGGCACTTTCTGGTTAATGATTTTGCTTCTGAGTTTAATGTTTTTATTGCAGCAGCTGGGCACACTTAAGCCAGTGTATCTCCTTGTCTTATTTACAGTGGTGCTTGTCTGTGCCATACTTTTTTACCGGGAAGAAAAACGTGCCGAAGACCCAATAATGCCCATAACAATGCTTAAAAAGCGCCAATTTCTGGCTATGAACATGACAACATTATTAATTGGTGGTGTTGTTGCCGGCTTTGAATTCTATCTTCCGACTTGGATGCAGGGAGTTAAAGGTGTCAGTGCCACGGTAGCAGGCTTTGCGGTAACTCCTTGTTCACTTCTTTGGGTTGTTGGCTCATTTTTGGTAGGCAGACTGCTCAAACGTTGGGGTGTTCGGAAGACTTTCTATGGGGTATTAACAATTATCTTAATAGTAGATTGCGTACTCTTAATCTTACCGATTACTACGCCCGTCTGGACTTATTACGTTATTGCTGGGATTAATGGCGTTGCCTTTGGTGTCGTAATTCCTGCTTCCCAAGTACAGGCGCAAGTTTTAGTTGAACCAAGTAATGTGGGCGTCGCCACATCGTTTAATACTTTGATGCGCTTTTTAGGACAAACAATGATGATGTCAATCTTTGGTATTACCTTTAACACGGTGGTTGCTAAACAGTTAGCCAAGAACCCACAATTAAATCAGGCAATGATGAACAAAATTGTTTCATCGGCTAAAGCCAAGGAGCTAGCAGCCAATTTGGTTCCGCAGCTGCGTCAGGTATTGTTCAGTGCTTTAAAGGGAGTATTTGTGGCTTCACTAGTGGCAATTGTTCTTGCCTTGCTTTTTAATAGTATCTATCAAAGTAAGAACAAACAGCAGGCATAAAAATTATCATTAAAACTAAAAAATTTGCCGTTAAGGTAAAACTAGTAGAGGAGAAATAATTAAATGGAATTAGCTCAAAAAATTTTAAACGGAGAAATAAGAACTTCTGGGACAGTGGTACCGCAAGAATTGCAGCAGCCATATACACCACACGGTTTTAACGCTAAACCTAATCAGAAAAAGGCCTTGTTTATTGTCGGAGAACCAAGAAAATATAGTTTAACTTATGATTTGGTTTATACCGCTATGCGCTATTTAGAGGAAAATGATTGGGCAGTTGAATTACGCGATCTCTATGATCTTAATTATGATCCCGTTTTACACCAAGAAGAATTTTACTATGTCAAAGATGGCCTAGGTGAAGCACCGGCTTACCTTGCTCAAGAGCAGTCGTTTGTAAAAAAGGCAGATGTGATTCTTTTTGCTTATCCTAATTGGCATGATGCTCCTGTAAGTATCGTTAAGGGCTATATTGAAAAAGTTTTTGCTGCCGGATTTGCCTATGAAGCAGGTAAAAATGGTTTAATCGGGTTACTTAGCGGGAAATATCTGTACACCATTATGAACTGCGGCTACCTTGGTGGCGGCCAAGGCTATGTTGGTGATGGCATTGGTCAAAACGATCAAGTCTGGGATAAATACATGAATGCATTTAAAGTTTTTGATGACGATACCGCTCAATTTTGGGGAATGACAAACGCCGGTCGGTTTGTAAATGATCAAAGCCCACGAAATTTCAGTTCGGACTATCAAGACCAATTGGTTAAACTTCACGCGGTTTTACAAGAACACCTGCAGCGAGATTTGCTTAGCGTTATCAAATAATGTTCTGAGCTGCTTTCAAGAAAAAGAGCAAATAAAAAAGCCGTTTATTTAAAACGACTTAATCTTCATTTATCTAAATAGTAATGGTATAAAAATGAGTACCCAATTAGTAAGAAGGAGATACCCTCTAAAAAGCCACCGACAACATCGGATGGATAGTGAACATGGTCAAAGATTCTCGTGTAGCCAATCAGTATGGGAAAACATAGCCAAATGATACACAGAATGATTTTAAGTCCTTTCTTCTTAACTAGCAAGATGGTTAAAATGATCAGAATGCCAAAAAGTGTGGCACTTCCCACGGAGTGTCCTGAAGGAAAACTGTAACCATGCGCTTCAACAAGGTGGTGCACCATTGGTCGCTGCCGACCAATCGCATGTTTAATGATCCAATTGTAACCATTAGCTGCAATCATTGTTCCCGCTGTAAAAACCGCGAAAGCGTATTTGCGAAAAACGCCTAAAACAATTACCAGAATAATGGTCGCAACCATAATAACGCTAGTATTGCCCAAGTTGGTAAAAGTGGTTGCGAATTTGATGATAGCAGGGTTGTTATTACAAATTAAACCAATTAACGATTTATCAAACTGATGGATAAATTGGTTGCCAGAGGAAACCAGAATTGCCCAAGCCGCGTAGATAAGTAGAAATATGGTCGCGGGTATGATTGTATCTTTTTTCGAATGATCTGTAGTGTTCAAATATCTTTCTCCCCTTGTTTTTTTTAGCATTTGTGGTAAATTATAATCATTATTGATCAAAAAATAAAGGTTAGGAACTAGTAGCAATTTTATTTTTCTATAGAGAAGAGTCGGTTGGTGCAAGACTTGAAAAATATATTGTGAACTGAGCCTAGGTTAAATCTTTCGTTTGCTATCCGCGTTAAGGGGCTTGTGAGGGTCACGTTAATTTACGTGAAACTTAGGTGGTACCGCGATTATTCGTCCTATGAGTTTATTTCATAGGACTTTTTTTATGAGGGAAATGTTTATGTACAATCACAAAGTAGTTGAGCAAAAATGGCAAGATTATTGGGAAAAAAATCAAACATTTAAAACGGGTAGTGATCCGCAAAAGAAAAATTATTATGTTTTAGATATGTTTCCATTCCCATCTGGTAAGGGATTGCACGTAGGGCACCCAGAAGGATATACGGCAACCGATATTATTGCGCGTATGAAGCGTAGTGAGGGTTACAATGTGCTGCATCCAATGGGCTGGGATGCTTTTGGTTTACCAACTGAGCAATATGCATTGCAGACTGGTCAAGACCCAGCTGTCGTAACTAGGGACAATATTGCTAACTTTAAGAGACAATTAAATAAGTTAGGCTTTTCTTATGACTGGAACCGAGAAATCTCAACAAGTGATCCAAAATATTACAAATGGACGCAGTGGACATTTGAGCAAATGTATAAGCACGGTCTTGCTTATGAAGCAGAAGTTCCGGTTAACTGGTCACCAGATTTAGGAACTGTTGTTGCTAACGAAGATATCGTTGATGGTAAAACCGAACGTGGTGGCTACCCAATTTATCGCCGGAACATGAAACAATGGATGCTTCGGATAACTAAATATGCCGACCGTCTTCTTGCTGGTCTTGATAATCTTGATTGGCCAGAAAATATTAAAGAAATGCAACGTAACTGGATTGGTCGTTCAGTTGGGGCTCAAATTACATTCAAGATTAAGGATTCTGATCAAACATTTGATGTGTTCAGTACTAGACCTGATACGCTTTTTGGTGCTACCTATGCGGTTTTAGCCCCAGAAAATAAGTTGGTCCAAAAAATTACTACTGCTGGTCACCAGGCTGATGTTGATGCTTATATTAAGCAAATTGAATCTAAATCAGATTTGGAAAGAACCGATTTAAATAAAAATAAGACTGGTGTATTTACCGGTGCTTACGCTATCAATCCGGTCAATAATGAGGAAATTCCAATCTGGATTGCTGACTACGTTCTGGCAAGTTACGGAACAGGCGCTGTTATGGCAGTTCCCGCTCACGATACACGTGATTATGAGTTTGCTCAAAAATTCCATTTGCCAATTAAGGCGGTTATTAAAGGCGGCGACATTAATAAAGAGGCCTTCACTGGTGAGGGACCACACATTGATTCAGACTTCTTAAATGGCCTGAATGTGGCAGATGCAAAAGAAAAAATGGTTTCGTGGCTTGAAGAACACAATGCTGGTAAGCAAAAGGTTAACTACAAGTTGCGCGACTGGGAATTTAGCCGGCAACGTTATTGGGGCGAGCCTATCCCGGTTATTCACTGGGAAGACGGCGAAACTACTCTTGTTCCCGAAGATGAACTGCCACTTGTATTGCCACATGCAACTGATATTAAGCCATCAGGTACACCTGAAAGTCCGTTAGTTAACTTGAAGGATTGGGTTAATGTTGTTGATCAAAATGGTCGCAAAGGTAAGCGGGAAACGAACACAATGCCTAACTGGGCTGGTTCTTCTTGGTACTTCTTACGCTATATTGATCCGCATAATGATAACAAATTAGCAGATTACGAATTGTTAAAGAAGTGGACGCCAGTTGACTTATACATTGGTGGGGCAGAACACGCCGTTAGACACCTTCTTTATGCTAGATTTTGGAATATGGTGTTATACGATCTTGGCGTGGTACCAAATGAAGAGCCATTCCAACGCTTATACAATCAAGGACTAATTCTTAAAGACCATGACAAGATGTCTAAGTCAAAGGGGAATGTCGTTAATCCTGATGATGTGATTGACGAATATGGTGCTGACAGTCTAAGAATGTATGAGATGTTCATGGGACCACTTGATGCTTCAATTGATTGGGATGACAATGGCCCAGCTTCAACCAAGAAGTTTCTTGACCGAATCTGGCGTTTGTTTGTTAACGATCTTGACTTACAGGCAATTCCACAAGAAAATATTGTGGCCGAAAATGATGGTACTTTGGATAAAATCTACAATGAAACTGTCAAGAAGGTCACAGAAGACTTTAATGATTTGCATTTCAATACCGCCATCTCACAGTTAATGGTCTTCATCAACGCTGCTCAAAAGGCTAAAACTATTCCGCGGGAATATGCTGAAGGCTTTATTACGATGATTGCACCAATTGCACCACACATGATGGAAGAGATTTGGCAAATCTTTGGTCATAACGAATCTGTTACTTTTGCTAAATGGCCAACATATGATCCTGCTAAGCTTGTTGAATCAACAGTTGATATTATGGTTCAAGTTAATGGTAAATTGCGCGGTAATTTCACAGCTGGCAAGGATTCAAGCCAAGAGGATTTGCAAAAACAAGCCTTAGAACTTGAACATGTCCAAAAATTCTTGACTGGTAAGGAAATCAAAAAGGTAATTGTGGTGCCAAATAAAATTGTCAATATTGTTGCTAAATAAAGTTAATTTTTCCTAAAGTGATAAGTATATTGATTGTTAATTGTCGTTTTTCATTCAAAATAAAATAGTTAGTACACGAATTTAGGGAAAATTGATGAAAGAAAATAATTTAAAAGAACAAAATACGCAAGATACCTTTATTAAGGGTAGCGCGTGGATGACTTTTGGCTCAATTACCTCACGTATTTTAGGTGCACTTTACATTATTCCGTGGTTTATCTGGATGTCACCTTATGGTAATATCGCTAATGCTTTAACTGCGCGTAGTTATAACATTTATAGTATTTTTATCTTAATTTCGACAGCAGGAATCCCGGGAGCAGTGGCCAAACAAGTGGCTAAGTATAATGCCCTAAATGAATATGGTGTAGGGCGCAAATTGTTTCACCGTGGTCTTGTCTTGATGATTGTTTTGGGTGTTGCATCAGCTGCGATTATGTATTTTGCTTCACCATTTTTAGCTTCGAATGGGTCTCGTAGCGATCCACGCCAAGTTGCGGTAATGCGCAGTTTGTCTTATGCTATCCTGCTCATTCCCGTGTTAAGCATTATGCGGGGTTATTTTCAGGGATACGCTGATATGATGCCGTCGGCAATGTCGCAGTTTGTTGAGCAATTTGCCCGGGTTGCTTGGATGCTTTTAACTGCTTACGTAATTATGCAAGTGCAGCACGGTAATTTTGTTGATGCAGTTGTTCAATCCAACTTCGCCGCTGCTATTGGTGCAATTTTTGGTATTTTGATTTTATGCTGGTTCTTGCTTTCCAGAAGAAAAAAATTAAATTACCTAGTTGAAAATTCCGAAAACGAAATTCAGGTTTCGACAGCAGCCTTATTTAAAGAGATAATTGAGCAAGCAATTCCGTTTATTATTATTGATGCGGGAATTCAATTATTTTACCTAGTGGATCAATATACTTTCCACCCAATGATTGCTAGTGTGGTCAAGGCTAGTTACAACACGATTGAAACGTGGTATGCGTTATTTGCGTTGAACGCTAATAAGCTAATCATGATTATTGTTTCTTTGGCTAGTGCAATGGCGGTAACTGCGATACCATTATTATCTGCTGCACATGCTAAGCATGATTTTGCCGGGATTTCTAAACAGATCGGCAACACACTAGATTTGTTTTTGTTTGTAATGATTCCGGCTGCGTTTGGTATGGCAGCCATTGCTACGCCAATTTACACCATTTTTTATGGTTTTGATCAGTTGGGTTCTAATATTCTGTATTTGTCTGCCTTTACCTCGATTACATTGGGGATGTTTACGGTATTAATGGCAATTTTGCAGGGATTATCAGAAAATGGTCTGGCAATTAAGTATCTAGTGTTAGGTCTAATCATTAAACTGATTGTGCAATATCCGATGATTTACGTATTTAAAGTGTTTGGACCACTTGTAGCCACTAATTTAGGGATGTTTGTGATTATCTTTTTGGCTCTTAAACACCTAGAAGTAGTCTATGATTTCAACCAAGGACGCACAAGCAGGCGTTTTATTGGAATTACTGGTTTTTCGCTGATTATGTTCCTGATTGTTCTTGGCGTTGAAAAAGTGCTTGAGCTCTTCTTGAGTCCTGCTAGTCGCCTTCAAGCTCCAATTATTGTCGTTGTTGCAGTGCTAGTTGGGGGAATCTTCTACGCCGCTGCGGCGATTAAATCGAACTTAGCGCAGAAGATCTTAGGCGATAAAATTGTGCCGCTTTTGGCCAAGCTGCATATAAAAGCATAAAATTAATAATTAGCATTGAGTGAATATTACTCAATGCTTTTTTATTTTTTACTAAGTTTAAGGTGGTTCAATTAACAGATCAGTTAACTACTGCAATAATATTTAACAAATACTGTTTTAATTGATGGAAAAAGAAAAAATCATGAATATCAGAAAAAAAGGAATTTTTATCTTTATTTTTATTTTTGGTGCTTTCTTCTACTGGTTTTTTTACCAAAACTCGTGGGTTCCGCTTTCGGCAAAATTTGAGGTTAACCAAATGCTGCAAAGTCATGATACTAAGAGGATGCGCCAAGTTGCAGCAGATAAGAAGACTAGGTCATATTTATTACATTTAAAAAAAGACACTCATTGTGACAGTGTGACTGATTTTCAAGGTGGCTCAGAAAATATTGGCTACTTTGTCGCTGATATTAACGGCAAGGGAGTGGGAATCTATATGCAACGAGAAATTCTGCTTTTTTGGCGAATTAAAGAAATTAAATTATGAGTCAAATTCAAAAAAGAGCATGGGTTCAATAATTGAGAACTCATGCTCTTTGATGCAGAAATATTAGTATTACTAAAATTCTTGTAGCCAGCAAAAACTAACTTATGATGTTTTTGCTTGTGCCCCTGCCAAGGAACTTCATTTTAACAAGAGTAATAGGTAAACGCAATTAGTATTGACGATATTCACCAGAAGGAATGTCATCAGCACGCGTTTTGTCCGGCATAGCAATTGCTGCGGCAATATAGGCGATTAACCCAAAGCCGGTAAAACAAATAACCATTGCGCCGCCGATTCTAGTCCAGGCTTTATCCCAGCCAAAATATTCAGCGATTCCGCCTAATACACCAGTTAAAATTTTATCTCTTGATTTGGTTAAACGCTTTTGCATGCCAATTCCTCCTTAATATTAATAAATTTTTGACAAAAAAAGCTAATCGAATGATTAGCTTTTCTTTTAATGCCCCGAAAAAGATTCGAACTTTCACTTAGTTACCTAAACAGCGACCTGAACGCTGCGCGTCTGCCAATTCCGCCATCGGGGCCTCTTTTAAAATACATTAATTATAATACCAAATTTTCGCGGGGATGTCATTAAAATTTAAAGTTTAGAAGACAAAAAAGCCATTTTCTTAAACTAACTAAGAAATGGCTTTTTATATCAATCTTCAATAAAAGGTAAAAAAGATTCTAATTAGAACGATTTATGATATGAACCCCGAAGTTAGGACAACTTCGAGGTTTTTATTATGGCTAAATTATCCAAACAAGATAAAATTGAAATCTTCAATCTTTGGCGGAATTATAACATTAGACCTAGTGAATTGGGTCGACGTTATGGTATTAATCCTGCTAACATTAATTATTTGCTTGCTCTTATTCAACGTCACGGCCTAGCTATTTTAGACCAACCCTATACTGAATATTCACTTGAGTTTAAAAAGCAGGCTATTATACGAGTACTAGTCAAGCATGAACCAGCTTATCAGGTGGCACTTGATCTTGGCCTAAAAAGTAACGGTATGCTAGCTAATTGGCTTCGCAGCTATCGTGAAAACGGGTATAATGTCGTTATCAAACAGAAAGGACGATTGCCCCATGCCCAAACAAGATCCAGAAATCAAACGTCTGAAGCAAGAAAACGAGCACTTACGCCAGCAGAACTTGAAGCTGACCATCGAGAACGAATTTATAAAAAAATTGACCGCCTTAGTCGACCAGCGGACCAAGAACCGCAAGCCGCGGAAATAGTCCGGGCAGTTACCCAACTGAGGCGTGAACTCAAGGTCAGCGTAACTTTTATTCTTGCGGTTATTAATGCTAATCCCAATCTCCCGCATCTATCCCGCAGTAATTATTACTACAATTTGCAGAAAAAGGATAAGGATCGTGGCAACCAGCAGGTGATGGCTGAAATCAAAGCCATTTATGAAGAACACCGACACCGCTATGGCTATCGGCGCATTACTCTGGAACTTAGGCGACGTGGTTGGCTAGTCAATCACAAAAAAGTACAACGCTTGATGAACAAGCTGAAACTCTTTGGCATCGTCAGTAAACGCTGGCATAAGTATAACAGTTATCGCGGTACCCAAGGTCCAATTAAGCCCGACCTGATTAAACGTAATTTTAGCGCAGTTTACCCGGAACACAAGTGGTATTCAGACGTGACCGAGTTCAAACTCAACGGTCAGAAGACCTACCTGTCACCCATTGTTGATGGCTGCACGCAAGAGGTGATTGCCTACTCCATTTCCCGCAGTCCTAACCTTAAACAGATTATGGACATGCTAAAACAGGCTTGGCGCAAGCATCCAGCATTAAATGGTCTGATTTTTCATACAGATCAAGGCTGGCAGTACCAGCATCCTAAATTCCAAGCCTGGCTAAAAGACCATGGAATCGAACAATCCATGTCGCGTAAGGGCAATTCCTTAGATGACGGATTAATGGAAGGGTTCTTTGGCATACTCAAACGGGAAATGTTCTATGGCTTCGAAACCCAGTTTAAGAATTTAAACGAACTGGAAGAAGCAATCCAAAAATATATCAGTTACTATAACCAGCAAAGAATCAAAGTAAAACTAAAAGGACTAAGTCCGCTTGAATATCGGGCATTAGTCCTTAGTTAAAATTTATTAAACTGTCCTAATTTTGGGGTTCATATCATTAGCCTAATTTAGCTATTTTTTGCAATGTTCTGATCATTTGAGCTACAAACCCGGATTCGTTATCGTACCACGCATAAGCCTTAATAACTTGTGAATAATCGGTGCCCGTAGCAATTTGGGTAATTGTCGGATCAAAAACAGAACCAAATTCCGTGCCAATAATATCAGATGAAACGATCTTATCCTCATTGCAGCCAAATGATGCATTGTTAATTGTGTGCTTTTTGATTGCGGCATTGAATTCATTAACAGTAACGTTTTTAGCTAGGGTAACCGCTAATTCCGTTATTGAACCAGTGATCACAGGAACACGGAGAGCGATTCCCGTTAGCTTACCCTGTAATTCTGGGATTACTAGGCCAATTGCTTTAGAAGCACCAGTTGAATGGGGAATAATATTTGCGCTAGCGGCACGTGCATTACGAACATCACCTTGGCGATCGGGACTATCTTGCAGCATTTGTGAACTAGTATAGGCATGTAAGGTGGTCATTGTTCCAGCTTTAATCTGAAATTCATCGTTAATAGCCTTGGCTAACGGAGCCAAGCAGTTAGTAGTACATGAACCAGCAGAAATAATTTGATCATCTGCATTTAAGGTATCGTCATTAACATTATAAACGATTGTCTTCATGTCACCGGCAGGTGCTGAGATCAACACTTTTTTGACGCCGGCTTTTAAGTGACTGCTGGATTTTTCCGTTGAGGTGTAAAAGCCAGTACATTCTAATACAAGCTCAACCCCGTTATTTTTTACCCAAGGAATATCACTTGCGCTTTTTTCAGCGTAAACAGGAATTTTTTTGCCATCAATTACGATTGCATTTTCTGTTGCGGCAACTTCATGATTAAATTGACCATGAGCCGTGTCATACTTCAATAAATGAGCCAACATTGCTGGTGAAGTTAAATCGTTGATCGCAACAATTTCTAAACTATTATCTTTAATGTCATAAATACGCCGTAATGATAAACGACCAATTCTGCCAAAACCATTAATACCAATTTTTGTAGTCATAAGATTTTTTCTCCCTTCTTTGATTACAAAAAATAGTATAATGAATGAAAATGGCTTTGCATAAGCCGAAAAGTTAATAGGGCTATCACTTTTAGTGATAATGTGACAAGATGAATTTTAATGACTTAAATATTTATAAGACAATTTATGAAACTAAATCTATCAATAAAGCTGCTAAAGAATTAGGCTATGCACAATCTAATTTGACAGCACGCTTAAAGGCAATTGAACATGAATTGAATTCAACTTTATTTGTACGCTCAAATCAAGGTGTGGCTCCGACGGATAACGGAAACAAAGTATATCGTTTTGCTGTTAAAGCGCTCCGAAATTGGCAAAAACTGCAAGATACGTTAGTTATTCGAAAAACGATTTTATCATCGGAATTACTAGTTAACTTTTTAATCGCTAAGAAGAAATTTTTTATTACTGATTATGCAGTTACTATTAAGAAAAGTAACCAATTGGAATCGGAACTAACGCAAAGATACTACGATGTAGTGGTGACCTTTAACCAATTCGACTTGCCTAATTATCGGTTAAAGCAAACAGCTAATTTACCAGCGTGCTTTTTGAAAGGAAAACAAGAAGATGGATCGACCTGCCCGATTGCAATCAATAGTGATTTAACTTGTCCATTTAGAAAACTAACCCTGAAGTTATGTCCTGATAAAACGAGATTGTTAGAAATTGATTCGCTTGAAACAATTATGCAATTGGTAAAAAGGGGAGAGGCAGTTGCATTATTACCACAATATTTAATTGACAATGATTATCAAAAGGTTAATGATCATAATTTTAATATTCCCTATTATTGTTATCAGTATCAAATTTAATCTAGAACTTGCTAAAATTTTTTCACTTCAAAGGAGAACTTATGAACCTAAGGCGAAATTTAAAAACAGTTGTGGTCAGCTTATTGGCTATTGTGACACTATCTGCGTGTGGAACAGGTCCTAGTAGTGAACCGCCAGCTCGGCCTAAATCAGTTCAAGTCAGAAATAATTATCAGTCTGAGCAATTAAATCTCAATGTTAAATCGGCAATTGCAATCGATAGTAAAACGGGGCAACTGCTTTATGGCAAAAATATTAACCAGGTATTGCCAATTGCTTCAATGACCAAATTAGTAACGACTTATTTAACCTTACAAGCAATTAAAGAGCAAAAACTTAGTTGGGATACAGAAGTAAAGCCAACTAAGCAGATTGTCAAGGTTGCCAATAATAAGCAGTTTTCTAATGTGCCACTAAAAATGGGTCACTCTTATACAATCAGGCAGCTATACCAAGCGACCCTAATCGAATCTGCCAATGGGGCGGCAATGCTGCTTGCTCAGGCCGTCAGTGGCTCGCAAGTTGTGTTTGTTCGGCAGATGCGTCAGCAATTAAAAAAATGGGGCATTAATGACGCCCAGATCTATACTGTTTGCGGTTTGCCCAATAAAAGTGTTGGGACGGATGCCTATCCAGGAGCGGATAAAGACGCAGAAAATGAGATGTCAGCTAAAGACATGGCAATCGTTGGTCAGCACTTGTTGAATGACTTCCCCGAAATAATTGAAACAACAAGAATTGCTCATTTAAACTTCACTGATCAGGGAAGCCAAACACTCATGACTAACTTTAATTGGATGCTTAAAGGCTTGTCCCAATACCAGCAAGATCTAAAAGTTGATGGTCTAAAAACGGGAACTACTGATGCTGCTGGTGCTTGTTTTATTGGAACGGCAAAAGATAGCGATGCAAGACTAATTACCGTGGTAGTGGGAGCAAGGCATGCTAATAGTCTTGACCCAGCACGTTTTGAGCAAACTGGCAGGTTGCTGCGGTATGTTTACCGTAATTATCAACCCATTGTTTTTAACCAAAATGAAGTAATTATGGGTACCAGCAAGATTAGTGTTCATAATGGCGCTAACAAGCAAGTTGATATCGGCATGAAGCAAAGACGAGTAATCTGGGGACCAAAAAACGGCCAAAAATTAACTGTTAATTTAACTAAGGACACCATTGAAGCTCCGGTAACCAAAAATCAAACGGTTGGTTCATATAGCTTTAAATCGGGGTCAACTAAACTAATTTCTATCCAAGAACCTGACGGAATTAAACTACCGGCAAAAGCGTTGCAATCCACTAAACAGGTTAATTTCTTGCTTCGTTTTTGGCACCGGCTTTTTGGAGGATAACAATGACAGAAATTAAGCAATCTATTTTAACCAAGGTTATAGCCAAAAGAAAAAGCAACACCCATAAGGGAAACTACGGACGAATTTTATTAATAGGTGGAAGTGAAAATTACGGTGGTGCAATTATTATGGCTGCAGAAGGTGCACTGAAATCTGGCGCTGGTCTAGTTTCTGTTGCTTGCCATTCAATTAATTTAAATGCTCTACATGCGCGCGATCCTGAAGTGATGTATGTTGATTGGCGCAGCAGTGATTTGCCGCAATTAATAAAAAACATGGATGTCATTGTTTGTGGACCAGGATTAGGAGCTACTCCATTTGCGCAAAAGCTTCTTTTGCAGCTGGGTCAAGTAGTAACTAACCAGCAAACGCTTATTTTAGACGCTAGTGCGCTGGATTTGATTGGTCAAAATCGGTCGCTGGCCCCGCAAAATGCGAAGTTAGTAATCTTGACTCCTCATCAAATGGAATGGCAGAGACTTAGTCAAATTAGGATACCTTATCAAACGGATGCAGCTAATTTGACGGCATTAAATAAGCTGTTTCCAGGGCAAAATGCTATTTTAGTTTTAAAGTCCAATCATACCAAAGTTTATACGTCAAATAAGGATGTTTTCGTTAATCCTCTTGGTAATCCAGGGATGGCTTGTGGCGGCATGGGCGACACCTTAGCCGGCATAATTGGTGGCTTTACTGCGCAATTTGGTGGCAATATTGATTCCGTTATAGCAGCTGTATATTTGCACTCACTTGCTGGCGATCTAATTGCTAAAGATGAATATGTTGTGCAACCAACCAAAATTAGTGCGCTTTTACCTAAACTTATGCTTAAGTTTGTAGATTAAGTTTTTGGCTAAACTAGCAAATATTGTAAAATAGAGTATAAATAATTCTCGAGGAGGTTGATTTAGTATGAAAAATAGCCTATTAAAGCCGCTAACAGGCCTATTTGTTCTACTAATCTGTGCAATCAGTCTAGCTCGTGTTTCGATGCCGTCAAGTCCAAAGGAAGAAAAGCCCAAGGAAAATCAGAAAATGCAGGTTAAGAAGACGGCAGCATCTTTTCGTCCCTATAAGGATCCGCAAGATCTGCGGGTGCCTTATGACTGGCATCAACCCAGCGAAACAAAAGCTTATCCTAAAATTAAGCCGCTTGAAAATGATCTAACCATTCGTGTTTCTCTTCGGGGCAATCGCGTTTATATTTTGCGTGAAAACCAGGTAGTGTACACGATGCTGGCAAGTGGAGGGCTCTTTAAAAAGGGCAAATCGACAACGCCCACAGGGACTTTTAAGATTCAGGATAATCGGGGAGATTCTTTTTATAATCCAGAATTAAATGAGGGTGCTAATTATTGGACTAGCTGGGATAAAGATAATGTCTACCTCTTTCATACGGTTCCAACTAAAAGCAATGGAAAGTATAATCGCAAAGAAGCCAAAAAATTGGGTGTTAAATCCGCGTCTCATGGCTGTATCAGGTTGAGTATTTCAGATGCACGGTGGATAATGAAAAATATTCCCACTGGCACAAAGGTAATCGTCAAAAATAATTAAAAGTGTTGGCTTGAATGCCATTTCCTGTTATAATCAATTTTTGAGAGAGGTTAGGAGTAGTAAGCATTTATCCTAGTAAGCGAGTCCGAGTTGATGAGAGTCGGGTTAGGAGGATGACTGAAGGCGTGCCTGACCAGTAATTTAACAAAAATAATAAGCGGATACTTTGTATCAAATAGAGTGGTACCGCGGGTAAAAACTCGTCTCTTCCTTTGGAATTAAAGGAAGAGGCTTTTTTATTGGAATTTGGAGGTAAAAATGGACTTTAAAAGTAAAGTAGTTGATCTTGTTGCCAGTCAAGTAGATTTGCCTAAAGAAAAAATCAACCAACTTATTGAACGGCCAAAGAATGAAAAGATGGGTGATTATGCCTTCCCTGCATTTACTCTGGCTAAAGTTATGCATAAAAATCCGGCTGAGATTGCTCAAGAAATTGCTGCCAATCTTGAAAGCAGCGATTTTACCAGTATTCAAGCTGTTGGTCCGTATGTTAACTTCGCAATTAACCACGAAAAATTAATTACGCAAGCTTTACATGAAGTTTTGACAGAAAAACAGCATTATGGTGATCAAAAATTAGGACAAGGAAATGTTCCTATTGACATGTCAAGTCCTAACATTGCTAAGCCAATGTCAATGGGACACTTGCGCTCAACTGTAATCGGTAATTCAATTGCGGAAACATTGAAAAAAGTTGGCTATACTCCAATTAAGATTAACCACCTAGGTGATTATGGCACCCAGTTTGGTAAGCTGATTTCAGCTTATAAACATTGGGGTAATGAGGAAGATGTCAAAAAAGATCCAATCATGAACCTCTTTAAGTATTACGTTAAGTTTCATGAGGAGGCTGAAAAGCACCCTGAGCTTGAGGATGAGGGTCGTGCATGGTTTAAAAAACTTGAGGATGGTGATCCTGAAGCAGTTAAATTATGGCAATGGTTCCGTGACGTTTCCTTAAAGGACTTTAAGCGGATTTACAAAGAATTGGGCGTCGAATTTGATTCATACAAGGGCGAAGCATTCTTTAACGATAAGATGCAACCTGTTATCGATGAATTAAAGGAAAAAGGTTTGCTTCACGAATCACGCGGGGCACAGGTAGTTGATATGGGCGAAGACGAAAGCCCAGCTATGATTGTGAAATCTGACGGTAGCAGTATTTACCTAACCCGTGATTTGGCTGCCGCTATTTACCGAATGAATACTTACCATTTCGTCAAAATGCTGTATGTTGTCGGTAATGAGCAAGCTCACCATTTCGTTGAACTTAAAACAGTTTTGAAGAAGATGGGTTATGATTGGGCAGATGAAATTTATCACGTGCCATTTGGCTTAATTACGCAAAACGGTAAAAAACTATCAACCCGTAAAGGTAACGTCGTTTTCCTTGACCAAGTATTAAAGGATGCCGTTAACTTAGCTCGTAAGCAAATTGATGAGAAAAATCCTGCTTTAGCTAACAAAGAACAAGTAGCTCATGATGTTGGTGTAGGAGCCGTTGTGTTCCATGATCTTAAAAATGATCGGGTAGAAAACTTTGACTTTGACTTAGATGAAGTTGTTCGCTTTGAAGGCGATACTGGTCCTTATGTTCAATACACCAATGCACGGGCACAGAGTGTATTACGTAAAGCTGCGAAGTTAGGTCAAGAGCCTAAACTTGATGCTGCACCAGTTAAGGATGATTGGTCATTTAGCGTTGCCAAAGCATTAGCCGATTTCCCAAGAATCATTGCGCGCAGCAGTGATAAATTTGAACCATCTGTTATTGCCAAATATGCTTTGGATTTAGCTAAGAAGTTTAATAAATACTATGCTAATGTTAAAATCTTGGTCGAAGATGAGCAAATTAACACGAGATTGGCGTTAGTTCAGGCGACCTCAATTGTCTTAACTGAGGCCCTCAGACTACTTGGTGTTAATGCTCCTAAAGAAATGTAAAAAAAATTCAAAAAATAACGCTTACATCGATTAAAAGATTGCTCAAGACTTCGTTATTACGGTACAATGTGACTGTAAGATTAATAGGAGGTAATTTATTAATGGCTTATTTAGATAATGGTAACCAAATCTTTAAAGATGCTCGTAAAAACCATTATGCAGTCGGTGCTTATAACACTAACAACTTGGAATGGACACGTGCAATTTTGCAAGCAGCTGAGGAAACTAGAACCCCAGTTTTAATCCAAGTTTCAATGGGTGCTGCTAAGTACATGGGTGGCTACAAGATTGCTAAGGATATCGTTGAAGATTCAATGGACGCAATGGACATTTCAGTTCCAGTCGTATTGAACTTGGATCACGGTGACTTTGAAGCTGCTAAGGAATGTATTGCACTTGGCTACTCATCAGTTATGTTTGACGGTCACGCATTACCAACTGATGAAAACTTAGCTAAGACTAAGGAAATCGTCAAATTGGCTCATGAACGTGGAATTTCCGTTGAAGCTGAAATCGGTAAGATTGGTGAAAACCAAGGTGCTGAAGGTGGAGAATTAGCTTCTGTTGAAGATGCTAAAGCTTTCGTTGCTGCTGGTGTTGACAAGCTTGCTTGTGGTATCGGTAACATCCACGGTGTTTACCCAGCTGACTGGAAGGGTCTTAACTTCGATCGTTTGAAGGAAATTGCTGATGCAGTTTCTGTTCCACTTGTATTGCACGGTGGTTCAGGTATTCCTGAAGAACAAGTTAAGAAGGCTATCTCACTTGGAATTTCAAAGGTTAACATCAACACTGAATTCCAATTAGCATTCCAAAAAGCAACTCGTGAATACTTCGAAGCTCACAAGGATGAAGACAAGGCTAACAAGGGTTATGACCCACGTAAGCTTTTACTTCCTGGTACTGAAGCAATCACTGATGCAATGAAGGAAATGATCACTTGGCTTGGTACTCCTTCAATCGACGACAAGATTAAGTCAGCTGCTTTTGACAAGAGCTCATTAAACTTAGAATAATTACCGAGTTGTAATGAAATTAAAAAGGCTAACTCCTGAATGGAGCTAGCTTTTTTTATTAAAAAATAAACGACTAATTGGCAATGACATTGCAAGCTAACAATCTGGATTAAACAGTGTTTTTAACCGAAAA
This sequence comes from Lactobacillus panisapium, assembly GCF_019469265.1. NCBI lineage: Bacteria > Bacillati > Bacillota > Bacilli > Lactobacillales > Lactobacillaceae > Lactobacillus > Lactobacillus panisapium. The sequence continues at coordinate 1,464,861 of NZ_CP048268.1, read as the reverse complement.
ATATCATCGTCAAAGTCATATTTTAAGACGGAACAATTCTTAATTCTTTCAGTCCTTTTGAATGTATTGTACTTTTCCCAGACTTTATAAAAATTAGCGATGGCAGCACCATGTGACACAATTAAAATATGCTTATTAGGTGATTGGCGCACAATTTTTGTAATTTCTTGGTTAATGCGAGCTGTTAATTCCTTCTGCGATTCGCCGCCAAATTGAACGAAAAAATCATTGTAGGGAAGTGGCGGATTTAAATGCTCACCTTCACCTTCATAAGTGCCAAAATTCCATTCACGCAAGTTTTTATTTGTTTTAAATGGCAAATCAGTAATTATTTTGAGTGTATCAATTGCTCGTTCAGAGGTAGAAGAATGGGCTTCGTCCAGTTGGACATGCTCTTTTTCGAAATACTCCTTTTTAGTAGCCTTTGCTTCCTGAATTCCCAATGGTGTGAGTGGTGAATCACAAAAGCCTTGAATTTTGTGTTGAACGTTAAATAATGTTTGCCCGTGTCTTACTAAATATAATGATTTCATAAATAAACACCTTTCATATTTTCTGCAATATTAATTGTAACCGACTTGGATCAAATTCCTAAGCATTATTTAATAATTTACGCAAAGACTTGACTTAAAGCGTACTTTAAGTCCTATACTTCTAATTGAAAATTAATCCTAAACAAGGAGGAATAAGATGATTTTAGATGAGACATTAACCTTAAGCAACGGAGTCAAAATTCCTAAATTAGCATTAGGTACGTGGGAAATTAATAATAATCAGGTTGCCCAAGTGGTCGAAACAGCTATTCAACTTGGCTACCGGCACATTGATACTGCGCAAGCATATGGTAACGAAGCTGGAGTGGGATTAGGAATAAAAAATTCTGGGATTCCGCGTGAACAAATTTTTGTTAATTCAAAAGTTGCCGCCGAAATCAAAAATTACGCCGATGCCAAGAAGTCAATTGATGAATCTTTGGCGAAAATGGGGCTTGATTATTTAGATATGATGATTATTCATAATCCGCAGCCTTGGAACGAAGTTAATCAATCAGCTGATCGCCATTTTGAAGGTAATTTAGCAACTTGGCGTGCATTAGAGGATGCAATGAAGGAAGGCAAGTTGCGTGCAATTGGTGTGTCGAGCTTTGAGCCGGATGACTTAACTAATTTAATTAAAAATAGTGCGACTAAACCGATGGTAAACCAAATTTTGTGTCACATTGGTGCAACACCGAAAGATTTGCTTGCTTTTTCACAAAAACAGGGAATTGTTGTTGAATCATTTTCACCCGTTGCCCATGGAGCGGCCTTGAATAATCCGGTAATAACCCAAATGGCCGATAAGTATCATGTATCAGCGGCCCAACTCTGTATTAGATATGATTGGCAGCTAAAAACGGTAGTGTTACCTAAAGCGGCGCGAGCTGATCACATTAAGCAAAATACGGAAATTGCTTTTGAAATAAGTGCCGAAGATATGCAAACTTTGCAAGAAATTAATGCAATCGATTATGGGGAAGCCAGTCATTTTCCAGTATTTGGCGGAAAGCTTTAAGATTTAACCACTTTGTTACTAAAACTGACAAAGTGGTTTTTGTTTGGTCTTATTTTGCTCTTGTTACAACAATTACCGAATATTTATTAAATTCCTAGTTGCTTTTTTTGGCAGGAGTGTGGCAGAAACTTAATAAATCATAGAATAATTGAATTATTTAACGTGATTTTTTGGTGCTATCATATATTTTATGAATAAATAGCAACAATTTTTTACTTGTTATAAAAATAGGGAGGTTTCCAAATTGAAAGAAAGACTAGAATTCGTAAAGTGTCAAGATCATGAAGTGCCAATGTTAATCGATGTCCCCGACAGTGGTAATCAATTTCCTGCGATTTTATTAATTCATGGATTTATGTCGGGTAAGAGCAATGATAACCACATGTTACAAAGAATTAGCCAAAGTATCACTGCTTCAGGAATAGTAGCTGCTAGAATAGATTTATGCAGCATGGGTGAAAATCTTTGCTCAAGAGAACAATATGGAATGAAAGTTATGATTGAAGAAGTTAAAGCTAGCTTTGATTATCTCCAATCCCTAAGAGAAGTAGACAATAAGCGCGTTGGTCTATTAGGCCATAGTCTGGGTGGACGCTTAGCTTTCACCTGCTCGACTTTGCCAGCTAAAGTAATAATTTCGTTGAATGGCGCAATTAATACACAAGAGCCAATTAATGTTGGTTATGATCAAAAGCAAATGCAAAACCTGGGTTATAGTATTATCCATACAGCCGATGGCAGAGTTGAATTATTATATCCTCGTTTTGATGCAGACATTAAAGCAACTCTTAATAACAATATTGAAAAATTTACTAATCCAATTTTAGTTGGTGTAGCGACTACTGATCCAACTTTGAACCCAGAGATTAGCTTGAATTTCATCAAACATAGTGGCATGGAGAATGTTGATTATTTTACTGTTGATAATTCAGATCATACCTATAACGTAGAATCAGGTGACTTTACAAAGTTAAATGAAGTTATTGGTAAGGTTGTGCCTTGGCTAAAAGAGCACATTTAATTAAAGCCACGTTCTCCGCAAGCAAAATGAACAAAACAGGTAGTTTAAGACTTAAGCTACCCGTTTTTGTTTGATCTGAATACTCGTTTTCAGCTAACTAAAATTTTAGTCGTAAATGTTTGTTTTAAAATAGAAATCACTTCTGCTATTTCCGCCATTAAATAGTCGTCATTTTTTAAAGTAGAAACGGTAAAGTTGATTTTCACCTCATCTTGAGGCAATTTAACGTAATTGATATGTTGGTATTTTTTGGTTTTGACTGCAGCAATACTCGTCGTCATATTACCTAACCCTTGTGCGGCTAGTTTTAGTGCTGTTAGTGAATCTCTGACATGAATTTGGGGATAAATTTGAATACCATTATTGCTAAAATACGTGTTAATAATTTCTTGGTAACGTCTTTCTCCATCAACGACAATAAAGTTTTCCTGATTGAGTGTTTGTAATTTAGTCCCAGAAATATGAACTTCTTGTTTGTTTGGTTGGTATAGTTTGGAATTTTTTCCAAGTACCAAGACTTGAGTATCACGATGCAGCTTTTGGCTTTTGACGTTAGGCAGTTGCAGCTCATTTCCGACAAATAAATCAATCTGCTCGTCTTTAAATGCTTTTTCGGCATCAGCCGTGCTTAATTCTAATGTTTCGGTTTTTAAGGTAGGAAACTTAGCTAGCAGCTTCGGTAAAATAGTTAAATTAAAATTTTCGCCAAGAGGTGGGGTAATACCCATTATTAAAGTAGGGAACTCATTTTTAGTAAATCTTTTCATTTCTTGGTTTAATTGATTTTCTAATTGTAAACTTTTGCGCAAATAACTCATGAGTAATTGCCCAGCAGGCGTTAACTGGATTGGATGTGACTCACGGCTAACAAGTAAAACATGATATTTTTGTTCATATTTCTTAATGATTCGACTCAGATAAGGTTGCGTAAGATAAAGCTTCTTGGCAGCTTCAGAAATAGAGCTACTGTTTTCAAGTGTTTCTAAAAAAATTAGTAAGCGATTATTCATTCTTGATCCTATAACTGTTTTGTAATAGTAATTTTAATAATTAAGTATTTCACATAGTTAATATTATAGCGTTTAATGAAAGCGTAAACAACAAAAATATTAATAAGGAGATCAAAATCATGAGTCATAATCAAGATTTTCAGTGGGATGCTGTATATGACGTTGCTGTTCTGGGCTTTGGTGGAGCCGGAGCAACAGCTGCCCGGTTTGCCGCAGATAATGGTGCTAAAGTTCTATTGGTTGATAGTGCGCCAGAAGGCCATGAGGGTGGCAACACCCGGTATGCTGGTCAGATGGTTGGTGCTGGCAAGGACTATGAGGCATTAAAAAATTACCACGAGCATTTAGCCGCACCTCTTAAGCCAGATCAAGCAGCCTTTACGAACCTAATTGAAGGAATGGCTAATATGGGTGACTACTTCAGAAAATACCTGGATGTCGAGCCAGTTAGCATGAAAAAAATGCTGGCGGGTACACCTTCAACCGCTTATGTGACGGAATATCCGGAACTGCCTGATGCTGATTCTTATGATGATTACTTAGTGCATCAAGGAGTAGATGATGCGGCTTTATGGAAAATTTTGCGGCAAAAAGTTTTAGACCGCTCTAAATTAATTGATATTTGGTATGCTTCACCTGCTAAACACTTAATTCAAGACGGCGTAAGTAAAACTGTTATTGGGGTTCAAATTGAACGTAAACATGTTTTACGCAACATCAAGGTTAACAATGGTGTCGTTTTAGCTGTTGGTGGTTTTGAAAACAACCAAGAGATGATTCAGACCTTCCTGCAAGCACCGTATCTTGCACCAATTGGTTCTTTATATAATCAAGGTGACGGAATTAAAATGCTTGAAGAAGTAAACGCGCAATTATGGAATATGCGCTCATTCGAATCACTGGGTCAATTCCACGGATTGTCTTTAAAACAAAATAAAGGTGTCCGTTCTACTTATGCACTTAATGTCTTCTGGCAAGAAAGTTCAACTGGTAGTGTAATTGTAGTTGGTGATGATGGTACAAGGTACTTTAACGAAGCCGAAATGAACCGTCACGGTCACATTTATAATCACGGCGATTGGGTAGTTCCACTCAATCAGGCTCATCCTTATATGATTTTTGATCAGAAAAAATATGATGAATTACAGAATGAACCTGATGATGGTTTAAAGGTTCCAGGCTATTTAGATAAAGCAATTAAAGCAGATTCAATCGAAGAATTAGCACAAAAAATTACTAAAAATCCGGCAATACTAGAAGAAACGATTGCTGAATTTAACTTTATGGCGGAGCAAGGCAAAGATTATGCTTTTCACCGTAATCCAAAAACTTTGCGCAAATTTAGTTCTACTGGTCCTTACTATGCAATTGCGCTTAGACAAAATATGCTGAATACGCAAGGCGGTGGACGAAGAAACGGTCATTGTCAGGTCGTCGATCCGAATGGCAATCCAATTCCACATCTGTATGAAGCGGGTGAATTAGGCTCACCATTTGTTAATAAATATACAACTGGTGGCAATATTGCCGATTGTCTGATTTCTGGAAAAATTGCAGGTGAAAACGCTGCAACCCTTAAACAGGATTTACCAGTGTCTGGTAGTGTTGATTTTACTGATGCAAAAATTAATCCTGACTTCCAAGCCGAAAGTGATGAAGACCATAACCACTATACCTTAGGTAAGAATCAGTATCTCGGATATAGTAATAAGGGTATGGGTGACGGCGTTGTTGTGCGAACAACGGTTAGTGATGAAGGAAACATTGAGAACGTTGAAATTTTAAAGCAGACCGAAAGTGATGATTATGGTCTAAGGGCTATTAAGGAACTACCGAAAAAGATTGTGGCGAAAAATACGTACAATGTTGATGCGGTTTCCGGTGCTTCGCAAACTAGTAGGGCAATTAAAGAAGCCGTCAAGGATTCACTTAGTAAAGTTAAATAAATAAAAATAAGTTAACCAAACTTGTTTGGACAAAAAAACAGCGTGTTGTCGCACGCTGCTTTTTATTTGTGAATCTAGTTTACCTTGACAAACTCGGTTGCCTTCTTAAGTGCAGGATCTGATTGTAAGTATATTTTATCAGTACCTAATTCAATCGGAATTAGTTCATGTTGGTAAAGCCGAGCTTCAATGTACATTTTGCCATTTGCACCTTCAAGTACTGGATTATTCCATTTACCGATAGTTGCTTTAAGCTCGCCATTTTCGTCACAAAGAGTAACCAAACCATAGCCTGGATTTTCGTAATCACCAAGTAATTCTGCTTTTGCTTTAACTGCATGGCAGTCATTACCTTTAAGCTTGGCAATATTATCTTCTCTTGCCTGGTTTTTCTTTGCCATAATTTTACTTACTTTGTCGGCCCAGTCTGTGTCATGAATTCCTAAGGCCTCGTCAATTGTTTGATAAGCCAAAGCGAAAATTGAATCGGTAGAATCCATGTTGGTAGTCACAACAAATGCCAAGTCAAGATCAGGAACGAAGCCTAGGAAAGAACAATATCCAATATACGAACCACTGTGATAAAAGTACTTGTGACCACGGTAGTCTTCCATCATCATTCCTAAACCATAAGCGCCGAAGTTAGCACCACCATATGCTCGGCTAGGAGGCATGATTGATTGTGGCTGATAACGCTGAGCAGTAACCTCAGTTGAAGTTGATTTTTGGGTTTTTAGCTGGAATTCACCCCAAGTAAGCAAGTCGGCAATTGTTGCTAACATGCTGCTGGCTCCGCCAACCTTGCCAGGTGCAATAAATGGAACTTCTTGCGTTACATCATTATCTCTAATATAAGGCTTAGGAATTCTGTCACGTGGCGCCTCATGATGATTAATGAAAGTATTATTCATGTGAAGTGGCTTAAGTAGGTGTTCACGTTCGTATGAGCCGTAGTCCTGACCGATTGCTTGTTCCATTACGTAGGTTGCCACGGCATAAACCAGATTACTATATTGCATCTTAACCCGTAATTCGTGGTTAGGCTCTAAGTAGCCGACATGTTCAGCTTTTTCTTTTAAAGTTAGATCATGCTTATTCATGTTAGTAAAACGCATTAAATCGTGAGCAGGTAGTCCGCTTTGGTGACTTAGTGCATCTCTAAAAGTTAAATGATCTTGAGCATATTTATCAACGAGTTGAAAATCAGGCCAATATTTTTTTAAAGGATCATCTAGGCTGATTCTACCTTCATCAGCTAATTGACAAATTGCCGTTGCCAAAAAGGATTTAGAAATTGAGGCTAAAGGATACAAGCTATCTTCGTTCGCATCGCCATATACATGGCTATAGCTCTCATTTTTGTGATAGATCCCAAAGCCTAAACTTGGCAAATTGAATGTATCTCTTACTTTTTCAGCAAAGTCATTTATTTTTTGTTTATCCATTACTACTCCTTTTGTAAATTACTAATCCAACATAAGCGGATAGTAAAATTACAGTCTTTTATAGTCCATTTTACTCTTTTTTAGGGACAAAATTAAATATTCTTTTCATAATTATGATGTATTTATTTGACTAGTATGATATATTTATTAACATAATAAAAATAATTTATACGGAAATGAGAAAAGATATGAAAAAGAATAAGTTGTTAACTTCAATTGGTGTTTTAAGTCTTTCTGCAATTGCTTTAGTTGGTTGTGGTAAGAAGAATAATGCTAATAATGACGAAACTAAAAATGTTTCTAAATTCCCAATTGAGACTCCGAAAAAAGCAGTCAAACAAGGTGGAACGGTTAAGATTGCAGTCGAAACAGATACACCATTTTCAGGTATTTTTTCGCAGGAATTATCTTCTGAGGATGTTGATTCAATGGTGGCTTCTCCTGGTCAAGAGACTTTGTTTGATAGTGATGATCATTTCAAAGTTACTGATAAGGGTGCAGCAACACGTAGATTGGATCAAAAGAACAAAACCATTAACATTAATATTAAAAAAGGTGTTAAATGGTCCGACGGTAAACAAGTCGTAGCTAAAGATTATGAATATGCTTATGAAATCTTAGCAAACAAGGATACGGCTTGTCCTCGGTATAGTAGCCAATTTGAAGTTTTAAAAGGTCTGAAAGAATATCATGAAGGCAAGGCAAAAACGATTTCTGGTATTGAAATGCCTGATGGCGAAAATGGTCGTAAATTAGTTCTTCATTTCACGGAATTAAGTCCAAGTATGTCTAACGCAGGTAGCCGGTCGCTTTGGGAAGCGGTTGAACCTTATCACTACCTTAAAGATGTTCCTTTCGCTAAATTAAAATCATCTGATAAAATTAGAAAGAACCCATTGTTCTTTGGTCCATATAAAATGGAAAAGTTGGTTCGTGGACAATCAGCCACTTGGGTTCCTAATGAATATTACTGGCGTGGCAAGCCAAAATTAGATAAAATCGTCGTTTCTGTTGTTTCCCCTAATTCTGCTTCGCAGGCTATCAAGAGTCATAAATTTGATGTGATTCCAGTGATTAACACTCAATGGCCTCAAGTAAAAGATACCAAGGACGTTAACTTTGTGGCACAAATTCCAATTGCTTACCATTACCTTGGGTTTAAAGTTGGTAAATGGGATAAAAAACTCAGCAAAAACGTTGAAAATCCAAAGTCTAAGATGAATAACAAGGCTTTGCGGCAAGCTATTGGTTATGCAATGAACGTTGATGCCGTGAATAAACGTTATACATATTCTTTGACCTTTAGGGTGAAAACTTTAATTCCAGAGATCTTTGGTGATTACTACGATAAGAGTGCCAAAGGCTTTGATTATAACCTTAAGAAAGCAAATGAAATTCTCGACAAGGCCGGCTATAAGAAGAAGGGCAAGTGGCGTGTACAGCCTGATGGCAAACCACTGAAAATTAATGTAGCCGCAATGAGTGGGGATGCAACTAAGGAACCAATCATTCAGAACTATATTCAACAATGGCACAAGGTTGGCTTAAACGTTCAGCTGGCCACGGGACGCTTGATTGAGCACAACTCGTTTTACGACAAATTGCAAAACGATGATAAGGGCATTGATATGTATATCGGTGGCTGGTCAACACCAACTGAACCATCGCCACATCCTTACTACAGTGAATCAGCTCCATTTAACATGGCCCGTTTTGTAACTGCTAAAAATAATAAATTGCTGACAGAAATGAATTCGCAGAAGGCATTTAACCATAAGTACCGCGTACAAAAATTCCACGAATGGCAACAATACATGAATGACGAAGCTTATGTCATTCCAATCGATAATTCTTACCAAATTACAGCTGTCAATAATAAGCTTACGGGGTATTCACTCAAGCCTTCAGAAGGCAACAACGGCCACCCATTATGGTACAAAGTTGGCTACGCAAAATAATTTTATTAAAAGACTAGAAGGGGACTAGACTAAATAATGAGAACAGGATCAAAAATTATCACTTTAGATAACGGCTACCATTTGTGGACGAGTACGCAAGGCGAAGGTGACATCCATTTGTTAGCATTGCATGGTGGACCCGGTGGTAACCATGAATATTGGGAAGACGCTGCTGATCAATTAAAAAAGCAGGGATTAAATGTCCAAGTTACGATGTATGATCAACTTGGTTCGCTTTACTCTGATCAACCAGATTATGATGATCCAGAAATTGCTGCTAAGTATTTGACCTATGAATATTTCCTTGATGAAGTAGATGAAGTTAGAGATAAGCTTGGTCTTGATAACTGCTATTTAATTGGTCAAAGTTGGGGTGGACTTTTGGCGCAAGAATACGCCGTTAAATATGGTCAACACCTTAAAGGAACAATTATTTCTTCAATGGTTGATGACACCGATGATTATATCGCTTCAATTAACCGGCGTAGACAAGAGATTTTCCCACAAACGGAAATTGATTTTATGCGCGAATGTGAAGAAAATAATGACTATGACAATAAGCGTTACCAAGAAGATGTTCAGATTTTGAACATTAACTTTCTTGATCGTCGTCAGCCGTGCAAGCTTTACCATATTAAACGAATTGGTGGGTTACCTGTCTACCATGCTTTTCAAGGTGATAATGAGTTTGTCGTTACTGGCAAGTTAAAGGATTGGCATTTCAGAAAGTATCTCAAAGAAATTAAAATGCCAACACTACTGACCTTTGGCGAAGAAGATACTATGCCGCTAGAAACTGCTCGAATTATGCAAAAAGAAATTCCTAATTCACGTTTAGTAACTACCCCAAATGCGGGACATCACCACATGGTTGACAATCCTGATGTTTACTATAAGCATGTTGCCGACTTTATTCGAGAAGTTGAAGCTGGCACCTTTAAAGGTGAATAGTTAACTGCAGTGTAAATTAAAAAAAGTGACTAGTGTTTTAAAGTCAAAAAAGCCATGAGCTATTTCTCATGGCTTTTTTATTGGTTTAGTAAAATAATTTTTTCTTTTGGCAATTTGACTTTGATTTGATTGAAACTAAACGGCTTTATTAAGGACATCTGAAATGCTGTTAGGTGTAAAAAGTCATCCGGATTGCACTGAGGATTATATAATGGATCACCGACAATTGGGCAGCCAATTGCGGCTAAATGAACCCTAATCTGATGGGTTCGACCGGTTTCAAGCGACAGTTTAACAAGTGCTGTCTGATCGGAGCATTTTTGTAAAACTTGATAATGGGTACAGGATTTTAGACCATCTGAGCGAATCATTCTTTTGCGTTTATCCATTGGATCATGGCCAATCGGCAAGTTAATTGTGCCTTTTTCTGGTAAGCTACGTGTTTGATTGACGACGGCTAAGTACTCTCTGTGAAATATTTTAGTTGTTAATTCACGATTAAGAATGGGAACAACGGCCGGATTTTTAGCCACTAAAAGCAATCCACTCGTTAGCATATCTAAACGGTGTACAATGTAGGGAGTGTATTTTAAATAAGTGGCACAATCATTTAAAGCCGTATTGGTTTCTCCCTGATTGGGATGGGTCTTTTGGCCCGCTGGCTTATTAATAATTAACAAGTCGTGATCCTCGTAGATTGGGTCAGGAAATTTTCCACTTGGTAAATAAATCCCTTGTTCAGACTCAACATGATCAAGAATTAGGTCAATTTTTTCGTCTGGATAGACAAGCTGATTAAAATAACGGTATTGGCCGTTAATTAAAACCTTACGGTTGATTCGCAGATAATGGCGCCATTTTCGCGGAAGTAAAAGTTGCCGTAACAAGTCACTGACAGAACATGGTTTAAGTTTTTTGGGGTAATTAAGTGTAAAATAATAGCTCATAAATATTTATTAAATCTTTTTGAAAATAAAGGTAATACTTTCTGATATGATACAATTTTAGTTGTTTCTAAAAGGAGCAGATAAAATGGAAAATAATGAACCAAAGAGAAACGGACTTGGTGGCTTGTGGCACCGGTTTGATCACCGTTTTTATATCGGGCGCTGGATTATCTTGATCCTGCTAACCTTCACTTTTTTGGTTTGTACTTATTATACCGTCAAAGTAAAAACTTCAAACATCTCAAATTTAAAAGCATCCCTTTCGACAACCACGGCTATTTATGATCATAAAAATCAAAAGGCGGGTTCTTTATACTCGCAAAAGGGGACTTTTGTTGAATACAATAAAATTTCACCTAACGTCAAAAATGCCGTAATTTCAACTGAAGATCGAACTTTTTGGACTAATCCTGGCTTTAGTATTAAGGGGATGGCTAGAGCAGCTTTAGGGTTAGTGATTCACCGAGGACAAATTTCTGGTGGTGGTTCAACTTTAACGCAGCAACTAGCCAAAAATGCTTTATTAACGCAGCGTCAAACTATCTCACGTAAAGTAGAAGAACTATTTTTTGCGATTGAGATTACGCACGTTTACTCCAAAAAAGATATTTTAACTATGTATCTGAACAAGGCTTACTTTGGTAACGGTGTTTGGGGCGTGCAGGATGCCAGCAGGAAATATTTTGGTAAAGATGCTAGCCAGTTAACGGTGGGCGAAGGAGCTTGTTTAGCTGGAATTTTGCGGAATCCAAGTAAATATAATCCAATCGATCATCTGAATTATTCGCTTTCAAGACGTAATTTGGTTTTGGACTTGATGGTTTCGAATGATAAGCTAACCAAACAGCAAGCACAAATAGCTCAAAGACAAAGTTTAACTTTACGTGATACCTATCATAATCAGGATGGTTATCGTTATCCCTACTTTTTTGATGCTGTGGTCGATGAGGCGATTAATCGCTACGGTCTAAAAGAAGAAGATGTGATGAATAAGGGGCTTCGTATTTATACGACGTTAAACCAAAATTATCAGCAGCAACTTCAGGAAAAATTTGCTCAAGACTGGCTATTTCCGCAGGGGTCTTCTGACGGAACAAAGACTCAAGGAGCCAGTGTGGTGATGGATCCAAGTACTGGAGCTGTTCGTGCCGTCATTGGTGGACGAGGAAAGCACGTCTTTCGCGGTTATAATCGTGCAACCCAAATGAAACGGCAGCCGGGCTCATCAATTAAACCAATTGTTTCTTATGCACCAGCTCTCCAGCAGGGCTATCATTATGATTCACAGCTGTCGAATAAATTGCAGCGCTTTGGTAAAAATGGCTATCAGCCGCATAACGTTGATAACGGTTATTCTAATAAGATCCCAATGTACGTGGCATTAGCACAAAGTAAAAACGTGCCAGCCGTTTGGTTACTTGACCGGATTGGTGTGTCTAAGGGTGTCCAATCGGCCAATAATTTCGGTATTAAAGTAGCCAAAGAGGATCAAAACCTTGCTTTGGCCTTAGGGGGGTTATCAACTGGAGTTTCTCCTATGCAAATGGCGCGAGCATATTCTGCTTTTGCCAATAAGGGAAATCTTCCCAATAATTCCTACTTCATTACTAAAATTACCGATGCTAGCGGCAACGTAATTGGTGAAAATCACGATATTGGAAAACACCGGATTATTTCTGAAAGCACAGCAAAAGAAATGACTACAATGCTTTTAGGCGTTTTTGCTGGTGGTACAGGTACATCGGCTCAACCAGCCGGTTACCGCGTTGCTGGTAAGACGGGCTCAACGGAAGTACCAAATTCATATGGGTTTGGTACCAAAGACCAGTGGATTGTAGGTTATACGCCTGATGTAGTCGTTGCTACTTGGGTTGGCTATGATCGCACTAATAAACAGCACTTTATGCATGGTGTTTCTGAAACGGAGATTACCAGATTATACAAAGCAGAAATGGAAGGGATTCTTCCTTATACTGCACAAAATCAATTTACTGAGCAGGCTCCTAAACAAATTATTCAAAACAACGGTTCTAATTCGGACTGGACTAATGGCTTGAATGAAAAAATACAAAAAGGTTTAGGATCTGCGGGAGAAAAGCTTAATGAATGGTATAATGATTTGAAGGGTCTTTTTGACCGATAATTAGGAGGATTTAATCATGGTAAATATTTATGACGCAACCAATCAATTAGCTTCTGATTTGCAAGAAATTGATGAATTTAAGACTTTACAAGTTGCAATTGACGGAGTTAAAAATAATGCAGAAAGTTCAGATTTGTTTAAGAAGATGGACAAGATGCAAAATACAATTATGAACGTTCAATCACAAGGTCAAGAATTGACACAAGAAATGCAGGAAGAATATAAGAACTTAAATGAACAAGTTCAAAAAGATCCCCAAATTTTGAAGCTGTTAGAGGCAGAACAAGGCCTTTATAATACAGTTGAAGAAGTTCAAAAAGTAATTACCCAACCAATTAATGATCTATACAAGGGTCTTAGAAACTAGATACAACAATGAAATTTATTCATTTTGCTGATGCGCACTTAGATAGTCCTTTTTTGGGGCTATCTTTTTTGCCATCTAGGAGTTCTTCATCCATTCATGACGCTCCTAACCAGTCATTAACAAAAGTCGTTGATTTGGCCTTGCAAGAAAATGTTGATCTTGTGTTGATCGCAGGGGATACGTTTGATAGTGCTCGACCTAATCCCAGTAGTCAAATCTTTTTTGCACAACAAATTGCGAGGCTAACCGATGCCAAGATTCAAGTGGTCATGATTTTTGGAAACCATGATCATATGAAAAAAGAAGACTTATTAATTTCAGCAAGTCCCTATTTTAAATTATTAGGTGATGGTGAAACGGTTGAAACCGTCAGTTATCAAACAGCTAACGGCTTTGAGTACGAGGTCACGGGTTTTTCTTATTTAAAAAATCACATCACTACCAATAAGATTAGTGAATTTCCAGCTAAAGGCAGACATTATACTTTTGGCTTAATGCACGCACAAGAAAAGTCAGGCCAAAGTAGTCAAAATGTATATGCTCCATTTAATTTAACCGAACTAAAAGAGTTAAACTATGATTACTTTGCTTTAGGGCACATTCATTTGCGACAAGTTTTATCAACTACTCCTTGGATTGTTTATCCTGGCAATTTGCAAGGGCGTCATATCAATGAAACAGACGAAAAAGGCTGTTATCTGGGCGAAATAAATGAGCAAACAAAAGAAACAAAAATTCAATTTATTTCTACTTGTCCTATTGTCTGGCAAAAAGTTGCTATTAAATTGCAAAAACCGCTGTCCCAAGCTGATTTGCAGACTTTAATTTGCGATAATCTCACTTCTTCGGTAACGACTTATTACTGCCTAAAAATTATTGGTGCCGAGTATCTGAGTGCAAAAGAACGTGAAATGATTCAGGAAAGTGATTTCTGGCACATGATCTCGCAGCAACTAGATTGTGAATCACAATTAGTGGATGTGCGACTGGCCAGCAACAGTCACCTAGAAATTGCCGAAAATGATCAGGTTTATTTCAAGCAAGCTGAAAAAGAAGTTTTTGACCAGCAAGAGTTTCAGTCTTTCAGTAATGATTGGGCTAAAAAAGATGATTTTGCGGCCGAACTTGCCCAAAGTACGCTTTTCGAAGAGCAAGTGCAACAACTTGCTGAGGTCAAACTGAATAGTAAATTGAAAGGAATTAGCGATGAAATTAACGAAGATTAAGGTTGTCAATTTTGGCCAATTCTCTGATTTTACGTTTGAACTGCCGGAATCTAATCTCACGGTTTTTTTTGGTGCTAATGAAGCTGGTAAAAGTACGATTGTTGCTTTTATTAAACAAGTTCTATTTGGTTTTCACCTAGCCAAGCATACTTCTGCTTTTTTTGAAGATTATAAACCTTTAGCAAGGGTCAGCCCAATGGGTGGATCATTGTTTTTTACGGATGAGCAGGCTAATACATTTGAGTTGGAACGCCTGTATGCACCGGGCAAGGGTTCTAAAGTTGGTACGCTAACTGTTAAGCGTAATGGACAGGTTGTTCCGGAAAATATTTTTTTTGATCAGTTAAAAAATATTGACGGTGAATTTTATTCGGACAGCTTTATCTTTAATCAAGACATGTTAGCCAAAGTTGGCACTATTGGACAGACAGATTTGCTTGAACGCATTTATTATTTAGGCGCTGCTAATAGTGACAAGCTGATTGATCTGCGTGACGATTTTGCCAAAAAAGCAAGTACATTATTTAAAAAAGGTGGGACTAATCCGCCGCTTAATCAGTTGCTTAAGCAGTTAAAAGAGCAGAAAATCAAGGTTGATGAGGCAGAGGAAGAATTTTCCGACTACCAAGAATTGCAAAAGCAGTTCAGTGATCAGCAAGCACAATTAACTGAACAGGAAGCACTTTTAACCAAGCTGCAAGATAAACAAAAGCATGCTGAACAACTGCAAAGATTACTGCCGAGCTACCAAAAACTTACCAAGTTAAAGCAAGAAGTAAAAACTGTTTACTTTGATGAACAACAATATCAAGAAGCGCAAAATTTGCTGATAGAAAAGCAAAATTTGCAAAAACAGATGGAAAATTTGCAAAAACGACTAGCCAAAGTTGCTGGTCAAGATAATTCGCTCCAAAATGAGCATGAATTGGTTCAAAAAAAGCCTGAAGTTTTGCAATGGCGCTCAGAATATCGCTCTTGTTTACAAAAGCAGAAGCAAATTGCCAGTGAAAAAGAACAGCTAGTTACTCTTAAACCCGCATTGGCCAAGGTAGCTGATTTTAATCAAGATCAAATGGTTACATTGCAAACAGATTACCAAAATTTGTCTTTAAAAGATGACTCTTCAAGGCAAAACACTCAAACTGATGGAAGATATTGGCTGATTGGTTCTGGCTTAATCATCATTCTTGGTTTAATTCTGTTGGTAGTCAATTCACCGCTATTTGGCGGAGCCGCGCTATTTGGCGGTATTGTCTGTGGAATGTGTGGTTTCACTAAACAAAAGCAGGCTAGGGAGGTTAAGGCCCAGCAGGAAGAGCAAAGAGATTTAGCTCAAAAACAGCGGGCCGCTTTTACCAGTAAGTATGAATTAGAACCGGACCTATTGGATCTACCGAATTTGCTTAACGCGTGGCGGCAATATCAATTACAAATTCAAAAAGAAAAAGTAGTTGAAAGCCAAGAAGAAGATTTACTTTTACAGTCTAGTAAACTTGCTGATAAGATTAGTCAACTTCTTCACCAAGAAGTCCAGCCAGACTTTGAGAGTATTCTTACTGCTTTAGACCAGTTAGAAACACAGGAAAATCTTGCCCGTCAAAGTAGCGAAGAAAAAGCTAGTTTGCAAAGTACAATTGCTGATAATAATTCTCGTATTAAGGAGCTCGATTTAAAATTAAATGCACTTTTTGCTGCAGCTAATGTAACTGACATGGCGGGCTATACGGCGCTTAAATCAGCTAAATTAAAGCAGGAACAACTCCAGGCTGAAATTAATGTTTTAACGACAAATCTTAAGCAAGATATGGCTGAGTTAAAATTAATTCAGCAAGATACTGCTTTGCAATCCAAGCTTCAAGAATTATTACAGCAAATTGCCAATCAGCAAGAAAAGATACGCCAATTACAAGCGACAAAGGCTGAGTTGAGTGTTAAGATGACTAACCTAGCTAACTCAAACGCCGTCTTTTCAGCTAAGCAAGATTTAGCTAACCTAAAAACTAAGTTTCAGAATTTAAGTACTGAATATTTAGCAGATTTAGCCGTATCAAAATGGATTGCGCGGGCACTAGATTTAGCTTCAAATGAACGCTTTCCTAAAATGTTAGTACTGGCAAAAGAATATTTGCGACTATTAACAAATAATCGGTATAATAGTATTGAAATTGACAAGAAACTAACAGTTACTCGTTATGATGGCAAGAAGATCAAGATACAGTATTTGTCTCGTGGTACTTCTGAACAACTGTACTTTGCATTAAAACTAGCATTTGTTCAGCAAATAAAAGATCAAATCAACTTACCAATTTTAATTGATGATTCTTTTGTCAATTTTGATGATCAACGAGTTGACCAGATTAAGCAACTATTGGATCAAGTAGCGCAAAACAATCAGGTGTTAATTTTTACTGCGCAATCCACTTTAGTTGAAAAATTGCATATTCAGCCACTAACTTTTAGGAAAGGAACCGAGAATGTATAAACGTTTGCTGGATTATAATGATGGTGAAGAATTGGAGGCAGTTGTATTAATTAAAAATTCACAACTGCGACATACGAAAAAGGGCAAGCTATATTTAGCAATGTCCTTTGGTGATTCGTCAGGTGAAATTCGTGGTAACTTTTGGGATGCCAATAATCAGGATGCTGCGACTTTTAGTGCTGGCACCATTGTTGAATTAGATGGCAAACGTGAGGAATATCAAGGACAACCACAAATCAAGATTTATAGTTTACGAGTTGTTGGTCCTGAAGAAGGCTATGATCTTAAGCAATTTATTAAGTCGGCACCTGAAAAAATTTCTGTCATGAAAGAGGAAATTAATCAGTATGTATTTGAAATCTTAAATCCGACATGGAATCGCATAGTTCGTTTTTTACTGAAAAAATGGGGTGAGCGTTTCTATGATTATCCCGCTGGAAAAAGCAATCATCATGCGGTTAGAGGCGGTTTAGCCTATCATACGCTGTCAATGCTGCGGGATGCCAAGGCAATTGCCGACAACTATCCGCAGGTAGACAGGTCGCTTTTATATGCTGGCTGTATTTTGCATGACATGGGTAAAGTTCTTGAATTAACTGGACCAGCTGCAACGCAATATACCACTGAAGGTAATTTGGTCGGGCATTTAGTATTAATAGATGAACAAATTATGCTGGCGGCTAAGGAACTTAATTTCGATTTAGAAGCCGAGGATATTTTGTTGTTACGGCACATGGTCTTATCGCACCATGGTAAATTTGAGTACGGCTCACCTAAATTACCAGCATTATTGGAAGCCGAATTGTTACACCGCATAGACGATTTGGATGCTGCTGTTTATGCAATTACTAACGCTTTGCAAAATACGCGGCCGGGTAATTTTACTGATAATATTATGAGCCAAGGTGGCAGGAAATTTTATCGGCCAAAAAAAGACGAACCGTTAACTAAAGCTAGAAAATTAGAGTAAAAAAAAGAAGTTCATTTGAACTTCTTTTTTATTCGCGATTAAACTATGCTTATTTCTTTGCATCTGAAGTAGAAATGTATGAAGATAAGACATTCTTAAGATCGTTATCTTTAATATTAACATCGGCTTTTTTCAATACAGTCGATATTACGCTACGCATTGTTTCTTGATCTTGTGACATTGAACGATAAATCTGATCATCAATTTCCTTCTTGTGTGAAGCAAATGTGCCTTTACCAGGGTGTTTAATCATTCTAATTACATGGTAACCAGATTGTGATTTAACTGGGCTGCTGGTGGTTTCACCGGTCTTTAACTTGAATGCCGCATTCTTAAATGCTGGGTCTAAAGTTGAATCGGTTGAATCAAAGGCAGGTAATTTTCCTTCGTTGGATTTAGTACCAGTATCAAGTGAGTATTTTTTAACTAAGCTCTTGAAGCTCTTACCATCTTTTAATTGCTTAATGATATCTTCAGCTTGTGATTTCTTGGCAACTAAAATATGTTGAACGGTAACTTTTGGTTGATATGATTTCCAAGCCTTGTCCTCTTGACTCTTAGAAATCTTCTTAACGTCTTTTAAAGCTGCCTCACTAAGTAAGTTAGTCTTAAGGTTTTGCTTAAAGCCTGAAACAGTCATACCGTTTTGTTGCAATACAGCGTTAAATTGGGAACCATATTGCTTTTTGTAATTATCAAATTGCTTGTTAACTTCACTCTTAGAAACTTTATTACCATATTGTTGTTCCAAAACATGGTTAATAATCATGTTAGCAAGAGCGGTTTGACCAGCTTGCGATTTCTTCATTTCATCGTAGTAGTCTTTTTGGGTAATTTTACCACCCTTGTAGGAGGCAACTGTCTTGCCATCATTAGAACAAGCAGCAGTTGATAAAGCAATTCCGGCTACAGCGGCTACTGCAGCAATTTTCTTAAAATATTTTTTCATAAAGTAATTCTCCACATCCTTAATAAATTAAGTCACCGTCAATTAATATAACATAAACTGGCAGCTCTAGTTTTTAATTTTATCGTTTTCACTAAAAAAACAAACTTTCTTTATAATTTTTTAGCATTATTCCGATTTCTTTGGCAGATTTTGTGTAATATCTTCACTAATTTTTTGTGTCTGTTTCTGCAATTGGGCGATTATCCGCGAAATGCTCATTTGATAATATTGAATATCTTTTTCCAATTCAGTAAGATTCTTTTTAACAGGAGGTAGCGAGGCATTTAGTTCTTGGCGAGCTTCTTGCAAGCTCCCAATTGCGTTAGTTAAATCGCTGATATCTTCCTTTGTACCCTGAAATTGATCTTGAATTGGTTGACCAAGACGTCGACCGTTTTTGTCTCTAAATAATGATAAAACCATGCCAAATCCGGCACCGACTGCTAGTCCAAGACTAAATTTCTTCATAATTTCTCCTTAAAACTGGGCCTTAATTTGCTCTGCAATTTTTTGGTAATCTGCTTCAGTATAGTTTGCCTCGTTGTTTCTGGTAACGATTTTTAGACCATCACCTTCGAAACGAGGAACAAAATGAATATGTGAATGCATTACCACCTGATTTGCGCTAGCGCCATTATTGGTGCTAATATTCATCCCTGTAATTTTTGGGTCATAATTTTTGATTGCATTAGCAATCGCAGGAATATATTTTAAGAATCTCTGCGCATCGTCAGCTGTGTAATCAAAAAAGTTAGCAATGTGCTTTTTTGGGACCATCAAAGTATGACCAGGGTTTACTTGCGACAAATCTAAGAATGCCTTGACATCATCATTTTCAAAAATAGTGTAGCTAGGAACTTCACCACGAATAATTTTACAGAATAAACAATCTTTATCTAATTCAGCCATCTTTAAACCTCTTAACTTTGAAATGTAGTTTCCATTAATATCATGCTATCATATTAAATGAGGAAATTCATTAAAAGAAAGATAGGAAATATGGTTCTCAAAATAGAGCATTTGACTGGTGGATATACTGGTATACCAGTCATTAAAGATATTAATTTAGAAATTCAGCCAGGTGAAGCATTAGGAATTATCGGCCTAAATGGTGCGGGCAAATCAACTACAATTAAGCACATTCTTGGTTTACTAAGACCACAAAAAGGCAAAATTGTATTAAATTCGGTTGAATTGATTAAACAGCCGACTGAATTTAAACGGCAAATTGCATACATTCCGGAAGTTCCGGTTTTGTATGAAGAATTAACTTTGAAAGAACATTTAGAACTCACCATGATGAGTTATCAATTAGATGAAAAGAAAGCTTGGAAGCGGGCCAATGAACTGCTAAAAATGTTTAGGCTTGATGATAAGCTAGATTGGATGCCAATCTATTTTTCAAAAGGGATGAAACAAAAAGTGATGATTGTGACTGCTTTTTTGGCAGATACTGATTTGCTGGTAATTGATGAGCCTTTTACT
Source organism: Lactobacillus panisapium (assembly GCF_019469265.1). Taxonomy (NCBI): domain Bacteria; kingdom Bacillati; phylum Bacillota; class Bacilli; order Lactobacillales; family Lactobacillaceae; genus Lactobacillus; species Lactobacillus panisapium. Next base: position 1,444,407 of record NZ_CP048268.1, on the reverse strand, counting down.
GGCCTTGACCCACTTGCTGTTAGCAACCTGATTGATTTAATTAAAAAAGCGGTGGCGCAGAAAAAGATGATACTAATGTCAACGCATATACTGGCAGACGCCGAACAAGCAATTTCTAACTATGCTGTCTTGAACAATGGCAAGATTGAGGTAATTGGAAGCTTAACAGACATTAGAAAGCATTATGGCTTGAATGAGTCCGATTCCTTTGACAAGATCTATCAAATCTTGAATGAGGAGCAAAGACATGCGTAAATTAGCTCAAAAAAGACTGCAATCCAATTTACAACAATCACTCAAATATCTGGTTTTAGTATTTAATGACTTTTTTATTTTGGCATTAATCTTTTTGTTCGGTGCCATAATGTTTTGGTATGCGCAGGCAATGAAAACAATGCCAAGCCAGCGCTGGTTTTATCGTCCTTTGGTTGGGGCAATTTTATGGCTGCCACTATTGGTTGGAAAACTGGTTACGATGTTGAAACCAGCTGATTTACAGTTTTTACTGCCGCAAGATGAGCAAATAGATGACTATTTAAAGCCAATGTTTAATTATAGTTTGGTTGTACCTGGGATTATCCTCATTTTGCTGGCTGGAATTTTGTTTCCATTTGCGACTATTAAGGCAAAGATAGCACCGTTAGAATACATTCTAGCTGTTTTTGGTGTTTTTATTGCTAAAATTTTACAGTTGAAAATAATGGAGCATAATCTGTTCTTTAATCGCAAAATATCCTTACTAGCTGTCAATCTAGTGCTATTATTAGCTTTTATTTTAGGTCTGACTTCGGTCAAAATTTTTTATGTCGTATTCTTTTTATTGGTAATTTGTGTCGGGCTACTGATTTTTAAACCGCGTCATGATGCACTTTTTGATTGGCAATATGCGGTTGAATTAGAGCAAAAACGCAAAAGCAGGGTTTACAGTGCTTTTAGCATGTTTACCGATGTAAAAGAAAAAAGAGTGACAATCAAGCGGCGTAAGTACTTGGACTTTTTATTGCCTAAATCACTTGCACGTGAAAATCCTAACCGTTTTTTGTATCGGAGATCGCTTCTACGAAATCCCGAAAATATCAGCTTATTGGTGCGGATGACTGCTTTTGCCGTTTTAGTCTCCTGGCTTGTGCAAAATTGGTTATGGGCGCTTGGACTGTCATGCTTAGTAATCTTCTTGACGGTTTACCAATTGCTGCCAATGGCCAATGAATTTGATAACAATATTATGTATCGGATATATCCAATACAGCGAAATAATCGTGGGAAAGACTTAGTAATCGTTTTGGCACTAGCTTTAGTTTTACAATGGTTAATCATTAGTTTGTTTTGGTTGCTATTGCTGCCAATTAATTTAAACCTATTAGAAGCATGCATTGCCTTGCTCATCTTTAGCTTACTAATCGGACAGATTTATTTACCCGCAAAAATCAAGAAAAGGAAGATATAATTAATGAGGTTACGAAATAAGCCTTGGGCTGTTAAATTGGTCGGTGAACACCCAGAAAGCGTCTTAGATCGACCTGATCCAGCAAGTAAAATCGACTGGTCAAAAAGATTTACAGATATTTCTAGGCCGCTTGAAATTGAAGTTGGCTCAGGTAAAGGGCGCTTTATTACAACACTGGCTGAACAACATCCTGAAAAGAACTTTGTTGCCGTAGAATTGCAAATCACGGCGGCAGGAATTATTTTACGAACAAAACTGGAAAAGAAGCTCGATAACTTACAGATTCTTTGCGCTGATGCAGCTAATTTAGATTCATTTTTTAGCCCGCATAGCGCCGAAACGATTTACCTAAATTTCAGTGATCCATGGCCAAAGAGTCGTCATGAAAAGCGGCGCTTAACTTATAAGACTTTTTTGGCAAAATACCAAGCAATTTTGGCGCCACACGGCCATTTAGAATTTAAAACAGATAATGCTGGTCTTTATGCATACTCTGTTTTGAGCATGAACAATTTTGGCATGCACTTTGACTTTGTCTCCGTTGATTTACATCATGAAAATGATGAAATTGTGACGCGAAATATTGAAACTGAATATGAACATAAATTTGCAGCTAAAGGTAATCCAATTTATGCCCTCCATGCAGACTTTGGAGTAAAATAGTTGAGAAGCGATTTGAATTGAGAGGTTTACAAATGGAACAAATAAAAAAATTTGATGATGCAAAATTAGCTGAAATTACCAAAACTGGTCGAGTAGTCCTCGAGTTTTCAGCTGATTGGTGCCCAGATTGCCGCTTTTTAGACCCGTTAATGCCGGAAATTGAAAGTGATTTTGCTGATAGCAAATTTTATCAAATTGACCGTGATGGTGCAGTAGATGTCGCTAAAAAGTTAAATATTATGGGAATTCCTTCTTTTGTTGTCTACCAAGATGGTCAAGAAATTGGTAGACTAGTTAATAAGGATCGCAAAACCAAGGAAGAAGTCGAAGACTTTTTGCGGTCACTTGACTAAGTGAAAGAGGATTATTGTAAATGATTACTAGTATTAATAAACAAAGTTATCCTAATACCTTGATTGTGATTTTAGGTCAAGACCAAGGTAAAAGTGAATACGAAGAAAAAGAAGATATTACGCGTATTACTGACGAAAAAGGTAATGTCACAGGCTACAATTTCTTTAACGTTGACCAAGTAATTGATTATGACAAGTTACCAAATGGTGAGGTTAAACTTTCTGAAAAGGATTTAGCTGCTTTAAATCAAAAACTTGCCGATGCAGGTTTTGATGATAAGCTTGCTTATGGTAAGCCGACACTAGTTTACGGCTATGTGAAAACTTGTGAAAAACATCCTGATTCTGATCACCTGCATGTTACAACCATCGATGTTGGTAATGGTGAGGAGCATCAAATAGTTTGTGGTGCGCCAAATATTGCTCAAGGGCAAAAAGTAGTTGTGGCCCTTCCAGGGACATTAATGCCAAATGGTCAGATGATTTGGCCAGGTAAATTACGGTCAGTTGATTCATATGGCATGATTTGTTCTGCTCGTGAATTAGGCTTAGAACATGCACCACAAAAGCGTGGCATCATGGTTGTACCTGATGATTTCTCCGTTGGGGATGCATTTGACGCTGAGAAATGTGATGAATTGCTTGCCAGCGGCAAAATTAGTTTATAAAGTAAAAAGACTCCATCAATGTGGGGCCTTTTTTGCTTGAAAAAAGTTAGTGGTATTAATAGTTAAAAAAATTTCCAAGTTAACTGGCTTGTACTATAGCTAATTGGACCACTACCGTCTTGGTGGTAAAGTTGAAATTTAACAACGGATGTTTTACTTAGAGCTAAGTATAATTAATGTACCGCAATGGTACTAATTAACTATCGTTTGCGAACAATTATGATCTTAAACTGTCAAAATTTTTCCGGCAGTTTTTCGGAGTTTAAGCTCTTTTTATTGTAGTAATGGTAAAATAAGAAACGATGTTAAATAGAATTTTGGAGCTTAGAAAATGTTAGATAAAAATAAACAAATTTGGTTTATCGGAATTAAAGGTACCGGAATGGCTTCATTAGCCTTATTGCTTAAGGATTTAGGTTATGATGTAGCTGGTAGTGATATTGCAAAATATACTTTTACGCAGGTACCACTAGAAAAAGCTGGCATACCGGTAACACAATTTTCGCCAGATAACATTAAAGATTCAGGACAAGTAATTGTTAAAGGTAATGCTTTTAAGAATGATAATGTCGAGGTTAAAGCTTGTGAAGATAAGCAGATTGCCTGGCAAAGTTATCCGGATACTGTTGAAGAAATCGTTCAAATGCATACAAGTATTGGAGTTTCCGGAACGCATGGGAAAACATCTACAACTGGTATTCTTGCCCGTGTCATGGGTGAAGCTGCTCCAACCTCCTATTTAATTGGTGATGGGGAAGGTAAGGGAGTGAAAGATTCGCGCTTTTTTGTTTATGAAGCTGATGAATATCGTAGACACTTCTTGGCGTATCATCCTGATTACCAAATTATGACCAACATTGATTTTGATCACCCGGATTATTTCAAAGACCAAGATGACTATACTTCAGCCTTTCAAACTGCTGCTAATCAGACTAAAAAGGCTTTGTTTGTTTGGGGAGGCAATGAGCGTTTGCAGGCTTTAGAAGCTAAGATCCCTAAATATACTTATGGTTTTGAGGACAATGATGACTTTCAGGCTGTTGATGTCAACAGAACGACTGCGGGGGCTGAATTTACTGTTATTACACATGGTAAGGAAATTGGTAGGTTCACCATTCATCTATTTGGTGACCATAATATTTTAAATGCTACCGCCGTTATTGCCGTTGCTTACACTGAAAAAATTCCATTAGATGACATTAAAAAGGGGTTATTGTCATATACAGGGGCCAAAAGACGCTTTTCAGAAAAAGATTTTGGTGACATTAATGTGATTGATGATTATGCTCATCATCCTACTGAGATGCGAGCAACAATTCAAGCAGCACGTCAAAAGTTTCCTAACAAGCGATTAGTAGTTGTTTTTCAACCTCATACATTCACCCGGACAAAGAAATATGCAAAAGATTTTGAAGAAATTCTACGCGGTGTTGATAAGGCATACATTACGCCGATATATGCCTCTGCTCGTGAAGCAAGTGGAGATATTTCCAGTAATGATTTAGTTGCTAACATCCCTGGTTCTGAAGTTATTAATCTAGATAATATTGCTGACTTAGCTCAAAACCAAGATAGTGTTATTGTCTTTATGGGTGCAGGCGATATTCAGAAATATGAAGATGCTTTAGAAAAGCTGCTGTAATTGTATCTAAAATTTTGTTAATAGTTTAAGTGGAGTTTATGTTTAATTAACGTAAACTCCATTTTTCTTGTTTAATGTTGTCATAACAAAGTTGCTGGTCAGTGCCAAAGATATTCTAGGTTATGGGTTAAAAATTAAGACCAAATAGTAGGACTAAACAGCCGCATACTAACGTTACTTTAACTAGCAAGCTTCACATAAATAAGCATAATAAAAATGCGATTAATAAAGCCAAATTAACAACGAGCTTTTTAGTAGCCACGAGCGAAAATAATCGGGTTATAAAGACTGCGGTAGATTTTTTTAAAGAAAGCGTTGAGAAATAAACTCAACGCTTTTTTGCGTATTTTAGCTTTTGATCTTCTTGTTGCTATTTAAGTCTTAGCAAGCTCTCTTATTTTTACTTTTTAGCATGTAAAAGGTTTAGTCATTTATATGAAATATTTTGAAATAAAATAAAATAAATTGAAAATATGTGGTTGTAAAATGGAAATTTATGGAATATAATGAAAATGTAAACGATAACAATTGAAATACAAGGAGAAAGCAATGACTACAATTAAAACGGCAACAAGATTAAATGCATATCTGCCACATTACAATAATGATATCAATCAGGTTTTTAAGGAATTAAAAAGGGTAGGAATCAATTATGTTGATATTAACTTTCCGCAGCAGACAATTGGTATTCCAGCAACAAAAATGAAGCAAATGCTTCAGCAAAATGACTTGTGTCCCAATGGAATGGAAATGCGCTTTGAGGATCATTATCTTAATGGCGATCTAAGCAACTTGGATGATCGAATTTATCGAGATGCCATTGAGATGTGTAAAAAAGCCGCTGATTATTGTCATGCAATTGGTGGAACAATGATTAATATCTGGAGCGCTCACGACGGTTTTGATTACAGCTTCCAAATTGATTACTTAAAGGTATGGCAACGAATCGTCAAAGCATGTCAAGAAATTGCAGATTATGCTCCTGACATTAAATTTAGTATTGAATATAAACCATATGAGCCTCGTGCCTATGCCTTTGTTGACAGTATGGGAATTTTGGGCATGATGCTGAAAGATATTAACCGACCAAATTTTGGGGTTTTACTAGATTATTGTCATATGCTAATGAAACATGAAAATCCTGCCATGGGTGCTGCTTTATTTGCAAGTCAAAAAGAATTGTTTGGTGTTCACATTAATGACGGTTATGGCGTACATGATGATGGTCTAATGGTTGGAACTGTTACACCATTTAAAACCTTAGAATTTTTGTATTACATGAAAAAATATGATTTTGATGGGATGTATTACTTTGATACCGCTCCGGTAATTGAAAATCCTAGTCAGGAAACTGCGAAAAATATTGAAATGCTGAAGTATCTGTTGAACCTTTTAGACCGAATTGGAATGGATCATATCGAGACCATAATTCAAGAAAATGATGCAATTAAGGCACGCGAACTATTACTTGAATTTATGAAAAACTAACTAACAAAGCCTAGATTTATTTCAAGGAGGCATATGATGGATTATAAAAAAACGGCACAAGGTGTCTTAGATGCTGTTGGCGGGCCTGATAATATTTCTAATATGACGCATTGCGCAACAAGATTACGATTAAACTTAAAAAATGACCAAATTAATGATGACAAAGTCAAAGCAGTAGACGGTGTAATTAACGTTTCGCGGGGAGGCGGTCAATACCAAGTTTTGATTGGACTTGAAGTCCCTAAAGTTTTTAGTGAATTTGAAAAACTAGTAAATGGTAATAGCGCTCAAACAGTCAGTACCAATCTCAAGCCTGAGGGTTTTAAGGGATATGTTAATGCATTATTTACTGCAATAGCAGGTATTTTTGCGCCACTATTGCCAGCTTTAGCTGGATCAGGTATTCTATATGGCTTATTGCTTCTTTGCAGCGAACTGGGGTGGATTAGCCAAAAGAGCGGTACATTTGTTATTTTGACCGCTGCATCAAAAGCTGTTTTTTATTTTCTACCTATTCTCTTGGCGTTTTCGGCTGCACGAAGATTTAAAGTTAGTCCCTATATTGCTGCTTTAATTGCTGGTGCCCTTTTGTATCCAGACTTTATCCAATTAATGGGAAGTCACGGCAACGGGGCAATGACATCATTTCTAGGAATTCCTGTTGTATTAATGAATTACAATTCAACGGTTGTTCCAATTCTAATAGCAATTTGGGCGTATTCTTATCTATATAGATGGCTTGATAAGCATGTAAGCAAGAACCTGGAATTAGTCGTTGTCCCATTAGTTTGTCTGCTTATTATGGTACCTTTAACGGTAATTGTTATTGGTCCTCTTGGTGTCTATGGCGGACAATTAGTTGCTAATATTGTTAATTGGTTAATTAAAAATGTTCCGCTATTAGCTGGTGTTGTTGTTGGCGGGGGCTGGAGTTTTCTCGTTTCACTGGGGATCCATTGGGCCGTCAATCCAATTATGATTAATAATATTGCAACTCAAGGGTTTGACTTTATTTGTCCACTAACGTTTGCCTGCAACTTTGGTGTAATTGGCACTGCTCTTGGGGTCTGGCTTAAGACGCGCAATAAAGAATTGAAGAGCTTTTCGCTGACTGGTGTAATCACTATTTGTTTGTCGGCAATTATTGAACCAACTTTGTTCGGACTCTTAGTAAAAAATCGTAGAATTTGGGCAGCGCAAATAATTGCTGGCGCTTTGGGCGGCGCATACTTAGGACTAACTAAGGTATATACAAATGCATTTGTTTTTGGGTCAGTAACCACTTTTCCCGCTTTCATTGCTAAAAACAGTAATAATTTTCTTAATGCAATGATTGGCTTAGCAATTTCCACTATTGTCGGAATTGCACTAGGTTTTATAGTTACAAGGCGTGATGAACATCTTGCCTAATGTGATTAAAAGCAAATGAAATAACATATTATAAGAGTATAATAAAGGGAGCATGAAAATTATAAAGAAGGGGAATTAACTTGCTTCCGATTGAAAGACAAAATCAAATTTTGCAAATTCTTGAAAACAAAGATATGAGTAAACTTGAGGAACTTCACGCGCAAATTCCAGGCGTTTCAATTTCAACATTGAGACGAGACATTAAAGCCTTAGAAAATGAAGGAAAAATTGAATATCTTTTTGGTGGAGCTGTGAGGCTTTGCGATGGTGCTGGTGAGGTTGAGTTTGCCAAAAAAGAGCACAATCATCAAAAGGAAAAAAAGCTAATTGCTGAACTCGCAGCAAAAGAAGTTCACGATAATAATGCCATTTACATTGATTCTGGTACTACTTGTACACTGTTACTTGATAAGATAAAGAACAAGAAAGTAACAGTTTATACGACTAACACACAGGTCTGTCATATAGGTGGCAATTTTAAGGCAGAAATTATTTTAATTGGCGGTAAATATAATGGAGTTACGTCTTCACTTACAGGTGCCTTAACTAATGATTTGCTTTCTAAGTTGCGGTTTGATAAATCTTTCTTTGGTATGAACGGTATTAGTCTTAATAGTGGTTACACTACTCCACAATTTGACGAGGCGATAAAAAAGCAGCTGATTGCAAAGCGTACTACACAATCCTTTATTCTTGCTGACAGTAGTAAATTTGGAATATCGTCAAATGTTCAAGCCTTGGAATTGAAGGATGCCACCCTGATTTCTGATAGCAGTGATCCCGAAATTGCTAAACAAACTCAAATTATTTTCCCTAAAAGTAAAGGTCAGAATTAATTGTCATTTGTTTTTTATAGTTTAAGTTAAATTAGTTAATTAAAAGCGTTTTATTACTAAACGCTTTTAATTTTATGTGAGTTTTTTCTTTATTAATTTCGATTTTGTTATAAAATTAATACTAAAATCTAAAACAGGTAGAGGTATTATATGAAATTAAAGCAAAAAGCAGCAATTGGTTCAGTAGTCAGTATGTTTGCTCTTGGCTTGGTAGCTAATTTAAGTTTGGGTGCCCAGCCAATCGAGGCAACCGAAGAAACTAATGAAATAACACTAGCACATAACGCCTATGTTTATAATAAACACGGTAAGCGTTTAAGCAAGTTTCAAGGAAGCAAGCAAAAGGCGCATTTAAAAAAGGGCTTAAGTGTACCTTTTGTCGGTAAAATCGAACCGATTGAGCATAATGACAAACAGTTTTATCTTTTAAATGATGATAATTATCATCAATCATGGCTGCCTTACCATAAAATTGGTGGAGAATACTTTTACAGCTTGGGTTCAGGCGGCTTTGTTAAGGCAGTAAATGTTGGTCAAGTTAACAATAAGCCACTTTATACTCATGAGGCAAAGGTCAAAATCGCTAAAAAGGTAAAACCTTATACAGCAGGAATTGGTAAAGATAAGACGGTTATCAAGCCCGGAAAAACTTATCGGGTAGACAGTATTGCTGCATTAACGACCGATTCTAAGCCTGTAGTTAATTACCGAATTAGCGGTACGATCGAAGCTTTTATTCCTAAGAAAGATTTGGCTATAAACCCCCGGCAGAATTTGAAACTGTATACGCAAGCTACATATGTCGGCTTTTTAAAAACAGCTGGGACTTATGACATCACCGCAACAGCACTTCCGACTGAAAGTGCAAATTCGACTTTTAACACTGGTGACATGTATCCAGTTGAAAAACTTGCTTATTTATGGAATTCTAGTGAAAAGAAGGCTGAATTATTTTACCTGTTAAAAGATTCATGGGCTAAACCACGTTTTTATTCACTAGCAAATTATCAGCCAGCAGCAACGCCAAGTTTAACTTATGTTAAGGTTGAGGGAACAAATTACATTTCAGGCCCATACTTGAAACCAAATAACACTCCAGAACAAGCGCAAGCGGATGCTAAAATTGCTACTAAAGAAGATAAACAAAAATTACAGACTTTAGTTGATCAAGAATTGATTACACCATACCAAAAAGACAATAATTTTACCCTTTGTGGTTTTAGATTTGGTTATGCGTTGCAATTAGCACAAAATACCTTAAAATCTGAAAAGGCCACAATTGCTGAGGTAAAAGAAGCGACTGCAATTTTGCAAAAAGCTCATAGTAACGTGTTGAATTGCACACCAAAACAAGAAAAAGGCGATCAGTTGTTAGGAACCAGTACGCCATATTTGTTAGAGCGTCAGAATTTTATTCAATAAATAGCGAGTTAGAGCATTGAAATTAAGTTTTCAATGCTTTTTACTAGCCAAAAAAACGGGTTCTAAATTTAAAATTTGGCTTCTGAATTGAAGTTAATTGGCTAAAATGTATAGCAAATCTGAATAAAAACAGTATTATGCCAGAATGCCGTAAAAACTGGTAAAATGGTAGTTGAATTAAAAACCAGTGATAATTGTGAGGAGATCTAATGGCTAATCAAAAATTACTTTTAATTGATGGTAATTCTGTTGCCTTTCGTGCGTTTTATGCACTTTATCGTCAACTTGAAAATTTCAGAAACCCTGAAGGATTGCATACAAATGCCATTTATACTTTTAAGAATATGCTTGATGTTGTTTTAAACAATGTTCAGCCAGATCATGTTTTAGTTGCTTTTGATGCGGGTAAAACTACTTTTAGAAATAAGATGTATGCTGATTACAAGGGTGGCAGACAAAAAACCCCAGGTGAACTTTCGGAGCAGCTACCATATGTGCAAGAACTATTGCACGATTTAGGCATCTCGACTTATGAATTAGAAAACTATGAAGCCGACGATATTATCGGAACCTTTGCAAAAATTGGTGAAAAAAATGGTTTTGATGTAACCGTCGTAACTGGGGATAAGGATTTAACGCAGCTTGCTTCTGAGCACACCACGGTGATGGTAACCAAGTCAGGTGTGATGAACCTTGAGTCCTATACGCCTGAACATATGAAGGAAGTTAATGGTGTTACCCCAACTGAATTTATTGATATGAAGGCCTTGATGGGGGATAACTCGGACAATTATCCGGGTGTCACCAAAGTAGGACCAAAGAAAGCATCGCAGTTAATTCAAGAATATGGTTCAGTTGAAAACTTATATGATCACATTGATGACATGAAAGCATCAAAGCTAAAAGAAAATTTGCTTAATGATAAGGATAAAGCCCTGTTAGGTAAAAAATTGGCTACGATCAACTGTGATACGCCAGTAACCATTGGAATTGATGATATTAAAAGACGGCCAGTTGATTACCAAAAGTTGCGGCGTTTTTACGAGAAAATGAATTTCCGCAAGTTTTTGAGTGAATTAACTCCTGACGGAGATTCTAGTAAAAATGAGACATCCCAAGATTCGCATGTCAAAATGGAATACACCGAGTTAACCAAGAACAACTTGGCTAAAATTACGGTTAATGAAGGCGATGAGGTCATTTTTTACTTAGGGATGCTGGGACCAAATTATCATTTGGCCGAGTTCGTCGGTTTTGCCTTTAAGATTAGCAAACAGATTTTTCTAAGTCGTGACGTAACGCTATTACAGGATGCCAAGCTAAAACAGATTTTAGAAAATAAGAAAATTAGTAAAGATGTTTTTGACCTTAAGCGGACAACTGTGGGGCTCAATCGTTTAGGAATCCACGCACATGGGATTGAATATGATATGCTGCTAGCTTCTTATTTGATTAATAATGAAAATAATTCGGATGACATGGCCGAAGTCTGCCGGATGTATGGGAATGACACTGTCAGAAGTGATCTTGACGTTTATGGCAAAGGTAAAAGTGAAAAGATTCCTACTGATGACGATGTGCTGTATAATCATTTAGCCACCAAAGTCGAAGCAATTGAAACCTTGAAAGAAACGCTGCTTGCCAAACTAAAAGAGCATGAACAAGATGATTTGTTTGCAAGTATCGAAATTCCAGTGGCACGCGTTTTAGCGATTATGGAAATAAATGGAATCAAGGTTCAGGCTGATACTTTAACTGAGCTGCAAGATGAATTTGCTGTTGAACTTAAAAAGATGGAAAAGCAGATTTATGATGAGGCTGGTGAAGAATTTAATATTAATTCGCCGAAACAACTTGGTCATATTCTGTTTGAAAAAATGGGCCTCAAGCCAATTAAAAAGACTAAAACCGGTTATTCAACATCAGTTGATGTCTTGAACCAGTTAAAAGATGAAAATCCAATTATCGGGCAAATCCTTTCTTACCGGCAAATTGCTAAAATTCAGTCAACTTATGTTAATGGCCTGCTAGATGTTATTCAAAAAGATGGTCGAGTTCATACACGGTATCTGCAAACTCTAACGGCAACTGGACGCCTATCTTCGGTTGATCCTAATTTACAAAACATTCCGACGAGAACAGAAGAAGGTAAGCAAATTCGAAAGGCTTTTGTTCCAAGTGAACCTGATGGCTATATCTTTTCTTGTGATTATTCTCAAATTGAATTGCGTGTTTTAGCTCAAGTTTCTGGTGATGAACAAATGCAAGAAGCATTCAGGACCGGCTACGATATTCACGCTCATACCGCAATGAAAATATTCCACTTGAAGTCAACCGATGATGTTACGCCATTAATGCGGCGCCGAGCAAAGGCAGTCAATTTTGGTATTGTCTATGGAATTTCGGATTATGGCTTATCGAAAAATCTGAATATTAGTAGAAAACAAGCCAAAGAATTTATCGATAATTATTTTGAGCAATACCCGCAAATTAGAGAATATATGGATAAGGCCGTTAAATTTGCTCGCGAAAAAGGTTACGCAGAAACAATTATGCATAGAAGACGGTACTTGCCTGATATTCATGCAAAGAATTATAATGTGCGGTCTTTTGCGGAAAGAACTGCAATTAACTCACCAATTCAGGGTTCCGCTGCTGATATTATTAAAATTGCGATGATCAATATGCAGAAGAAATTGAATGATTTACACCTTAAGACTAAAATGGTGGTTCAGGTTCATGATGAGTTGATTTTTGATGTGCCAAAAGATGAGATAGAAACAATTAAAAAGATTGTCCCAGAGGTAATGCAGTCTGCCGTTACTCTTGATATTCCGCTTGTCGCTGATTCAGGGTACGGTCATAATTGGTTTGATGCAAAATAAGGAGTAATAATAAATGCCAGAAATGCCGGAAGTAGAAACGGTTCGCCGTACTCTTCTCCCCTTAATTAAAGGAAAAACGATTAAAGAAATCACGCTGTGGTATCCCAAAATTATTGCTAGTGATCCAACAGAATTCGTTCAAAAGCTTACGGGTCAAGAAGTAGTGGCAATTGACCGGTATGCAAAGTATTTATTGATTCGGCTAACGAATGATTTAACTGTAGTTTCCCATTTACGCATGGAAGGAAAGTATCGTCTAGTTGACGTGGCTGCACCGAAAGATAAACATGATCACGTGCAGTTTGCTTTTACTGATAATACAGCCTTGCGTTATAATGATGTCCGCAAATTTGGCCGAATGCAATTAGTTAAAACTGGAACAGAAAAAAGAACAACAGGAATTAGTAAACTAGGCTTTGAACCTAATTCTCATAAATTCACGGTTGCTTATTTTGCAAATTGTCTTAAGCATAAAAAGAAAAATATTAAAAATACGCTTCTTGATCAATCTGTAGTTGCCGGTTTAGGCAATATTTATGTCGATGAAGTTTTATGGCTAACTAGAATTCATCCGTTAAGTATGGCCAATAAGATTCCACCTTCCAGAGTGAAACAATTGCATGACAATATTAATTCTTTGATCAAATTAGCTATTGCTGAGCGTGGGACAACCGTCCACACTTATCTGGATGCTAATGGTGAAACTGGCGGCTTTCAGAAAATGTTGCGGGTATACGGACATAAAGGTGAACCATGTGCAAGATGTGGAACCCCTCTTGAAAAAATCAAGGTAAATGGTCGTGGAACAACATATTGTCCTAAGTGTCAGGTGAATTATCAATGACCATTGTCTTAGGTCTTACTGGGGGAATAGCTAGCGGTAAAAGTACAGCTGATAGCTTTTTTATAAAAAAGCATATTCCAGTAATTGATAGTGATTTAATTGCTCACCATATTTTAGATATAGGTGAAAAGGGCTACAATTTAGTAATTAATTATTTTGGCGATCAGTATTTAGCAGCAAACAAAACAATTGATCGCGCAAAGTTAGGTAAATTAGTTTTTAATTCACCTAAAGACTTAGCTAAATTAAATGAAATTACCCACCCGTTGATTTTTCAAGAAATCGAGACTAAAATTAGCCAACATAAACAGGAAAATGAGCCACTTATCATAGTAGATGCACCGTTATTATTTGAGTCAGGTGGTTTAAGCTATTGTGACCGCAGTTTGCTGATTGCTGTACCTGAAAAAATGCAAGTAAAACGCTTGCTGGCGCGTAATCACATAACTGAAGCTGAAGCATTAAAGCGAATTAATAGTCAGATGCCTTTAGCGCAAAAGCAAAAATTAGCTGATTATGTTGTTACAAATACTGGTACAATAAAAGAACTAGAAGACAAATTAAACGAGCTGCTACTTAAATTAATAAAGGAGGACCAGTATGGAATGTCCTAATTGTCGGCAAAATGCCTCGCGCGTGATTGATTCTCGACCGAGTGATGAAAATCGTGCTATTAGAAGACGGCGTGAATGCGAAAACTGTGGTTTTCGGTTTACTACTTTTGAGCGAATTGAAACAACACCATTATTGGTAATCAAAAATGACAATACCCGGGAACCTTTTAACCGAAAAAAGATTTTGCATGGTGTCATGGCAGCTGGTCAAAAGCGTCCAATTACAAGCTCGCAGTTCGAGCAATTGGTTGATCATGTTGAAAATAAGGTTAGACAGCAGGGAGTAAGTGAGATTTCTTCGAAGAAAATCGGTCAACTAGTAATGGATGAATTGGCTGAACTAGATGATGTTGCTTACATTCGCTTTGCTTCCATTTACCGTGAATTTAAAGATATGTCTAGTTTCATGAAAACAATGGAGGATATGATTGCTAAGCGAGAGAAGGGGAACTAGAAATGTTTGAGACCCCTAATCCCAAACAACCATTTTTTATTGCTAACCGAGTTGATATTTTCCCAGAAGATGTGCGGGTTCTGGTTAAACTTTATCAGCCGTTGATTGGTTCACTAGCATTTTCCTTATATTTTAGTTTAAATGAGGACTTTAATGCGCATGCAATGCTATCGGACTCAACGGGTATTTATGCTCTGCAAGAACAGCTTGACTGTGATGTTAAGCACTTATTTTCTGCTTTACATAAGCTCGAGGGTGTTGGCCTAGTTCAGACGCGTTTACTTAATAATGAAATCATGGGTCAAGTGCTTGTTTTTCGCTTAACCTGCATCCCTAGCAGCAGTGAATTTTTTTCAACGCCTCTTTTAGCAAGCTTACTTAAAGAAAAAGTTGGTATTTCTGCCTTTCAAAAATTAAGTAAGGATTTTGCTCGTGAAAGTAAGTCTAAGCAGAACCAAGTTAATGGTATGCAGAATGCTGATGATATCTCTGCTTCGTTTATGGAAGTTTTTCGTTTGCCTGAGCAAGAAGCAATTGAGCCTTCAGTTGATGTCAAATATGCCGCAAAAGAAAATAAAACGGACAATAATATCAAAGCTACTATTAATGAGCATGATACGGTTGACTGGAATTTCATGAAACAGCAATTTGAAATTTACCAGATTCCAGGAACGGAGATTGACCGTAATCGGGAAGCAATCCGCTCTGTAATGCGCACTTACGGGTTAACAGAACAAGAATTTGTCGATGAGGCCCTGACAAGTATTCACGGTGATTATCACTTGGATATGGTGCAAATTAAACAAGCGATTGCTAGTGGCATTCACGGCTCTCATACTAGGACTCGAATTAAGCAAGAAACTAAGAAATATAATGATGATCAACCGATAAATGCTAAATTGAGTAAAAATGAGCAGCAAGTATTGCAACTAGCTAAAAGTAAATCACCAGCTCAATTTTTGTACCGGTTGAAGACTGATCGGCATGATTATGTTGATGCCAGTGAATATAAAGTACTTGATAGTTTATATAATGAAAAGGGAATCCCGGCTGATTTGCTTAATATCTTAACTTATGCCTGCTTAAAAAGTGCACCGAATATTTCATACCGCTTGGCTAATCGGATTTTACATGATTGGCTTCAACATGGTGTTAAAGATGGGGCCCAAGCAATTGAATATATGCAAAAAAGGGAGCAAAATAAGGTTAAGTACCCCCGTTATGTGCAAAATAAACGCGTTGAAAAAGGTACTGATTGGAGTAAGAAAAAATCTAGTGTTAAGTCCGATGTTTCTTCAGCTGACTTAAAAGACTTTTTCAAAAAATTTGAAGATCAAAATGGCATGAAGTAGGTGAAAAAATGAAGTCAATCAATAATTTTTTAGACAAGAAAAAAGCCGACCATCTTGATGTAGCTAAGATTCGGGCCGAGATTCTATCCGAGCCAAAAATTAAACAGTTTATTAGTGAAAATCAAGATAAAATCACCTCTGAAATGATTGATAAAAGCATGTCTGCTTTATTCGAATTTTACCTAGATCAGCAGAATAAAAAAGATCCAGTGACCAAGGGTTATCGGCCTAAATTAATCTTGAATACGAATGCAATTGATATCATTTATGCTCCTGAAAATAGCAAGTTGGAACATGATCGTGAACTTGCAGCTAAAAAGCACTTGCGCTTGATTAATTTGCCTAGCAGCTTGCATGATGTCCGCTTAAGTCAGGTGGAAATAACACCGCAGCGCCAGCAAGCAATGGCTGAGATTGGGCAATTTTTGGCAGCTTACTCGCAGAATACGCATCAAAAAGGCCTGTATTTATCCGGTAACTTTGGTGTCGGTAAAACATTTATCTTGGCCGGTTTAGCTAATTCTTTAGCGATGATGAATAAGTATGTCATCTTTATGCATGTTCCTAATTTTATTGCCAGCTTATCCAGTCACTTTAATGATAATAGTCTAATGACTGAAATTAACCGGATTGCAAACTGTGATGTATTAATTATGGATGATATTGGCGCTGAAAATTTGAGCCAGTGGTCACGCGATGAAGTTTTAGCTGTTATTTTGCAATCAAGAATGGATAATCAACTACCGACATTTTTCTCTTCCAACTTTTCAATGGATGATTTGGAAGAGCACTTTAAAGAAACCAAAAATGCCATTGATCCAATTAAGGCTGCCAGATTGATGGAGCGAGTACGTACTTTGGCTAAAGAAGTCATTGTTTCTGGACCAAACAGGCGACGTTAAGATTATTTTGATTCTTGTTGAAAAAGGGACTTAGTGCGCGAGTTACAAGAGTGATTAAAGTTCTGATAAATTCTAGATCACACATTTTACTCACTTAATTTTAAAAATTTCTTGCAATTACTAATTAAGCATGTATAATAATATGCAATGAATGAACATGATAGGACTCAATTCAGAGAGTGGAACAGTATTCTGGAAGTTGCACAAATGAGTTTTACCCCAATCATTCAAACTTAAAAAGTAATTAAAATGGGTGAATTCCACTATCAATTCATATTAAGAGGGTTAGTCTGACTAACTGAATTTTGGGTGGAACCACGTTAAATGCGTCCCAGTGCAATTAAGTGCACTGGGACTTTTTTTGTTTTTAATTTTGGAGGTATATATGGGTTTTTCAATTACTTTGCCAGATGGATCAAAGCGTGAATTTGACCAGGCAATTACAATCGGTGAATTAGCACACGGCATTTCAACTTCACTTGGTAAGGCGGCATTAGCCGGGAAAGTTGATGGCAAGCTGCAACCGGTTGACTTTGAACTTAACCAAGATGCCCAAGTGGCAATTATTACTGATAAAGATGAAGAAGGTTTAGCTGTTTTGCGTGCAACGGTGGCATTTGTATTTGAAGCTGTTGCTAAAAAGGCATATCCTGAACTTCATTTTGGAGAACATGCTGCTGATGATGATGGCTTTTTCGTTGATACTGACAAGGAAAACCAAATTAAAATCAGTGAACTGCCACAACTAGAAAATGCTGTCAAAAAGGCGGTTAAAGCTGGTGAAAAAATTGAATCAGTAATTTTACCAAAAGCAGAATTAGCTGATAGATATCAGGATGATCCGTTTAAATTAGAATTATTAAAAGAAGAAAATGAAGAAGTCCACGCATATAAGCTAGGCGACTTTGTTGATTTTGGTTTTGAAGCACTTTTGCCAAATACAGGTAAAATTAAGCAGTTTAAGTTACTATCTGTTGCCGGAGCATACTGGCAAGGTCAATCTTCTAACCCAATGCTTCAACGAATCTCCGGAACTGCCTTCTTTAAAAAAGCAGATCTTGACGCTGACATTAAGCGCCGTGAAGAGATCAAAGAGCGTGATCACCGAACAATTGGCCGTGATTTAGACTTATTCTTTGTTGATCCTAAGGTTGGTGCTGGTCTTCCTTACTGGATGCCAAAGGGAGCAACAATTCGTCGCGTTGTTGAACGCTATATTATCGATAAGGAAGTCGCTGATGGTTACCAACATGTTTATACGCCAGTCTTAATGAATGTTGATGCGTATAAGACTTCAGGCCACTGGGCACATTACCGTGATGATATGTTTCCACCAATGGACATGGGTGACGGTGAAATGCTTGAACTTCGGCCAATGAACTGCCCATCACATATTCAAATTTACAAGCATCATATTCGTTCATACCGTGAATTACCTATTAGAATTGCTGAATTGGGAATGATGCATCGTTACGAAAAGTCCGGTGCTTTATCTGGTTTGCAACGTGTTCGGGAAATGACTTTAAATGATGGTCATACATTTGTAACTCTTGATCAAGTTCAAGAAGAATTTTCGAAGATCTTGAAATTGATCATGGAAGTATACAAGGACTTTGATATCACTGATTACTACTTTAGACTTTCATATCGTGATCCAAAGAATACCGAGAAGTACTTTGCTAATGATGAAATGTGGGAAAGAAGTCAATCAATGCTGAAAAAGGCAATGGATGATATGGGTCTTGACTACGTTGAAGCAGAAGGTGAAGCTGCCTTTTACGGTCCTAAGCTTGACATTCAAACTAAGACTGCCTTGGGTGCAGACGAAACGATGTCAACTATTCAATTAGACTTTATGTTGCCAGAACGTTTCAACTTATCTTATGTGGGTCAAGATGGTGAAGAACACCGTCCAGTCATGATTCACCGCGGAATCGTTGGTACGATGGAACGTTTCATTGCTTATCTGATTGAAATTTATAAGGGTGCTTTCCCAACTTGGCTTGCACCAGTTCAAGTGGAAGTAATTCCAGTCAATCTCGATGCTCATTCAGAGTATGCTAAGAAGGTTCGCGATGAGCTCAACAAGCAAGGCTTCAGGGCTGAAGCTGATCTGCGCAATGAGAAATTGGGCTATAAGATTCGTGAATCGCAAACCCAAAAAGTACCATATACCTTAGTTTTGGGTGACAAGGAAATGGAAGCAAATAATGTCAACGTTCGTCGCTATGGTACCGAAGAAGAAGTAGCTAAGAGCTTTGACGAATTCTTATCCGAAATTAAACAAGATGTTAAGTCATATTCAAGAAATGACTAAAATAGCAAATTTAAATTTTAATTACTTATTTAAGAGGCCAACAATTGTAGAATAGCAACTTGAACATTAATGATAAAATCTGCTGGAACTTTGCAGGTCGGGTAACAAAATGTAGTGTTGACGGGATGCACTTTTGATTTTTCAATCAATTGTTAAGAAAAGCATGATGTGTTTTAGTTGGTTAATGATCGGCATAACACAAAGGAGCACTAAAAATGTCAATGATAGAATTTCACGACGTGCAAAAATATTACGGAAAATTTCACGCTTTACACGATATTAATTTGGAGATAGATAAGGGTGAAACAGTAGTTTTAATCGGTCCTTCTGGCTCGGGTAAAAGTACATTAATTCGTACGGTCAATCGTTTGGAATCAATTCAGGGCGGCAAGTTAATAGTTAATAATCAAGATTTATCAAATCCTAAGACCGATTCGAACCGATTGCGTCAAGATGTAGGAATGGTATTTCAACACTTCAACCTTTATAAAAATAAAAATGTGTTAGAAAATATTATGCTTGCACCGCGTATAGTTAGCCATATGCCGGAAGAAGAAAATAAAAAACAGGCGATGGATTTACTTAAAATGGTTGGCCTAGAAGATAAGGCGCAAAATATGCCTGCTCAAATATCTGGTGGTCAAAAGCAAAGAGTTGCGATTGCACGCTCTTTAGCTATGCGGCCTAAATTACTCTTATTTGATGAACCTACTTCAGCTCTTGATCCAGAAATGATTGACGATGTTTTACAGGTAATTAAAAAGGTAACTTCAGTAAGTGATATGACATCGCTGATTGTGACCCACGAAATGGGTTTTGCCAAGGAAGTTGCTAACCGGGTTATCTTTATGGATCAGGGTCATATCGTAGAAGATGATGAAAGTCAGGCTTTCTTCAAGCAGCCTAAGACAGAACGAGCTCGGCAATTTCTGAGCAAAATTATTTCGCACTAGGGGGTGGCCAGCATGAAAAAACTACTGTGGCCCCTAGTCATAATTTTCAGTGCGTTCATGCTGACTGGTTGTGGTAAGAAAGTGACTGATCAGTCAGCTTTAAAAAACGTTCGTTCCACCAATACAATAACTTGGGCTGTTGAAGGTGATAAAAGATTATTTAGTTTAATTGATATTAGAGATGACCAAGAAAAGGGCTTTGATATTGATATGGCAAAGGCAATAACCAAAGAAATTTTAGGCCCTAAGGGTCAAGCAAAATTTACTTTGGCAACTTCACAATCAAGAATTCCTTTGCTCAAAAACGGCAATGTTGATGCGGTTATTGCGACACTTACAATTACCCCTGAACGGGCTAAAGTGATTAGTTTTTCTAAGTCTTATTTTCAGGCAGGTAAGTCATTACTAGTCCCTAAAGGTTCAAAAATTAGAAAAGCAAGCGATTTGAATGGTAAAACGGTTATCGGAATCGTGGGCGACAATTCTGTTGAGGTAATCAAAAAAGTGGCGCCTAAGGCCAAAGTGGTGGCCATGCAGGACTATGGTCAAGCAGTTTCTGCTTTGAAATCACACCAAGGTGATGCCTTAACAAGTGATAACGGTGTTTTATATGGTTTAGCCGCTCAAAGCCCAGACAGTTTAGAAGTTCGCGGCGGTACTTTTACCAGGGAGCCGTATGGTATTGCAGTTAATAAAAATCAGGAACCATTTCATAAAGCAATTAATCGTGCGATTGACCATATTTACAGTAGTGGTGAATATAACCGATTAATCAAGAAGTGGTTTGGTCAAGTACCAGGTTTTAACTATAAGGAGATGTATTACAAATGATTAATATTTTCAGTCACTTTGGTAATCAGCTTTTTGATGGTTTTGGCTGGACGCTATTGGCCAGTTTATTAACACTGATTTTTAGCTTAATCTTTGGCGTGTTAATAGCATTATTAGAAGTTATTCCGAATAAGTTTGCTAATAAAATAGGTAAGACGTATGTCGAAATTTTTCGAAATATTCCCTTACTAATTATCGTAATGTTCTTTTACTTGATTGTTCCCAAGTACTTTGTGCAAATGGACGGCTTTACTGCTGGAACTATTGGCTTATTCCTTTATACAGCGGCTTTTATTGCTGAAATCATTCGCTCAGGTATTCAATCTGTGTCAAGTGGACAGATGGAGGGAGCTCGTTCAACTGGAATGACTTATAAGCAGGCAATGCAGTATATTGTTTTGCCACAAGCGATAAAAATTGTGATTCCACCTTTAGGCAATCAATTTGTCAATCTGATCAAAGACTCTTCAATACTGGCATTTGTGGCAGGATTTGACTTAATGTATCAGGCAAATGCAATTGCGTCTGTTACTTTTGATACAATCAACAGTTACTTGGTAATTGGTGTCTTATACTTGCTCATCACCATGCCACTGAGCTACTACATGCAATATTTAGAAAAGAAGTTAGCTTAAGGGAGGCGACTAAAAAGATGCAAACATGGATTGAAGCTTTATCTTGGCTAAACTTTGGTTTTCTACTAAAAGGTTTAGCCGTGACATTATTTATTTCGGTAATTGCGATTGTGCTAAGCTTTGTTTTAGGCTCAATTTTAGGTATAATCCGTTACTCTAAAATAAAGTTTATTTCAGCGATTATTGGTTTTGTGGTTGATTTAGTTCGTAACTTACCCTTATTGTTGATTATTTTCTTTACTTACTTTGGTCTTCCCAATATTGGTTTAAGACCGGGTGCAATTCTTTCAGCAGTAATTGCAATGACAATCTTTGAATCAAGCATGCTAGCGGAAATTGTCCGCTCCGGGATTCAATCAGTCGCGGTTGGTCAAATAGAAGGTGCTCGTTCAACCGGGATGTCATTCGTTCAGGCTCTGTGGCACGTCGTTTTGCCGCAAGCATACCGGCACATGATTCCAACTATCATTGGCCAGTTCGTTTCTTTAATTAAAGATACATCATTAGCCACGATTATCGTGGTTCCAGAGTTAATGCAGCATGCACAAGTGATTTATGGCCAAAATGCTAATTATATTGTGCCAATGTTTGCAGCATTAACACTGCTATATTTCATAATCTGTTTTACGTTGTCGATGGCAGGTAGCTATTTGCACCGCCACATGGCAAACTAAATTAGTTTAGGTAGTCAAATAACATTTAAATATTTTGGTAAAAACAAGTTAGTATGAAAAAGTCGTTTTTCTAAAAAGCGGCTTTTTTGTTTATTTAATTTTTAGCAGCTTTTGGAAGGTAAATGGTCTAATTTAAACTAGTATGATAAAGTTAAACTTATAAAGATGGTCAAGCATATCTTTACGATTTGCATAAGTTAAATTGTTAAATAAGGCCAGTGGGTTTGCAATAGTAATTAGGGGTTGAAAATGCTTCGAAAAATAAAAATCTTGCTTTATACGATAATAACAATCGTTACAGCTATTTTCTTTGCTGGATTCATGCGTGAATACGATAATAATTCCATTCCAAATAATTCTACTATTATAAACATTTATGCTTCAAAGCCGATTAATAAAAGAATTAAAGACACTAAAAAATGGAATAAGAAGCACAATAAAAAAGCTTTTTTTGCTATCTTGAAGAAATTTACTCGTAATGAAAATGTTTCTTTGGTTAAAATGCGAATTAATAATTTTAACGGCCATCGCACAAAAATAGTTTATGATTTTGACGGTAATAGTAATGACTTTTCACTTTATCAAAATGAATCCATTAAAAAGCTAACTGATAAAGAACTTATGCTAGAAGATATGTATGGTTTATACTCGACTAATGCTAAAGGGAAATCATTAAAGCACTTGGTATCATGGCTAAGGAAAAACCAATTTTTGATACAAGTTGAAGATACCTCATTGACTCCAAAAACCTTGTTGATGATATTTTTAGAAAATGTTTCGCAATTTGATTTGATCGTTGGAATGGGAATAATTGGAGTACTATTTATTGTCATGGTACTAGAAAAGCTTTACCGTTTTAAAGCATACGCCGTGATGAAAATTAATGGTCTAAGCAATTGGCAAATGTTTAAGCATGATCTGAAAAATGAATCTGCACTGTTGGAAGCTTCCTTTGGCATAATCATCCTGATGACGATTATTTGGAGTCTTAAGACTTTTACAGCAAGTGGCTGGCGGTTCTTTTTGCCATATCTATCAGTTCTTTTATTAATATTATTTGCTAGCTTTTTCCTGTTAAATAGCATTTCTTACGTGGTTTTGGCTTTAATGAATCCGTATTTGGCAATTAAAGGAGAAGAGAGTGCTCACTCATTTCTCCTAATTGGGTATGTATTAAAAATAGCTATTTTAGCCTTAATGATAGTTAACGTGGCAACTTTACTCAATCATCATGAACTCTATGACAGAGATCAAAATATTGTTAAGAAATGGCACAGACAAAAAAATAGTTATTTACTAGGGTTGGGCTGGAATGTTAATGATCATAATGAGGATCAGAAAGTAGCTAAAAAAGCCCATCAGTTGGTTGTACAGGCATCAGACGTGATTGTCGCGCAAAATTCACAACAGTTTCAACCAGGAATACGTACAACTAACCCTCAAAATAGTGGAAATGTGATTATTGCCAATCATAATTTTATTAAAAATAGTGAACTTAAACCTAAACTGTCCAAGATAGATAAGCATCAAATTATGCTTCTGGTACCAAAGAATCGCTTAGATCAAGTAAGAACGGCAAAAAAACAACTGCGCTCTTTTATTAATACTCAAAACACTCTTCCCAATTACTATTCAAAAGTTCTCCATCCACAGATTCAGGTAATACCAATTGAGAGCGGCCAGAAAATTTTTAATTATACGGTTGTATATGATATTTTATCGTCAATCTCAACAGATCCCTTGATTGCCGTTACAAATGATAAGCAGCTTTCCGATGATTTTTATCTGGCGACTATTAGCCAAGGAACAATTCAGTTTCTTCACCTTAAGGAACTGAAAAAATTAGTTAAGCAGCTAGGATTGAATCCATATGTTGTCAGTATAACTAGTCGACAGACACTATTATGGGACTATAATATTAGAGCTAATAAACAAATACTCATGTTGACCATTACAACTGTTTTGACGCTTCTGCAACTTATTTTTATCATCTTGTTTGTTAGTTCAACATTCTTGCAGAATAATCGTCGTAAAATTGCTGTATACCAAGTATTTGGCAAATCAAATGCCAAACTTGTTGGAACATTTTTAACGGGTAATTTAATACTTGATATATTGATTATTACGGTTACTTTAGCTGGCTTAAATCGCTTAAATCTACTGTCATATGGTCTAGGCTATCTTTTGCTTGAAGCAATTATTATTTGGCTGACATATTACCAAGCGCAACGTGACCTATTAACTTCGCTTAACCATGGAAACTAGGAGTCTAAATGATTAAAGTAGAACATCTTACTAAGAAATTTAACGATAAAATTATTTTTAACGATATAAATTGCAATCTTGAGTCTGGTAAAAGTTATGCCATTGTTGGTAAAAGTGGAGCCGGTAAGACAACGTTGTTAAATCTTTTGAGTGGTTTAGAAAGGCCCACTGCGGGAGAGGTGAAGGTCGCTGATATCAAGGTTAATTCTAAAAGTCGCAAAAAACTGTACCGTGATTATTTCGGCTTTATTTTTCAGAATTTTGGTTTAATTGATACCGAAACGGTTAGACAAAATCTGGACTTAAGTTTTGCTAATCAAAAGCTATCTAAATCTGCAAAAGAGACTAAAATGAAGAATGCTCTTTCTCATGTTGGGTTAAATAAGCTACAGTTGAAGCAAAAAGTTTACACACTTAGTGGTGGAGAACAACAACGAGTAGCCTTGGCTCGAATAATTTTAAAATCACCTAAAGTAATCTTTGCTGATGAGCCAACAGGCTCCCTCGACGCAGAAAACGGCCAAGTGGTTTTAAAAACATTGTTAACCGGATTTGATCCTGCGGCAACAATCATAATTGCTACGCATGATCAAAATGTTTGGCAAAAATGTGATTATGTAATTGAAATAAATAATTCTGGTATAATAATTAGAGATAAGATTTGATTTAAGTCTAATATCCGATTTGCGCTTTTTATATTGACTTAATAAGTAGTAAAGCGTATAATCACTTTAGTTGAGAACAAGAAGAAGCTTTCCCGCTTCTCGCCTAAGTTAAGTTGACCTCTGGGCTAATCGATATTTTCTGTTGATTAAAGGCGGGTAACTTCTTACCCGCCTTTTTCTTGTCCTCAAATTAACATGGAGGTGAAGAATTATACCAAAGAATTTGATATTAAACGACCAAATACGCGCTCGCGAGGTTCGTTTAATTAATGAAGATGGTGAACAAGTTGGTGTTGTAACAAAGGCTGAAGCTTTGCGCCAAGCTAATGTTGCAAGTTTAGATTTAGTTCTAATTTCGCCTAATGCCAAGCCACCAGTTGCCCGCATTATGGATTACGGTAAGTACCGGTTTGAACAACAAAAGAAGGTTAAGGAATCTCGTAAGAAGTCCAAAACCGTCAGTGTAAAGGAAATCCGTTTAAGTCCAACAATTGAAGGCAATGATTTCAACACTAAATTAAAACACGCTCGGAAGTTCCTTACTAAAGAGGAAGCTAAAGTTCGTGTTTCAATCAGGTTCAGGGGTCGAGCAATTACTCATAAGGAATTAGGTCGCGAAGTATTAGAAAAGATGGCCGAAGCCACTTCAGATATTGCTACAGTGATTAGCAAACCGAAGATGGAAGGTCGGTCAATGTTTTTAATGCTTGCTCCCAAGAGTGATAAAAAATAATTAAAGTTAATTTGGAGGAATTAGAAAATGCCTAAAATGAAAACCCACCGCGCTTCTGCTAAGCGTTTCAAAAGAACTGCTTCTGGTCAATTAAAGCGTCATCACGCTTTTACTGGTCACCGTTTCCATGGCAAGACTAAGAAACAACGTCGTCATTTGAGAAAGGCTGCATTAGTTTCACGCAGCGACTTGAAGCGCATCAAACAGATGCTCTCTCAAATGCGTTAATCATTAAATAAAAACGATATTTAGGAGGAATTTTAGATGCCAAGAGTTAAGGGTGGAACAGTTACACGTAAACGTCGTAAGAAGGTTATGAAGCTTGCCAAGGGTTACCGTGGCGCAAAGCACATGCAATTTAAAGCTGCAAGTACACAATTATTTGTTTCTTACAGATATGCATTCCGTGACCGTAGAAGACGCAAGAGCGACTTTAGAAAATTATGGATTGCTAGAATCAATGCGGCAGCAAGACAAAATGATCTTTCATATTCTAAGTTAATGCACGGCTTGAAAGTAGCTGGTGTTGACATTAACCGTAAAATGTTAGCTGATATTGCTTATAACGATTCAAAGACCTTTGCACAATTAGCTGAAACTGCTAAAAAGGCTTTAAATTAATTTAAAAATGGCGCATTAGCGCCATTTTTTTATGTCAAAATTTATCACTTCGTGCTATTTTTTTGATATATTAGATTAGGGAAATGTTAAATGAAGGGGAAGTTGAATGTTATTCAGGCCACGTTATACAATTGACACAATCTATCATTTAGATACTGACGTGCTTAAACAGATGGGAATTAAAGCTGTCTTCTCAGATTTAGATAACACGCTTCTTGCATGGAATGAATTCGAAACAGCCAAGAAGATGGATGAACTTAATCGCCGCCTGGCTGCTGCTGATATTAAATTGGTGGTAATTTCTAATAATAATGCTGAGCGAATTGGCAAAGTGCTAGATCCTTATCACATTGCTTATGTCGCAAAAGCTAAAAAGCCGTTACCCTTTGCTATAACTAAAAAGCGGGAGAAAATGAATCTTTCACAAAAGCAGGTAATGATGGTTGGCGATCAATTAATTACTGACATTCAAGCTGGAAATTTAGCTGGAGTAAAATCAGTTTTGGTTAAGCCATTAATTCAAACAGATAAATGGAATACCAGAATAAATCGTTTTTTTGAGAAAATTATCTTTTTCTTTTTAGCTATTTCACATCCAGTTACATTCAAGGAGACATTAAAAAATGGATGATAATATTATTTGTATCGGTTGTGGAGCTGTTTTACAATCCGATAACCCCGAAGAAGCGGGCTACTTGCCTGCATCGCGTTTAAAAAAGGCAATCGAAAGTGAAGATGAGGGTAACGACATCTATTGTCAGCGTTGTTTTCGTTTACGGCATTATAATGAAATAATGCCAGTGGATGCTGATAACGATGACTTTTTGGCCTTACTCAATTCACTAGCTTCTAAAAAAGCATTGATTGTCAATGTGGTCGACCTTTTTGATTTTACTAATTCACTTTTATCTTCATTAAAGAGATTTGTGGGTGATAATGAATTCATCTTGGTTGGAAATAAATTTGATTTATTTCCCCTAAATTCAAAACAAAGTAAAATTAAGGATTGGATGCGTCAAGAAGCTAATCGAGTTGGACTATTTCCCAAAAAGATTTTCTTAGTTAGTGCTAAAAACAAAAAGAACCTAACTGAGTTAATTTCATATCTAAATAAGGGTTCACGAGATAAAGATGTCTATTTTGTCGGAATGACAAATGTTGGTAAGTCGACTTTATTAAACGCGATTATTGATGAAATGGGAGACGTGAAGAATCTGATTACAACTTCCCGTTTTCCTGGTACTACTTTAGACAAAATTGAAATTCCGTTGGAAAATGGTCATTTTTTGGTTGATACACCGGGAATAATGACGGAAAATCAACTGGCTACGCGGTTAAATGCTAAAGAATTGGCAGTAATATCACCGCAAAAGCCTCTTAAACCGGCTACTTACCAATTAAAACCTGGTAATACGCTGTTTTTAGCGGGTTTGGGCCGAATTGACTTTTTAAAGGGTAACCCTGCTAGCTTTACTGTTTATGCTGCACGTGGTTTATATATTCACCGGACAAAAACAGAAAACGCTACAGAATTTTACCAAAGGCATGTAGGAGAATTGCTTAATCCGCCAGAAGAAGCCAGCGAATTACCAGAACTTAAGGGTCAGGAATTGCATACTTCTTATAAGAGTGATTTACTTTTTGGTGGAATTGGTTTTGTGACGGTTCCGGCAGATTGTTTAGTTAAAATCTATACTCCTGGTAAAATTGGCTTAGGGATTAGACGTGCGTTAATTTAGAGGAAAATATGATTGCAATTGCAAAAAGTTTTGAAAAAACTCCGGCGGTTGAGCTAAAAGAAGAAAAAATTGAGCCTAAAAAAGGTAAACAGATTGGTATCTTAGGCGGAACTTTTAATCCGGTACATACAGCACATTTAATTGTGGGTGAACAAGTTTTGAGTAAACTACATCTTGATGAAATTTGGTTTATTCCAACTAATATTCCCCCACTAAAAGATGCTCCGGTCGTTTCAGCGCAAGATCGGGCAAACATGCTTGAATTAGCCACACAAGATAATCCGCATTTTCAAGTAAAAATGTTTGAATTAACCCGTGGCGGGGTTTCTTATACCGTTGATACGTTGCGTTATTTGCATGAGTTACACCCTGAAAATCAATATTTCTTGATTATGGGAAGTGACCAAGTTAATAACTTCCAGCAATGGAAAGAACCAACCAAAATTGCGCAATTAGCTACCTTAGTTGGTGTAAAGCGTGCTGGCTACCCACAATCAGCTGAATTACCGATGATTTGGGTTGATGTACCCGGATTGGACGTGAGTTCAACTTCAATTAGGCAAACTATTGCAATGGGTGGCTCAATTAGGTATCTTGTACCTGATTCAGTTAGAAATTATATTCAAAAAAAGGGTTTATACCATGAATGAGTTGTTTTTTAAAAAAACGTTTTCGCCGCTAAGTAGCGATGAGATTGTTAACCGGGAAAAAAATAATATGGATCAGCACCGTTTTGATCATTGCATTGGTGTTAGTCAAACTGCACGAAAACTTGCTAACTTAAATGGCTATGACGAAGATAAAGCAGCTTTAGCTGGCTTTATTCATGACTATGCTAAGCAGGTTTCACCTGCAGATTTTCAAACTGCCATTAAAACACAAGGGT
Source organism: Lactobacillus panisapium (assembly GCF_019469265.1). Lineage (NCBI taxonomy): Bacteria > Bacillati > Bacillota > Bacilli > Lactobacillales > Lactobacillaceae > Lactobacillus > Lactobacillus panisapium. The sequence continues at coordinate 1,415,108 of NZ_CP048268.1, read as the reverse complement.
TTGATCTCGATTTACTCAACTGGGGCCCCGCAATTTGGCATGGCATCGTAGGAACATATTTTATTAAACGTGATTTAAAAATTACGGATGAAGAGATATTGACTGCTGTGAGGCGGCATACAACCGCTGATACGCAAATGACCACGCTTGATAAAATAGTTTACATGGCTGATTATATTGAACCGGGAAGAACTTTTGCAGGAGTGCAAGAAGCAAGAGATGTAACCTATGCCAATCTTGATGAAGGCGTAGGCTATCAGTTAGCACATACCCTCGAATTTTTAATTAGTAAACGAAGTAAAATCTATCCACTTACATTAGATTCCTATAATGTGTGGAGTATCAAAAAATAGTAAGGAGAAAAATTGACTAGTAAAGAAATCTTAGCTTTTGCGTTAAAAGCAATCAGCGATCGCCATGGTGAGGATACTGCAGCTTATGATATGCAAGGCTACAGCATTTTAGCTGATTATTATGTTGTTACCAGTGCAGGCTCAAATCGCCAATTACATGCGATTGCCAATGCAATTATTGACGAAGCACATAAAGCTGACTTTTATGATTATCGTGTTGAAGGATCTAGCGAGTCTAACTGGCTTTTGCTTGATCTTGGCGATGTTGTTGTTAATGTCTTTACCGAAGAGGCGCGTGACTTTTACAATGTTGAAAAGTTATGGACTAGTGGTAAAAAATTAGAGTTAGAGGAAGATTAGCAAAGCATGAGTGTAGTCGGGATCATTGCTGAATATAATCCCTTTCATAGTGGACATGAGTTTTTAATGAACCAAGCTCGTTATATTGCGGGAGACAAAGATCCAATAGTGGTGATAATGTCTGGTAATTATGTTCAAAGAGGCGAAATGGCGATCATGGATAAATGGTCGCGAGCAAAAGCTGCACTTGAAAGTGGTGCTGATCTAGTCTTTGAACTACCTTTTTCGACGGCGGTGCAGCCTGCTGACCTATTTTCTTTAGGTAGTATTGATCAATTGGCTAAGTTAGGTGTGACTGACTTAGTCTTTGGTGTAGAAGATGCAACGCAAAATTTTGCTTATTTAGGCAGTAAGATTGCTGAAATACCACAAAGTCACATGGACTTTAACGATTATAGTCAGACATATTCGACGCAATATAATCAAATGGTTGCCCGTGAAGTCGGCCATGAAGTTAACGAGCCCAATGCTATCTTGGCTTTGGCTTATGCCGTAGCTAATCATAATTTGGGTACGCCACTGTCTCTGCACCCAATTAACCGAATTGGTGCTGGTCATGATGATGACTTGCAAAGTAATGGTGTAGTTCAAAGCGCGAGCGCAATTCGCAATATCATCTTGCATAGTCAGGTAAATGCTGAATTAGAGCAGTGGATGCCTAAGAAAGAAGTTCAAAACTTATACCAGCAAAAGGCATATCCGAATTGGAATATTTTGTTTCCGTTTCTAAAATATCGGCTTGAGTCTTCGTCGGTTGAGCAGCTACATGATATTTATCAAATGAGTGAAGGGCTTGAATATAAGCTTAAGCAGGAAATTCATTTAGCACGTGACTTTACGGAATTTTTACGACGGATAAAGTCCAAGCGCTATACCTATTCGCGATTGCGCCGTCTTGCACTTTATACGCTGCTAAACGTTACACAGGATGATATTATCGCCAGTTTCAATGATGAAGCATTATTTTTGTTAGGGTATAGCAAATTAGGGCGAAATTACTTAAAGCAGATTAGAAAAGCTACAGCTGCTAATATCATTTCTAAGGTTGATCAAAAAAATAGCCGTCAGGGCTCAATGCACTTACAATTACGGGTTGACCGCTTATTTGAACAAATAATGCAGGTTGATCAGAACTTTGGTCGACGTCCGTTGGAGGTTTAAGATGCTTACGATTAACTTTTCACAGATTAAGAATAATAGGGAACCAATCACTTCACTTAAGCAGGAAGTCCAAGTGCGTCCTGAATTTTTAGAGCGCAGTAAAGATTTGGTTTACGAAGTAAAAAATGTGCTTGTTACTGGCCAATTATTTTATAATTCGCCATATGTAACAGGAGATTTTCAGGTTAAAACGAAGCTCGTCGTTCCTTCGAGCCGCAGTTTAGCACCGGTTGATTTCGAGCAAGATTTTCATTTTACGGAAAATTACACCGAAGATGAAGTATCTAAGGAAAAGCTAGACGAGAGTGAGATTCCAATTGTTAAAGTGGACGATGATAAAATCGATTTACAGACTGCAATTGAGGACAATATTTTGCTTAATATTCCAATTACCATTTTGACTCCGGAGGAAGAAAAAGAAAATGTTTATCCCGAAGGCGATGGTTGGTCTGTTATCTCAGAAGAAGCGTTTGATAAGAGCAAAAAAGATCGCGTAAACCCAGCTTTTACAAAGCTAAAGACATTATTTGATGAAAATAATAACGGTGAAAATAAAGATAAATAATAGTATAAAATAGTGCAAAAATCAGTGATATTCATATCCTGATTTATTAATCTTGTTTTAAGAGCTTTTTTAAAGTATGCTTAACTTATTAAAAGAAATTTAACTTGATTAAGCATTTAATAGTGAATATAGAGGATGAGAAGAATGGCAAGAATTTTAATTGTTGAGGACGAAAAAAACTTAGCTCGTTTTGTTGAGTTGGAGTTAAAACACGAAAAGTATGACACAGTTGTTGAGAGCAACGGACGTAAAGCTTTAGACCTTGCACTTAACGAAGACTTTGATGCAATTTTGCTTGACCTGATGTTGCCTGACTTAAACGGTTTGGAAATTGCTCGTCGTGTACGTCAAGTTAAGAGTACGCCAATTATAATGATGACGGCGCGTGATTCTGTTATTGATCGTGTTTCTGGACTTGATCATGGTGCTGATGATTACATTGTTAAGCCATTTGCGATTGAAGAATTATTGGCACGGCTTCGTGCTGTTTTACGCCGAGTTAAGATCGAAAAAGAAGCTTCCGATGACACAATCGAAAAGAAGGTCATCAAGTTTAAGGACTTAACAATTGAAACTGCAAACCGGATCGTTCGTCGCGGTGACGGTAAGGCTGTTGACTTGACTAAACGTGAATACAACTTGTTAATGACGTTAATTAAGAACAAGAACAATGTTGTAAGTCGCGACCAATTATTATCCAAGATTTGGGGACCAGGTTCTAATATTGAAACCAATGTTGTTGAAGTTTATGTTAGATACCTTCGAAATAAAATCGACATCCCTGGTCAACAATCATATATCAAGACCGTTCGGGGTACCGGATATATGGTAAGAGATGAAGATGATGAAAAGAAGTAAGAAACAGGAAAAATTAGGGACCAAGCACTCATCTATTATTGTACGTTGGGTCAGTATTGTCGCTTTGACAATTATGGTCTCTTTTATTATCTTTTCGGTCATTATTTATTCGATTGTTGGTCAGCAATCAATGGTGCAGCAAAAAGAAACTTCGCGTGAAATGGTGGTTAAGCTTAATGACAGTTTAAACCAAATTCATGGCGAATTGCAGATATCTAATGTTGTTCCTGCGCTTACACCATCGGCACGAAAAATTTTGCAAGGCAATCCGCCAATTAATCCTGATGAGCATCCCAATAACGCCTTCAATGATGACTTGTTATCTTCACTAACAAACAAAGATTTAAACGTGGTCGTTTATAACCTTGAAAAAGAAGATGTATTTGATAACGGCGGCGTAATTCCTAAATTTAAACAATTTAAGGGTAATTTTCATTCAGAAACCGTCTATAAGGGCCGGCGAAAAGAATTGCTAACTTACCAGAAGGTTCGTGATGCGCATAAGGGTAAGGTAACTGGTTACATTGTTGTTGCCAATAAAATGTCTTACTATAACGGCTTGATGAAGGACCTTCTCAAATGGATGATTCGCATATCTGCAGTTGCAATTATCTTTTTCACGTTAATTGCATTTATCATTGTACGTGGGATCGTGAAGCCAATTAAGGAAATGTCGCGAGTTGCTCTGGAAGTTAATGCGGATCCAAACAGTACTGCCCGAATCAGCGACTTTCACCGGCATGATGAACTGCAGGAATTAGCGGTTTCGCTTAATCAAATGCTTGATCGCATGCAGCGTTATATTGACCAGCAAAAAGAATTTGTTGGGGATGTTTCGCATGAGTTGCGAACTCCAGTGGCGGTAATTGAAGGGCACTTGAATATGCTTGAACGCTGGGGTAAAGATGATCCGGAAATTCTTGAGGAGTCAATTAAAGCTTCTCTTCAGGAAGCCAAGAGAATGCAGCATTTAATTCAGGAAATGCTAGATTTAACTAGAGCTGAACAGATTAATGTTCAATACCCGAATGCTGTTACCAATGTCGCTGATGTCTTGAAACGTGTTGCTGGCGACATGTCAATGGTTCATAAAGACTTTGTCATCAGACTTGATATGGATGATATGCCGCAAGATACGCAAATTCAAATTTATCAGGGACACTTAGAACAATTACTTGTTATCTTGGTTGATAATGGCATCAAGTATTCAACTGATCGCAAGGAAATCAACATTTCTGCTGGATTAGCGCAAAACGAGGTTCATATTATTGTTCAGGACTTTGGTGAAGGAATTTCTAAAGAAGATCAAAGCAAGATCTTTAACCGGTTCTACCGCGTTGACAAGGCACGGACGCGCGAAAAGGGCGGTAACGGTTTAGGCTTATCGATTGCTCAAAAATTAGTACATAGTTATCACGGCAAAATTGGCGTTGATTCAGTTGAAGGACAAGGAAGCCAATTTATAATTGCATTCCCATCTCTGACGAAGAAGCAAGCCCAAAAGTTGCGTGAACGTGATCAAGCTGAGAAAGCTAAAAAGGGTAAATAGAAACTAGGACAGTTTAATAAATTTAATTGAGGACTAATAGCCGATATTTAATCGGGATTAGTCCTCTTAGTTTTACTTTAATTTTTTCTTGCTTAGATAATTTACCCATATAAAAACCTCGAAGTTGTTTCTAACTCCGAGGCTTTTATCGTTTTACCGCAAGCTATCTTTTGCTTGCAAGCTACTTAATGTTTATGATGCTGTTTTCCTTTATTCCGGTTACGCAGATTTTGATGTAATTCTTGCGTCTGTTTATTAACCTTAGGTGCCGCAGAAGATTGATTGAGCAACTCATCAATTTTTTCTTGAGTAACGACGGCCTTAATTGGCTCGTGCTTTAATTCTTCATCAACTTCTTTTTTAACTTTTGGCATAATGATAAAGGTAACAATTAATTGTTGAATAACTGAAAAGATATTACCGGCTGCCCAATATAATGCAACTGAACCTGATACAGACAGTGAAATAAATAGTGTCATGAGCGGATTCATCAGCATCATTGATTGCATTTGTTTCTTCTGTTCTTTCGGAATGCCAATTAAAGAAATATATCCTTGTAAAAAGGCAAAAATTGTTGCAATGATTGTTACCGAAATAGATCTTTCACTAAGTGAAATGCCAAAGAAAAATGAATGGGCAAGTGGCTTGGAATACATTACAGCTTGGTAAATCCCAATCATAATTGGAAACTGAATAATCAGTGGCAGACAGCCCATTCCGCCTGTTAACGAAAGATTATTCTGCGAATACAATTCGCGTTGCCAAGTGCCAAGAGTCAATTGCTGGTCTTGAGTTAAGTCCTTGCGCTTCATTGTCTCCTGAATTAGCTTCATTTGCGGCTGAACGCGAGCCATTTTTTCCTGTTGTGTCGTCGACTTCTTCTGCTGGTTAAGCATTAGAGGAAGAAGAACCATTCTAACAACAAAGGTCATTAAGATAATGGCCCAACCAGCTCCGTTAGCACCACCGATAACGTGGGAAAAATAGAGCATGACATTTTGTAATGGTTTTCCAATAAAATTATAGATTGTGCCATAGAAAAAGTCTGTAGGAGGTTTAGTAACTCCTTTGCCATTTTGCGCACAAGCGGTAACAATTAACATGACTGCAAAACAAAGTGCAGCCAATCCAATATATTTGCGAAATTTCTTCATTCAATTCACCATAATGTTTATTTTTAAAGTCAATACTTAATATAATACATGAAAACCATGCATTTTGGCTACATTTGCCAGCTTTTCTTTTTTAATCGTTGAGATTTGGGCATAAGGAGATACATTTTGGGGCAGCTCCTTAATAAATTGGTTGACGTGGTCAAGACTTGTCTGTAAAGTGATTGTTACGGTTTGATCGCTATTATTGCAAACATTACCCGTAAGCCCCATTTTGTTGGCAAGATTTAGAACACTCCACCTGAAACCAACGCCTTGAACTACACCTGAAGCGGTTAGTTTCCATGTTTCAAATGAATCTTGCGCTGATTGTGACTGTTTTTCGTGTCGATTATTGAAAAATGCCATGATGGTTCCTTTCTAATAAAAATTAAACTCAGTCTAAGTCGATTTTACCATTTTATTTGATAGATATTACATTATAATAAAGTTTGAAAGAAGATGCTTACTAAATGGAACAACTTAGTTCAGTTAATAATAAACTGATTAAAGATTTAGCTAAATTAAAACAAAAGAAATACCGTGAAGATACTGGCTTATATTTAATTGAGGGTTTTCACTTAATTGAAGAAGCGTTTAAAGCTAATTTAAATTTTGTCGATTTGCTGGGAACCGAGCAGGCGTTAAATCAAGTAGCAGAAGACTATCAGGTTGACCTAGATGGTAAAAATATTTATTTGATTAATTCAGCCATTGCTCATCATTTATCTAGTACCAAAAATTCACAAAACATCTTTATGGTCTTAAAGATAGCGCAACCCAAGCAATACCCTTTTAATTTTGGTAAATGGGTTTTGCTAGATAATGTATCAGATCCTGGCAACGCCGGTACAATAATTAGAACTGCGGATGCGGCTGGTTTTGACGGCGTAGTTTTATCGCCCAATAGTGTTGATATTTATAATCCCAAGACGCAGCGTGCAATGCAGGGAAGCCAGTTCCATATCAATATCATCAATGCTGACTTAGTTGAAGTAATCAATGCACTAAATGACAATGCCATACCGGTTTATAGCAGTATGCTAGATAAAACTGCCAAGCAGCTACAAGAGTTTGCCAAAGTAGCGCAGCTTGGTTTGGTTATTGGCAATGAGGCACATGGGGTTAGTGACGAGATTGCGGCAATTTGTGATGAAAAATTATATATCCCGATTAAAGGCCAAGCAGAATCCTTGAATGCCGCCGTAGCGGCTGGTATTATTATTTACCACTTTGCATAATGGATTGTCCTTGTTTTTAGTAAGTGTTTTTTTTATAATAAGTTGATATCATTGCTTTGCTGTGGGAGGAATGGATTATGGCTAAAGACGATAAAACTAAGGGTTGTTCTGACTGTTTAGGGACAGATTATGAGCACTGTCAGCATTTTATAAATGCATTTAAAATCATTGGTAAAAAGTGGAATGGGCTAATTATTAGTTCCCTTTGTGCTGGTGATTATATGCGTTTTAAGGATTTGGCTCAGTGCGTTAAGGCATGCTCTGACCGTGTCTTAGTTGAGCGTCTGAAAGAACTAGAGCAAGCAAAAATTGTCAAGCGTTCAGTTGACAGTAAAACCAAAATCATTTCATACGGTCTAACTAAAAAAGGCGAAGATCTCAAGCCAGTCTTTGATCAAATTCATAATTGGGCAGATAAATGGGTTTAATGAGAATTTGATATTTACTTGCAAGTTTGAGTGAAATGAATTATTCTTATAGTTAATTACAGAAAGTAAGACTAGTAGCAGCGATCATTTATTCAGAGAGACTTTTTTATTAAGCTGAAAGAAAAGTTTAAACGGATCTGTGAATTTCATCTTACTAGTAGGATCTAATCAATTCCGGTATTCGCCGTTATCGAAAACTTAAGTGTGGGTTATTAATGCCCAAACTAGGGTGGTACCGCGAAGCTTCGTCCCTTTTAGGGGACGGAGCTTTTTTATTTGAAAGGAAATAGTTATTTATGGATTTATTTGAAAGGCTGAAGGAGCTGCGTGAGCAGGGCTTAAGCGAAATTTCTCAAGCTAAGACTGAGGAAAAGCTGAATGATGTTCGGGTTAAACTTGTCGGACGCAAAAGTGAATTAACTGAAATTTTGCATTCAATGAAAGAGGTTGAACCTGAAAAAAGACGAGAAGTTGGGCAAAACGTCAACAAAGTCCGGGATTTATTTAACCAAAAACTAGATGATGCCAAAAATGAAATCGTTGAAAAGTTGGTTGAAGAGCAGCTCGCAAAGGAGCAAATTGATGTTACTTTGCCAGGTCGGGTAACTCATTTGGGCGTAAAGCATCCAATTAATATCATTCTTGATGATTTGGAAAATTATTTTATTGGAATGGGCTATCAAGTTGTTCAAGGTCCTGAAATTGAAACTGACCATTACTGTTTTGAAATGATGAACTTGCCTAAGGATCACCCAGCTCGCGATATGCAAGAAACCTTCTATGTTGATAAGGAAGACCTATTACGGTCGCAAACTTCTGGTGATCAGGCGCGAGTTTTAGAAAAACATGATTTTACTAAAGGTCCTTTAAAAATGGTTGGCCCAGGTAAGGTTTATCGTCGTGATGATGATGATGCAACGCACTCACACCAATTCATGCAAATGGAAGGGCTCGTTGTTGATGAAAATATTACAATGGGTGATTTGAAGGGAACGCTAGAATTGATGACTAAACATGTTTTTGGTCAGGATCGTGAGACCCGTTTGCGTCCAAGTTACTTCCCATTCACTGAACCATCCGTCGAAATGGATGTTTCCTGTTTCAACTGTGACGGCAAGGGCTGCCCAATTTGTAAATATACTGGCTGGATCGAAGTTTTGGGAGCAGGAATGGTTCATCCTAATGTACTTGAAAATGCTGGTGTTGATTCAAATAAATATGGCGGGTTTGCTTTTGGTGTTGGACTCGACCGGTTTGCGATTCTTAAATATGGCATTGATGACATTCGTGATTTCTATACCAATGATGTCCGTTTCTTAGAACAATTCAGTAGGGAGGAAAGATAATGCTAGTTTCATATCAATGGCTACAAGATTTTCTAAAATTGGATCAGGATCCAAATGAATTAGGTGAAAAAATTACTAGGACAGGTGTCGAAGTCGCTGAAGTAAAGCACCCTGAAGAAGGTTTGAAAAAAATCGTCATCGGTCATATTTTAGACTGTGAGGCAATTGAGGGCACCCACCTTAATTTAACTCACGTTGATGTTGGTGAAGATGAACCTCATCAAATTGTCTGTGGTGCTCCTAATGTTGCTGCAGGCGAAGATGTTGTTGTAGCCCTTCCTGGGGCCCGCATTGCCGACAACGTTAAAATTAAAAAGGGTAAATTACGTGGTTATCAATCTGATGGTATGATCTGTGGTTTACAAGAAATTGGTTTTGCTGATAATCTTGTTCCAGAAAAATATACCGATGGCATTTATGTTTTCCCTCAAGATGCTGATGTTAAGCCTGGTGAAGCTGCTTTTGCACCGCTCGGAATGGATGATTATATTTTTGATTTTGATATCACTCCTAACCGGGCAGATACGCTGTCAATGGAAGGTTCTGCCTACGAGGTAGGTGCCATTGTCGACGAGCCGGTTAAAATTGAAGACGTAACTTTAAGGGTAGATGGTCCTGATTGGACAAGCAATTTTAACACCGAGGTTGATTCTCAGCTTGCCCCGAAGTTTTACCTACGCAAGATTAGCGGAGTAAAAGTTGCTGACAGTCCGCTTTGGCTGCAAAAACGCTTGTGGAATGCCGGAATTCGCCCAGTTAATAATGTCGTTGATGTTACTAACTACGTGATGCTGCTAACTGGCCAACCGATGCATACGTATGATGCCAGAGCATTTGCAACTAACAAGCTGGTAGTTAGAAAAGCTAACAAGGGCGAAAAACTCACGCTCCTTAATGATAAAAATGTTGACCTTGATCCAGAAGATATTGTAATCACGAACGGAAACGAAGTGGTTATGATGGCCGGTGTAATGGGTGGACTTAATTCAGAAATTAAGGACGACACTACAGATGTTATTCTGGAGTCAGCAATTTTTGATCCAACTTTGATCAGAAAAGCAGCATTACGCCACGCTAATCGAACTGAAGCTTCCAGTCGCTATGAAAAGGGCGTTAATTGGGATGCAACTAGAAGAGCGCTTGATATAGCTGCCTTATTATTACGCAATGATGCTAACGGAACAATCAATGAAGGTGTCGTTACCGCTACTGAAACTGAGCGTAAGCAAGATGTTATTCATACGACCATTTCATATTTAAATAAGACACTTGGCGCATCAATTTCTGCCGCTGAAATTAAACACTTGTTTGAAAGACTTAATTTTGCCGCACAAATCGATGGCGATAATTTAACTGTTGAAGTACCTGCAAGACGTTGGGATGTGGCTATTGCTGCTGATTTAGTTGAAGAAGTCGGCCGACTTTATGGCTATGATAATATTAAATCAACCCAGCCAGTTTTAGCAGAAACTCTTGGGGGCTATTCTGAAAAAGAAGAAGCTATCAGACGAATTAAAAATGTTGTTCAGGGACAGGGATTAATTGAAGCAATTTCTTATTCGCTAACCTCACCTGAAAAGGCTGTATCTTTTATGAGAGAACCCCAAAAAATGGTTCAAGTTCAGATGCCACTGAATTCAAGTCGTTCTACATTAAGGCAAAACTTGCTAACTGGTTTAGTTGATGCTGCCAGTTACAACATGGCGCGGAAGCAGAATCAACTAGCAATTTTTGAGCAAGGCCGTGTTTATGACTTTGAAAACAATACCTACAATGAGCATGAGCATCTTGCAGCGTTATATTCTGGTAATGTGTATTTTGAAAATTGGCAACATAATAAAGAAAAAATTGATTTTTATTATGTGAAGGGGCAATTAACTAATTTATTCACTGCTATTGGTATCAATTCTAGTGATGTTGAATATAAAGCAGAGGTAATTGCCAAGATGCATCCGACTCGGACCGCTGGAATTTATATCAAAAAGCAGTACGTGGGGATGATCGGTATGATTAGTCATGACGTTACCCGTTCAAGCAAGGTAATGAGAGGTAGCGAATTATATGGCTATGAATTAGACCTTGATCTGATTGTGCCGTTAATTGTTAATCCTAAGACTGTTTCCAAAGCAGCACCTAAATTCCCGGCAATTGATCGCGACCTCTCAATCTTAGTTGAGCAAGATATTACCAATCAAGAAATTGAAAATGTAATTGAAGCAAATGGCGGCAAGTATTTGCACGACTTGCGCGTAATCGATGTTTATCAAGGGTCACATATTGAAAATAATAAGAAGAGTCTCGCGTACCGACTTCATTTCTTAAATGAGCAAGATACGTTAACTGATGAAGTTGTTAATAAAGTAACGGCTCAAATTACAAGTAGCTTAGAGAATCAACTTGGTGCGGAAATTCGTTAGAGGTTGACTTTAAGCACAGAAATCAATATTATAGACCAGTGCAAAAAGAATTTTAACTTTAAGGAGTAGGAAATTTTATGCCTGAGAAATCATATCCAATGACTGCCGAAGGAAAAGAAAAACTTGAGGCAGAATTAAAAAATTTAAAAGTTGTTAAACGTCCTGAAGTAATTGAGCGAATTAAGGTTGCGCGTTCTTACGGTGACTTATCTGAAAACTCAGAATATGATGCTGCTAAGGATGAGCAAAGTCATCTTGAAGATCGGATTAACGTTGTTGAAGAAATGTTAAAGTATGCTCATGTGGTAGATGCTAATTCAAGTGACCCCGATGAAGTAGCAGTTGGTAAGACTGTTACTTATACTGAGGTTGGTGAAGACGAACCAGAAACATACACCATTGTCGGAAGTGATGAATCTGATCCATTAAGTGGAAAGATTTCTAACGATTCACCAATTGCACAAGCAATTTTAGGCAAGAAAAAAGGCGAAACAGTCACTATTGCCACCCCAGGTGGTAAGTTTGACGTTGTTATCAACAAGGTTGAAGAATAAAACTCTTTAATTAAAAAAAACAGATTACTGCAACCAGTAATCTGTTTTTTAGTATTTTTTAGTAAATATTACCGACTTGTAAAGTAGCGGTAATCCTTACTTTTATCGTAAATAACGCCGCGAGCATTTTCGCCGTTTGAAATAGAGAATTCCGCATTAGGGTAATGCTCCTTAACCTTTTCTTCTAAAAAGTTGCGTAGCATTGCATTATTAGCTAGAACTGATCCGGTCAGAGCAATCCGCATTGGCTTAGGCTCCTCATAGCGATCCATTCCGATAATAATATCGCGGGCAAGCAATTCAGCTTGCTCTTTAATTACAGCAATAGCATCTTGATCACCATTATCGGCAAGCTTTGCCACGCTAACGGCCATTGAGGCAACTTCTGGGTTGGACATTTGGTAAAATTTAGCGGTCCCATCAACAATATTATCAGTCTTAAATAGGTCATTAAACATTGGAATTAAGGCATTTTCTTCGCGTTTGTCCCAGCTTAAAAGTGCGGCTTTTAAGGCAGTTAAGGCAATTGCATAACCAGAACCTTCATCACCTAAAATTGAGCCATAACCACCAGTGGTAATGATTCGCCCTTTTTGCAGGCCATTAAAGACTGAACCAGTACCAGCAATTACTAGTCCACCATCTTCACCTTCAAGCCCGCTATACAGGGCAAGTAGTGAATCTGTTACAGCTCTAGTAGGCAAATTGTTAACCTTGGCAGAAATTTCTGCAGCTACTTCAGGTGCATGCCCGATTACTGAAAGTCCAGCCATACCACATAAAATCCGTTGGCAATCACCGTCAATTTGGTCAATTAGTTGGTTAATAGCTCCGGTAATATTACTAATTGCATTGTCGTAATCTGTATTAACTTGTCCGGGGCCAGCTTCACTGCGTTCAATTTCTTGACCGCTCATATCATAGGCGATTGCGGTAGTATGAGTACCACCAGCATCAACACCAATTTGGTATTCAAGTGTCATTTTTGTTTCTTCTTTCCATTTTAATCTAAGTCTTTATATTATTTATTTTATTACAAAAGAAATAAATACAGAAGATATTTTAGCAAAAGGCTTTCAAGTTCTTCTATCCTGACAGAGAATGATGATAATTAAAACAGCGCAATTATGCGGATTAACTAAAATCTGGTAAAATTTTGTCAAAGCAATGTCCAACTAATAGAATTGCACCCTAGTTTTTGGTAAAATAACCACTAGTTTAGTGAGGTTTGAGTTACGTGAAATTTTTTAAGAATAATCGAAAAACTAAATCTAATAGTACAAAAAATCAACCTTCAACGCCAATCAGAATGAAAATCATTTTGGCGATTATTTTTGTGCTTTTTGCGACTTTAATTGGGCAGCTGGCTTATCTGCAAATTGGCTATGGGTCGCGGTTTAAAGCCGAAGTACAAAAATCAAATTCCGCCGTCGTTTCCAGCCAAGTACCTCGGGGAGTGATGTATGACAGCAAGGGCCGTATTTTGGTTGGTAATAAAGCCAAAAATGCTATTACTTATACTAAAAGTGTTTCTACAACTGCTGATGATATTTATTCTATTTCAAATAAGCTTAGCCAGTATATTCGCATCAAGAACGAAAAACCAACTGAACAACAAGTGATTGATTATTACTTGGGTGATAAGAAAAATAGTACAAAAGAAACCGCTAAAGTGCCCAAGTCAATCAGGGCAACAGAAGATGATGAACTAATCAATAATCGAATTCATGACCAAGTGCGGGCTGAACACATTAAATTAACCGATCGGGAAAAAACGGCGGCTCTGATTTATAACAAAATCTCGGGTGCCTATACTTTATCGACAATTTATTTAAAAAACAGCGATTTGACTGATAAAGAAATAGCTGAAGTTGGGGAGCACTTATCCGATTTACCCGGTGTTGGAATTGGAACAGATTGGCAGAGATCATATCCTAACGGGTCTTCAATTCAGAGTATTATCGGATCTGTATCAACAGAAAAGGCCGGCTTGCCAAGTGATAATTTACAATATTATTTAACTAACGGTTATTCTCGTAATGATCGCGTGGGTACTTCCTACTTAGAACAAGAATATGAGCCTTTATTAAAGGGAACTAAATCCACTAGCAAAATTTGGACTAAGAGTTCAGGCAACATTGAACAAACTAAGTCAGTTTACTCTGGTCAGGCTGGAGCAAGCTTAGTTTTGACCTTAGATGCCAAATATCAAAAAGAAGTGCAGAACTCTTTACAACAAATATATTCTTCAGCAATTGCTTCTGGTGCGGCTCGCTATTCTAATGGTGCTTATGCGGTTGCAATGAATCCTAAAACAGGTGCATTATTAGCTGTAGCCGGCATTAGTCGTGATCCGAAGAAGAATAAAACAACTAACAATGCTCTCGGTGTAATTAACCAAGCATTTGTTATGGGGTCTGCTGTTAAGGGAGCAATGGTTAGTGGCGGTTTAATCAATAACGTAATCACGCCAACTAATAATGTCTTACCGGATACGCCAGTTTATCTTCCAGGAACACCGATTAAAAAATCAGTTTATCCGGTTGGAACCTTTGGTGCTCTTGATGCTTCGACCGCTTTGGAAGTTTCCAGTAACATTTACATGATGCACTTGGCGATGAACTGGGTACATGCAAAATACATTCCTAAACAATACATTCATATGCCTTCGACCGCATTTGATACTTTGCGGCATAACTTTAACATGTTTGGGTTGGGTCAAAAAACCGGCGTTGACTTGCCGGGTGAAATATCAGGTATTCAGGGTAAGTCTTTTGATGAACACGGAAATATTCTTTCTGGTTCTGTTCTTGACCTGTCATACGGTAACTATGACGCCTACACGCCAATTCAAATGGTGCAATATGTTTCAACTATTGCCAACGGTGGCTATAGGATGCAGCCATATGTTGTGCAGTCAATTGGTCGAACAGCAAGTAATGGCAAAAAGGTTTACATTGACTATAATAAAAAGCCTAATGTCCAGCTGAAAATTCCTTGGACCCCAAGTGAATTGGATGTTGTGCGGCAAGGTTTTTGGCGGGTAGTTCATGGAACCAATTCTTGGGGAACGGCCCACAAACTAAAGGATGTCAAACCATCGATTTCAGGTAAATCTGGTACGGCGCAAACCTTTTACTATGATCCTGATCACCCTAACCAGAAAAATCCGCCGGAATTGGTTAATGCCACCTTTGTCGGGTATGCACCTTCTAACAATGCGGAAATTGCTACGGCTGTTGTCTTTCCAGGTTTAGACCCAGAATTAGAAGGGTCTTATACGCTGCAAATGACTAAGGCAATGGTTCAAGATTACTTTAAACTACATAAAAAATAGAAATTTGGTAATTATCGCTGGTAAAAAGTCCAGAGAAATGCTAAACTTATACAGTCAGAATAAAGAATTTAGGTGGTGAAAGAAATGGCAGATAACATCATTTTGGAATGCACCGAATGTGGAGATAGAAGTTACTTATCTAAGAAAAACAAGCGTAAGCATCCGGAACGTTTAAGTTTGAAGAAGTATTGCCCAGTTGAAAGACATACGACTCTTCATCGTGAAACTAAGTAATAAACTAACTATAGCAAGGGCCTATGCTCCTGCTATTTTTTGTATGGAATAAGCATGAATAAAAAAGAACTACGGCAAAAACAAAAAGAAAGATTGAGCAGTTTTGCGGATAGTACTGAAAAAGATACTGAAGATCAAGCTTTGCTCACGAATTTCATTAATTCACAAATTTTAGATGGCAAGGAAAGTATTGGAGTAACTTCTTCTTTATCATATGAAGTCGATACCTCTAAATTAATTGCCTATTTATGGGATCAGGGTAAGGATGTCTATTTAGCCCGCGCTAATGACAATCCTGAACGTTCACAAGATTTTCTTTCATATAATTACACTACGAAGCTTGGTAAAACAAAATTTGGTGTTGAGGAAGTTGAAGATCCTAAGGCAAAAGTCAATAACCAGCTTGACTTAGTCATTGTTCCTGGTTTGGCCTTTGCTCGCGATTCCCATCAACGTGTTGGATTTGGTGGGGGATACTACGACAGATTTTTAGCTAAACATCCGAATGCAGCAACTGTTGCTTTGGCAAACTCACAAATGATTTTTGAAACCGCGACTTGGAATGTTGAACAAACAGATATCCCGATTCAAACTATTATTACGCCTAATTCAATCTTGCAAAAATAAATGAGGTTAAGATGAATCAACGACAATATTTGAAAAACTGTTATATTACTGTTGCCATTTTACTGACACTTTTGGTAGTCTTTTTAATTGAAGTGATGCAAGGTGGATCAGAGAATGCCTATGTTTTAGTAAAAATGGGCGCAATGAATAATCTTGCTGTTGTGGGACAAAACCAATGGTGGCGTTTATTTACGGCTCAGTTTTTACATATTGGGATCATGCATTTAGCTTCTAATGCGGTGATGATCTATTACATTGGTACTTATATTGAACCATTATTGGGCCACTGGCGTTTTTTACTTCTGTATCTATCCGCTGGTGTTGGGGGCAATTTGCTTAGCTTGGCTCTTGGTAGTGACAGTTCTTTAAGTGCTGGTGCATCGACTGCGTTATTTGGCCTTTTTGGTGCCATGACTGCAGTTGCAGTTAAGAATCGTGCCAATCCAGTTATTTCTTATTTAGGTAAGCAGGCTTTTTGGCTAGCTGTGATTAATATTGTGCTTGATTTGTTTTCGCCTAATATCGATATTCAAGGCCATATTGGCGGTTTAGCAGTCGGCTTTCTAATTGCAATTATCCTCGGAGATCGGACAACCCACCATTACTCTGTTAAGGAAAGAGTGGTGGCAGCCACCGTATTAATTGTCTATTGTGTGGCTACTGTCAGAATGGGTATGGTTATCAAATTATCATGAAAACTTTATACGATGTTCAACAACTTCTTGAAAAATATGGCATTATGGTCCATGTTGGCAAAAGAATTTGGGATATTGAATTAATGGCGCTGGAGCTTGATAATATTAATCGTGCGCATTTAATTGATCAGCATGACTATTTAATTGCTAAGCTAATTCTTCGCCGGGAACACGAATATGAAGAAAAGCTTGAGAAAAATAAGCATCACTCCTAATTTAGGAGTATATTATTTTTATAAACTTTGATAGGAGAGAAGAAAATTTATGTCAACTTTTTTAATTATTGTAGACGTGGTATTGGTTGTTATCATCCTTGCCTTTGTTCTGGTTTGGCTATGGAATAAAATTCAAACTAAGCGCTTAGGTAACGGTGATTTGACTAATGATGAGTTCAATCAGGGCATGAGAAAGGCTCAGATTGTTGATTTACGGGAAAAAGCTCCCTTCAAAAGAAAGCACATTGATGGGGCACGGAATTTGCCTTATACCATGTTGAAGTACCAATATACTGAATTAAGAGCAGATCTTCCGGTTTACCTTTATTCAGATTCGTTATCTGTAACTCTTCGTGCAGCAAGATTTTTACAAAAAAAGCACTTCTCTTCAATTAAATGGCTTAAAAATGGCTTTGATGAGTGGAATGGACGGACGAAATCATCTAAATATTAATTAAGGAACATGTTTGTCATTTTTTTCAAACGTGTTTTTTTAATATATAATTAAAAAAGTACAAAAGGGAAGCGAAAAATGCAGAAAATCATAGCAATCGTAGGACCAACAGCGATTGGTAAAACCAGTTTGGCGATTTCTTTGGCACAAAAGCTTAATGCGGCTATTGTGTCGGGCGATTCGATGCAGGTTTATCGTGAAGTGGCAATTGGGACAGCCAAAGCAACACCTGAAGAGCAAAAAGCAGTCCATCATTACTTAGTCGACACGCGCTCGGTCTTTGAGCCATACTCCGTTGTTGATTTTGTTAAACAAGCCGAAACGGCGGTCAATACAATTGCGACCAAAAAAGAGTTACCAATGCTCGTAGGTGGAACTGGCTTTTATGTCAATGCACTGTTAAACCAGATGCAATTAGGTGAGAAAAAGGAACAGCAGCAGGCAATTGATGAAAAGTGGCAACAATTCTTAGCTTTAAATGGAGCGGAAAAATTATGGCAGGAATTAAACCAGCGAGATCAAGCAGCGGCCGAGAAAATCCCACTTAATAATACCCGACGTGTACTACGGGCGTTGACCGTTATTGACCGAACCGGACAAAAGTTTTCTGAACAACAGGAAAAAATAATGCCACGGTATGATTATTTAATTATTGGTCTTAATGCAAACAGACAGGAAATTTATCGCAGAATTAATCTTCGGGTAGATCAGATGATGCAAGAGGGACTGTTAGGCGAAGCAGAATTTGTTTATCAAAATCGGGAAAAAGAGTACCAGATTTTGCAAGCGATTGGCTATAAAGAATTTTTTCCGTATTTTACTGGTGAAAGCACATTAGAGGATTGTATCGCAAAAGTTAAAGCTGCATCTCGGCGCTATGCCAAAAGACAGCTAACATACTTTAGAAATCAATTGCCCGTTGTCTGGTTTGACCCGTTAGACGACCCAGAATGTCAGATAAAGATAGAACAGAAAGTGAAGGAATGGTTGAATGAATAATTGGCCGCAAGAATTACAACAAATTGTTAACGAAATTGATCAACAGATTGCACCGCAATTAAGTAAAATTGATGATAATATCCTTTTTAACCAAAATAAGGTCTTACAAGCCTTTAAGGATGAAGCAGTTGCTGAAGCTGACTTAATCGGAAGTACTGGTTATGGATCGGATGATAGTGGTCGCGATAAGCTTGATCGCATTTACGCGCAAATTTTTCATACTGAAGATGCCTTAGTTCGCTCACAATTTGTCTCTGGTACTCATACCTTAGCAACAGCGATGGCTGGCAATTTGCTGCCAGGAGACGAACTAACTTATATTACTGGTATGCCATATGATACACTGCAACAAGTAATCGGAATTGCGGGCGACGGCCGAGGAAGCTTAAAGTCATATGGCGTTAAGTTTTCCCATGTTCCTTTAAAAGACGGAGACGTTGATTTTGCAGCAGCTCGCAAGTTGTTATCTGAGCACCAACCTAAGATGGTTGTCATTCAGCGCTCTCGTGGCTATGACACACGTCAAAGCTTTACGGTTGAAAAAATCAAGCCGATGATTGCGATGATTCGTGAAGTTAGTCCTAATAGTATTGTCTTTGTTGATAATTGCTATGGAGAATTTTCCGAAAAGCATGAACCGACTGAGTTTGGGGCCGACTTAATGGCTGGGTCATTAATTAAAAATGCTGGCGGTGGATTGGCCAAAGTTGGTGGTTATGTTGTTGGTAAACATGAATTAATTGAAAATACTGCCGCCAGACTCACGGCTGGAGGAATTGGTAGAGAAGAAGGTGCCAGTCTTAACAACAACCTTGATTATTTTGAGGGCTTGTTTATTTCACCAAGTGTCACTGGTAATGCGATTAAAGGGGCAATTTATTCTTCTGCCTTATTGGCCAGAATGGGTGCTCAAGTATCACCAAAGTGGGATGATGATCGGACAGACTTAATTCAGGCAGTTATCTTCCATGATAAAGATAAGATGATTAGATTTGCTAAAGCACTGCAAGAAAATTCTCCAATTAACTCATTCGTTGATCCTGTCCCAAGTAATGATACAGGTTATGAGGATCAGGTAATCATGGCAGATGGTTCATTTGTCGAAGGTGCAAGCATCGAATTCTCAGGCGATGGACCAATTCGGCCGCCATACGCGATTTATATGCAAGGTGGCTTGACATATGCTCATGTCAAGATTGCTATCACTAATGCAGTTAATGAGCTCTTTTTCCAAAATTAATTTTTGCATTGAAAAGGGCTTTAATTAAAGTAAAACTTTGGTAAAGATTAGCAAAAAGTGGTTAGACCACTTTGACTTTTATTTAATGTTTTGCTAATCTATTAATCAAGTTTTAGGCAGGTAGTTGAGTACTTGCCTGGGCTATACCAATTATAAGTTGTTTATATTTTTTTAGGTGGAAAAGCATGACAAAGAAAATTACAGCAGATGATATAAGAAAAAGCGTCGCTAATGACGATGTTCGTTTTATTCGACTAACTTTTACTGACATTAATGGGACACTCAAGGCAGTTGAAGTACCTAATAGTCAACTGGAAAAAGTACTCACTAATGATGTTCGGTTCGATGGTTCTTCAATTGATGGTTTTGTTCGCTTAGAAGAAAGCGATATGGTTTTATATCCAGACTTTTCGACTTGGTCAGTATTACCTTGGACAGATAGCCAGGGCGGTAAGATTGGCTGCTTAATTTGTTCTGTTCATATGACAGATGGTAAGCCATTTGCAGGGGATCCGCGGAACAATTTGAAGCGGATTGTTGAACAAATGAAGGATATGGGCTTTTCCGCATTTGATATTGGATTTGAAGCTGAATTTCATTTACTTAAGCTTGATGAAAATGGCAACTGGACCACAAAGGTTCCTGATCATGCTTCATACTTTGATCTTACTTCCAATGATGAAAGTGCTAGTTGCAGACGTGATATCGTTGAAACTTTGGAAAGTATTGGGTTTGAAGTTGAAGCAGCGCACCATGAAGTTGGTGACGGTCAACAAGAAATCGACTTTAAGTTTGATGACGCATTAACCACAGCCGACCGGGTTCAAACCTTTAAGATGGTTGTTCGTGAAATTGCTAAAAAGCATGGATTATTCGCTACATTCATGGCTAAACCATTACAGGGACAAGCTGGTAACGGAATGCACACGAACATGTCATTATTCAAAAATGGTAAAAATGCTTTTTACGACAAGAATAATAAATTCCACTTGTCCAATACAGCGCTCTACTTTTTAAATGGTATTTTAGATCATGCACGTGCAATCACTGCTGTAGCTAACCCAACAGTCAATTCATACAAGAGATTGATTCCTGGCTATGAAGCACCCGTATATATTTCTTGGGCTTCAAAGAATCGGTCACCAATGGTTCGCGTACCTTCAGCTGAAGAGGTTAATACCAGATTGGAAATGCGTTCAGCTGACCCAACGGCTAACCCATACTTATTATTGGCCGCATGCCTAGCTGCTGGTCTTGATGGCATCAAGAGAGAAGAGATGCCAATGGATCCAATCGATTGCAACTTATTTGATGTCAGTGAAGAGAAGAGAAATGAAATGGGAATTAAGCCATTGCCTTCAACTTTGCACAATGCTCTTAAAGCTTTTAAGGAAGACAAGTTAATTCAAGATGCTCTTGGAGAGCACTTGACCCAAAGCTTTACAAGCTCTAAAGAACTTGAATGGTCACAATATGCTGAAACTGTTTCTGATTGGGAAAGAAACAGATACATGGGTTACTAATTAAGAAAACCAAAGACTTTCTTACTGGTAAATATAAAATAATAAAACACTGGATCTAATTGATTCAGTGTTTTTTTGTGTATTACGAGGTAGACCAATTTTCTAAAAGAAGAGCACAGTTTCATCCATTTAGCTACTTGTATTAGCAAAAAAGAACCGCCTATTTAGGTAGAACCCATTACTTATAGGGCCTAGAAGTGCTAGAATATTAATATTAACTATTTTTTAAGAGATAGTGAGGAGAAAATGGCTAAAGGAAAATCGATTTATACTAAGGATGTTATATTAGTGATGGCAGCATCGTTCTTCTTTATGTTTAGTACGATGTTCGTTAACCCATTAATCAATGGTTATGCCAAAAGCTTAGGTGCAAGCAGCGCATTTGCCGGTATTATTGTTGGTATTATGAGTATTGCAGCAATGTTTTTAAGACCAATTGCTGGTAATTTAACCGATAAATTTTCAAAATATCAACTTTCCTTTATTGGTGGAATTTTGATTATGATCGGTGTCATTGGCTATGTTTTTGCACCGGCTAGCGGTTGGCTGTTACTGTTGCGCATTATTAATGGAACCGGCTTTGTCTTATGTACTGTTTGTATGACTACTTGGCTAGCATTTTTAGTTCCGCGGCAACATGTCGGTCAGGCCATGGGTTTTTATGGTCTGATGAATGCGTTGGCAATGGCGGTTGCACCAGCTTTAGCAATTAATATTTACCAAAAGACTGGCTACCGGGCAGCCATAATTGCGTCTGCTGTTTCATCTTTTTTAATGGTAATCATGATTCAATTTGTTGGTAATCGGGCGAATCCGCAAAAGCGAGTCAAAAAACAGGGCTCACCACACCATCTTAAAATTATTCAGAAAAATGTATTACCGATTGCACTGTTAACTACTTTGTTTGCTTTTCCTTATTTTGCCACCCAAGCTGATTTGGTTACATATGCTGAACAGAGGCATTTACATGTTGCTGTCAGCTCATTCTTTTTAATTTATGCGCTTGTACTCCTTTTAATTAGGGTTGTGCTAAAGAACTTATTTGATACTGTGCCTTTTGGGGTCTGGTTCTGGATTAGTTTAGCTTCTACTTTTATTTACATTATGTTGCTATCTGTGATGAAAAATAACTGGATCATGGCCTTGGCAGCGGCGTTTATGGCTATTGGGTACGGTGTCATTTACTCAATCTTACAGTCGACCGCGTTACTATTAGCTCCGATCAGTGAGCAGGGGCTGGCAAGTAGTACATTTTATCTTGGACTGGATGTTGGGATGTCCTTTGGCCCAATTATCATGGGCTTTGTCAATGATATCTTACCTGTAAAGTACTTTTACTCTATTCAATTGATTTTACTGCCGCTCATGCTCTTGGTCTATTTCCGTTACCGTAAACGGCTCAATAATGCCATTAACAATCATTAATAAAAATCCGATCACCAATATCAATTGGTAATCGGATTTTTATTTTAGTGATTAAATTTTTCACCCCATGCCCACGGGTCTTCGTGCCAGGTTTTTAATGCTTCATATTCCTTAACACTGATATAATTCATTTCTTGCTCTTTTTTTAATAGTTCAGGATAAGTTAATAAGGGACTGAAATTAACATCAGCTTTGGCAAAGTTTTGCTTAGTATCTTTTAAATAATAAGTAAAAATAGAAGCAACACCGATAACATTGCCGCCTTCATTTTTAGTTGCTTTGACAGCATTTAAGACGGAACCACCAGTCGTGATTAAATCATCTATTAAAACAATTTTATCGTTGGCACTAAATCGCCCCTCAATTTGTCTACCCTTACCATGATCTTTGGGCTCAGGACGTACATAAATCATTGGTAGCGCTAATTTGGCTGCAACCCAAGCTGCATGAGGGATTCCAGCGGTTGCTACACCACCAATAATTGTGACATCTGGATAATTCTTTTTAATTAAGTCGGCAAGATCAGTAGCAATCCAGTCCCGCAAATCAGGGTATGAGACTGTTAACCGTAAATCAGTATAGATTGGTGAAAGCATACCACTAGCATAGGTATATGGTTTGCTTGGGGAAATTGTAATGATTTTTTGTTCAACTAGTTTATTAATGATTTGTTCTTGAAACATTTAATTAAACTCCTTCTTAATTCTTTCATAGACAATAGCTGGTTCCTGAGCCTGCGTAATCGGACGGCCAACCACAATTGCACTTGAGCCGTATTCTTTAGCTTTTTGGGGTGTCGCGACGCGTTTTTGGTCACCATTTTGATTTTCTGCTAACCGGATTCCGGGAGTTACGTAGAGAAAGTCTTCTCCAACTTGACTACGCAAATTGCTAACTTCCAGCGGTGAGCAGATAACGCCATCTGCTCCAGAAATTTTTGCGGTTTTAGCAAGGCTAACGACTTGCTTGGTCATTGGTAATGAACAGTTTTGCTCGTCTGCTAAAATTTGGTCTGAAATCGAGGTTAATTCAGTTACTGCTAAAAGCTTGGGCACTTCCTTGCCAGCTTTTGTACCTTCAATTAAGCCTTTCTTTGCTGCTGCAATCATTGCACTACCACCTAGAGCATGAATCGTTGTGCAATCAATCCCTAGCCGGGCCAATTGTTTAGCTGCTCCATATACGGTATTAGGGATGTCGTGCAACTTTAAATCTAAAAAAATATGATAACCCTTCTGAACTAGTTCAGAAACGAATTCAGAGCCAGAATGATAAAAGAGTTCCATTCCCACTTTTAAATAAGTTTCTTTGGGCGCGCCCAACTGTTTTAACAATTGTTGAACATCAGATAAATTGTCATAGTCCAAAGCTACAAATACTGCTTTTTTCATAAAACCTCCACAAGCAAAAAAGCCTATTCTGGTACGAGAGTGCATCAAAATAGACTTTTTTCTTATTTAAGTCGTGTTTAACTTGCGGTCTCTCTGTACCGTTTAAAGTTCGTTAATTAAGAGCTTACCACCGGGATAGGCAAAATACAACAAAAATTTTGCTTTTAAAAAATGAGAAAACGTGTAAAATAGACCCAAAAATAATTGTAATGACGGAGAGCATTCATTTTTTGGAGGAAAAGATGACAAAAATTAGCGTTAATTTACCAGGACTAACGATGAAAAATCCACTTATGCCTGCCAGTGGTACTTTTGGGTTCGGTGATGTGCCTGCGGCGAAAAAGTTTGATTTAAACGAATTAGGTGCGTTAGTCATTAAAACCACAACACCTGAAGCACGAATTGGTAACCCACAGCCACAAATAGCGGTTCTTGATGAGGGTGTTCTAAACTCTGTGGGACTTACTAATCCTGGAGTCGATGAAGTAATTACGGCTAAGTTGCCGCCAATTAAAAAGCAATATCCCGAATTGCCATTAATGGCTAGTGTTGGTGGCGAAAGTAAGGCAGGCTATATTGAAGTTGCCCGTAAATTAGCAGATTCGGGCAAAGTAAATGCCTTAGAAATTAATTTTTCCTGTCCAAATGTGGCTGAAGGCGGAATGACCTTTGGCGTTCAACCAGCTTTAATTGAGGAGTTAACAGCAGCGATTAAAGCAGTCGTGGATGTGCCAATTTACATTAAACTGACGCCTAATGTCACGAGCGTGACCGAAATTGCTAAGGCTGCCGAAGCGGGTGGTGCAGATGGCTTATCCATGATTAACACCGTTACTGGAATGAGGATCAATATTGAAACCCGTAAACCACGTCTTGGTAATAATATTGGCGGCTATTCTGGTGCGGGTGTTAAGCCAATTGCTTTGTATCAAATTAATCAGGTTCGCCAAGTAACGGACTTGCCGATTATTGGCATGGGTGGAATTGAAAGTGCTCAAGATGTAGTTGAGTTTATGCTAGCTGGAGCAAATGCAGTAGCTGTTGGCAGTGCACACTTTAAGGATGCCCTTATCTGTCCGCACATTGCGCAAGATTTGCCTGCAATACTTGAAAAATTAGGTGTTACTGATATTAATGACTTAGTTGGTCAAGTAGAATTTAATTAGTTCAGGAAAACGCAAAAACTGATACGGGGGCTTGCGTTTTTTATTTAATAAGCAGCTTTACTTTCTAGCTTTATTATAATATTATTAAATAATAAAAAATACTATTTAATTTTTGTTTTTAGTAATTGGAATTAAAGGTGGCGCAAAATAATCATGTTTGAGTTAAAATTAGCCAGTAAAGTCAGAATGTGGCTAATGGCAGCTGTCCAATTTTTGCTAGGTTTATTTGGATATTATCATGCAAGTTCTAATTTCCGTTCAACATACCTGATAACATTTTTAATTATTGGGCTTTTAATCTTGGCGGGTTCATTTATTCCCAAGATTGTTGCAAAAATACCCGAAAAAAATGCGCAATTATCCGCTAATCAAAAATTCGAGCGTGGCATGGGGTTAGTGCTGGTCGCAATATCATTATTTTGTTTTATGCTAGATAATGAGACAGTTCTGTTAATAACACTTGATACTGGGTTGCTATTTGCACTTTTTCCTGCTGAGCCTGCCTTTGCTCTTTGGAAATGATTTTTTACTTGGCATTTTAAAGTAATCGACTTTTTCAAACAAATTATTGTTAACGGCAAAAAGGGTTAAAACGGTTTAAGGTAAAAAGAGATGTTGACTTCTAAGTTTACGGGCAAGCAGATATTGAGAATTACCGCTTTTTTTGCAGTTTTTGTTGGAATAGTTAATTATTCTGATTTTAACTCAAAACAAGGGCTATTTTACCTGCTTTTTTGGGTTGGGCTTGGAGTAATTTTCTTCGCTCTGTCTTTTAGCCAAAAAGTGGTTAAAAAATTTTATCCTCATGAAGTCGGCGCACGCCTATCTTCTTTGCAGAAATGGGAAAGAGTTATTGGGCTTATTATGATTATCTTTGCCGCGCTTGACCTCTTGTTTCTGAAAAAAATAATTCCTGACATTGATTGGCCGATATTAGTTTTAGGCATATATTTTTTTGAAATACTTTAGTTAGAAGTCAATTGAAATTAAATAAGCTTGTGACGGTAGCTACCTAAGAAGTGTAAAACAATTTTGCCCAAATAAACTATTGTGACCGGATTTAGGAAGTTATTTTTCAAATAAACAATTTAGCGGTTGACAACTTGCCCAACATCTCGTATATTTAACTAGATTAATGTCTTTAAAATTAGTCCCGTGAGGCTAGCAAGGCAAGCTCAATTAAGTATTGACTTTTTAGGAAGCACCTAGTCTCAAGCAGATTAGGTGCTTTTTTCATGGGCGAAGAAGTAAGAGGAGAAGAAAATGGCAAAAGAAATTTGGGATGCACTCGCAATGAAGCGGGCCTTAACGCGAATTACTTATGAAATTATTGAACATAATAAGGGAACTGAGGATTTAGTTTTAGTCGGCATCAAAACGCGTGGTGTTTATCTGGCACAAAGAATTCATGATCGCATTCAAAAGCTTGAAGGTGTAGATGTCCCAATTGGCCAACTTGATATTACGCTTTACCGTGATGATCGTCATGATGCTTCGCTTAAGCAAGATCCAGTTGTCAATAACGCGGACTTGGGCGTTGATGTTTCTAACAAGCATGTTGTGTTAGTTGACGATGTGCTCTTTACTGGCCGCACTATTCGGGCTGCGATGGACGCCATCATGGATGCTGGCCGGCCAAGTTCAATTGCAGTCGCAGTTTTGGTTGATCGTGGTCACCGTGAATTGCCGATTCGTGCTGACTTTGTTGGCAAAAATATCCCAACGTCATCGCATGAGCAAGTTGCTGTTCACGTTGAAGAAATCGACCAAAAAGATAGCGTCGAATTAAAACCGTTATCATGATTAATACTTTTAATTAATTCAACCATTTAATTGGCTCCAGAGAGGGTCAGAAGGGTTTGAGTTTCTTTCGTCATGCACATTGTTGCACCGAAAAAATCCTTTTGATAAGCCTGGAGCGAGATTAATGCTTCAGGTTTATTTTTTTACAAAAGAAAGAGTTTTAAACAATGAAAACAACTAACTTAGTTACCTTACCTTCATTTGTCAGTGTGGAAAATTTAAGTGTCGAAGAAGTAGAGGCCTTAATTGCACGTGCACAATACTTTAAAAATGGTGGAGCGAGCCCGCACCTTACTAAACCAGTTTATGTTACTAACATGTTTTTCGAAAATTCTAGTCGAACTCATACCAGTTTTGAAATGGCAGAAAGACGTTTGGGCCTAACCGTAATTCCCTTTGACCCATCTCACAGTTCTACTAAAAAAGGCGAAACATTATATGATACTTCGCTGATCATGCAGGCTCTCGGGATTGATATTGAAGTAATCAGACATTCTGAAAATGAATATTATGAAAAGCTGATTAATCCAGGTCAAGGTCACCATTTGGCTATTGGGGTAATTAATGCTGGTGATGGCAGCGGTCAGCACCCATCACAATGCATGCTGGACATGATGACGATTTATGAACAATTTGGCCACTTTAAAGATTTAAAGGTCGCAATTGTCGGTGACATTACTAATTCTCGGGTTGCTAAAAGTGACATGGAACTTCTTACTAAGCTAGGAGCTAAAGTTTACTTTTCCGGCCCTGAATACTGGTATGACAAAGAATATGATCGGTATGGTCAATTTAAGAAACTTGATGATTTGGTTAGAGAGATGGATGTCATGATGCTTTTGCGTGTTCAACATGAACGCCATGCGGGTGACCCTAATGAGTCGCAATTTGATGCTAAAAAGTATCATGCAGAATATGGCATTAATCAAGAGCGCTATCAGGCCATGAAGGATGACGCCATCATTATGCACCCGGGTCCAATTAATCATGATGTTGAACTTGCAGGGGACTTGGTTGAGGCCCCCAAGTCACGCTTTGTTCGTCAAATGGAAAATGGTGTGTTTATGCGAATGGCGATGATTGAGGCAGTTCTTCGTGGACGCAAATTAGGAGGACTTTCATAATGGCGACGGTAATTAAAAACGGTCAGCTATTTTTAGGGGATCAGATTGAGCGAGGAGATTTATTAATTGAAAATGGTGTAATTAGTGCGATCGGTACTAATTTGCAAGCCGATCATGAAATAAATGCCAGTGCCAAGTTAGTAAGTCCGGGCTTGGTGGATATGCATGTTCATTATCGTGATCCAGGACAAACCGCTAAGGAAAATGTGCAAACTGGGTCGCTAGCGGCTGCTCGAGGTGGTTTTACTACGGTGGGAGCAATGCCTAATGTTGTACCGGTTCCCAACACTGCCGAATTAATGAGTAAAATGGTCAAAAATAATCAGGAAAATGGTCAAGTAAATATCTTGCAATACGGCCCAATTACAGTCGATGAGCAAGGAACTGAACTACCCGATTATCATAGTTTGAAACAAGCAGGTTGTTTTGCTCTTAGCAATGATGGTAAAGGTGTTCAAGAAGCCCAGACAATGTATTTGGCAATGCAAAAAGCGCAAGAAAATGATCTGGTTATTGCAGAACATGCTCAAGATGATTCTTTGTTTAACTTTGGTGTGATCAATGAAGGAACCAAAGCGGATGAGTTTGAATTGCGACCAGTCACTGAATTAGCTGAGACCACTCAAATTGCCCGTGATTTATTACTAGCGCAAAAAACGGGTGTCCACTACCACATTTGTCATGTTTCAACCGCAACTAGTGTTGAACTGGTCAGAATTGCTAAGCAAAAGGGTATTCATGTGACTTGTGAAGTAACACCGCATCATTTGTTATTAGCTGACCAAGATATTATCGCTAACCAAGGACAATATAAGATGAATCCACCACTAAGATCTAAGACTGACCAACAGGCCTTAATTACGGGTTTACTTGATGGCACAATTGACATGATTGCTACTGACCATGCACCACACACAGCAAAAGATAAACAAGGCGGATTTGCAAAAGCGGCTTTTGGTATTACGGGAAGTGAAACTGCCTTTAGCGAACTGTACACACATTTTGTTAAACCCGGGATTTTTACTTTAACGCAATTACTGAGTTGGCTTACTACTAAACCTGCAGCCGCTTTCAACTTACAACACGCGGGTAAAATAGCGCTTGGTCAGCCAGCTGATCTAGCAATTTTTGACTTAGCGCATGAAGAGCAAATAAAGGAACAGGATTATTTATCAAAGGGTAAAAATACACCTTTTACTGGTGACTCAGTATACGGACAAACTGAGCTGACAATGGTGGCAGGTGAAATTGTCTTCCAAAAGAAAGGAAATTAAATGAGGTATTTAATTTTAGAAGATGGCAGTATTTATGAGGGTGAAGGTTTTGGCAGTGCGCGTGAAACCAAAGGTGAAGTTGTTTTTACAACTGGAATGACTGGCTACCAAGAAGCGATTACGGACCAGTCATATGCAGATCAAATTCTGGTTTTTACTAATCCGCTAATTGGTAATTATGGTATTACCTTAGCAGATTACGAATCATTGGAGCCCGGAATTAAGGGGGTCATCTGTCACCAAGTAGCACGTCATCCCGATAATTGGCGGATGCAAACAACTTTGCCTAAATTTCTGAAAAGCTTGGATACTCCTGGAATTCAGGGAATTGATACGCGTGCTTTAGTTAAAAAGCTGCGAATGTACGGCACCATGCGTGGTCAAATTTGCTCTGATAAAGCTGAAGCAAAAGAGATTGCTGAACAGTTGCAGCAATTAAATGTCACTAAAGGAGTGATTGACCGCGTTTCAACTTCAAAATCTTATCCCGTACCAGGATCAAAGCGCAACATTGTGGTGGTCGATTTTGGACTAAAAAATAGTATTTTACGTGAATTAGGAAAACGTGATTGTAACTGCGTTGTTTTGCCTTATACTGTTTCGGCAGAAAAGATTCTAGCATTAAAGCCAGACGGTGTTTTACTATCGAATGGACCGGGCGACCCCTTAGAAATGAGCGCTGCGGCTGAAATGGTTCGCAAGGTGGAAAAACAAATTCCTTTGATGGGCATTTGTATGGGTCACCAAGTCTTTGCTTTAGCCAATGGTGCTAAAACTTATAAAATGAAATTCGGTCACCGTGGTTTTAACCATCCAGTAAGGGAAATCGCAACCGGTAATATTGGCTTTACTTCCCAAAATCATGGCTATGCTGTTGCGCGCGAATCAATTGATCCTGATAACCTGATGATTACGCATGTTGAAGTTAATGACGGCACCGTTGAAGGTTTGCGCCATAAAAAGTATCCAGCCTTTTCAGTACAATTTCACCCAGACAGTACACCTGGACCACACGATGAGGAAGGTATTTTTGACTACTTTATGCAGATGATTGATCAAAGAAAGGAAACTGAAAATCATGCCTAAACGAACTGATATTAAAAAAATTATGGTAATTGGGTCTGGCCCGATTATTATTGGCCAGGCTGCCGAATTTGATTATTCAGGAACGCAAGCTTGCTTAGCATTGCGTGAAGAGGGGTATGAAGTGGTTTTGGTCAATTCGAATCCTGCCACGATCATGACTGATACAACAATTGCCGATAAGGTTTATTTAGAGCCTTTGACAGTTGATTCAGTTTCCCGCATCATTCGTCAAGAATACCCCGATGCAATTCTGCCAACTTTAGGCGGGCAAGTGGGGTTAAATATGGCCTTGTCCTTAGCTAAAAGCGGTATTTTGACTGAACTCAATATTGAATTATTAGGAACTAAACTTGAGTCAATTGAGCAAGCAGAAGACAGGGAAAAATTTAAAGAGCTTTGTCAAAAACTGGGTGAGCCAGTACCGCCATCTAAAAGTGTAAAGACGGTTCAGGAAGCCTTAGAGTTTGGTGATGAAATTGGTTACCCAATTATTGTTCGTCCCGCTTTTACAATGGGCGGAACGGGTGGCGGTATTTGTAACGACCGCGAAGAATTAGCCAGTGTTGCCAAAAATGGTTTAGAGCTTTCGCCGGTGACAGAGTGCTTAATCGAGCGCTCAATTGCTGGTTATAAAGAAATTGAGTTTGAAGTAATGCGTGACCATGATGATAATGCCATGATTGTTTGCTGTATGGAAAACTTTGATCCTGTTGGCGTGCATACTGGTGACTCGATTGTTTTTTCCCCATCGCAAACCTTATCTGATAAAGAGTATCAAATGTTGCGGGACTGCTCCTTACGCTTGATTAGGGCGCTGAAAATTGAAGGGGGATGCAATGTCCAACTCGCTCTTGATCCCAACAGTTTTAATTATGATGTTATCGAAGTTAATCCCCGTGTTTCTCGTTCGTCAGCCCTAGCTTCAAAAGCCACTGGTTATCCGATTGCTAAAATGGCTGCCAAAATTGCTGTTGGCTTAACTCTGGATGAAATTAAAAACCCCGTCACTGGGACTACCTTTGCGGAATTTGAGCCTGCTCTTGACTACGTAGTATGCAAAATACCACGCTTTCCGTTTGATAAATTTACTAAGGCAGACCGTGAATTAGGTACTCAAATGAAGGCAACCGGTGAGGTAATGGCGATTGGGCGCACGGCCGAAGAAGCGTTTCAAAAAGCGGTTCGGTCATTAGAAATTGATCAAAAAGATTTTTATTCGTCCCAGGCCCATCATGCTAGGGATGAAGATCTTGAAAACAAGCTGGTAAAGGTCCAGGATGACCGTCTTTTCTACCTTGCTGAGGCGTTTAGAAGAGGCTATACAATGTCGGACGTTCATGAACTTACCAAGATCAATTACTATTTCTTAGATATTGTTAAACATATAGTTGAGCTAGAAAAAGAAATCACAGCTAAGCCGAGCGATTTTGCTACGTTAGAAAATGCTAAGCGATACGGCTTTAGTGATGCAATGATTGCCAAATTATGGCGGCAAACAGAAGATGATGTCCGCAATTTGCGTAAAAAACATCACCTTATTCCGGTGTACAAAATGGTTGATACTTGTGCGGCTGAATTTGAGTCAACAACGCCATACTTTTATTCAACTTATGATGGTGAAAATGAAAGTGAAAAAACCGGCAAGAAGTCTGTTTTAGTTGTTGGATCCGGTCCAATCAGGATTGGTCAGGGTGTAGAATTTGATTATGCAACCGTTCATTGTGTTAAAGCTCTTCAAAAAATGGGTTATGAAGCGATTGTAATTAATTCAAATCCTGAGACAGTTTCAACCGATTTTTCAATTTCTGACAAACTTTATTTTGAACCTCTAACACTAGAAGATGTCTTAAATGTTTGTGATCTTGAGCAACCCGAAGGGGTAATTATCCAGTTTGGTGGTCAAACCTCCATCAATCTGGCGGCTGGGCTTGAAGATCACGGTATTAAGATTTTGGGAACAACGGTAGCTGATCTGAATCGAGCAGAGGATCGGGAACTGTTTGATCAAGTGGTTAAAGAGCTAAACCTTAAGCAACCGCAAGGCATCACTACCACCACTCATGATGGCGTTATTAAAGCCGCCAAAGAATTAGGATATCCTGTTTTAGTTAGACCAAGTTATGTGCTTGGTGGTAAAGCAATGGAAATTGTTTATACTGAAAGCGAACTAGAAGATTATTTACAAAATCACGTGGATATAGCAGCTAGTCACCCAATTTTAGTTGACGATTACCTTGATGGCAAAGAATGTGACGTCGACGCTATCTGTGATGGTGAAACGGTTTTAATTCCTGGAATTATGGAACATATTGAACATGCGGGCGTGCACTCCGGTGACTCAATGGCTGTTTATCCAGCGCAAACTTTTACTCCTGAAATCAAACAAAAAATAGTCACGGTCACTAAGAAATTAGCGTTGAAACTAAATTGCCATGGCATTATGAACTTACAGTTAATTGAGCGTGACGGCGAGATTTATATCATTGAAGTGAATCCACGAGCTAGTCGGACCGTTCCTTTCTTAAGTAAAATTACTGGTATTGAAATGGCCCAGGTTGCCACTAAAGTAATTATGGGTGAGAGTTTACGTGAACAAGGATTTGAAGACGGGTTAGCTCCAGAGCCAAAAATGATTAGTGTTAAAGCACCAGTCTTTTCGTTTAGTAAGCTGTCCGATGTTGACAGTTATCTGGGGCCCGAAATGAAATCAACCGGTGAAGTAATGGGAAGTGACCTAAGTTTCCCTAAAGCTCTGTATAAGGCCTTTTCCGGTGCTAATATGCAAATTCCTGACAGTGGTAATGTGTTATTAACAATTGAGGATAGGGATAAGCAAGAAATTTTGCCAATCGCTAAAAGATTTGCCCAAATTGGCTACCGAATATTTGCAACTAGTGGTACGGCAGCTTTTCTTAAAGAAAATGGTCTATATGTTACTGAAGTAAGCAAAATTCACGAACAGAAAGAAAATAATATTTTAGCAGAATTTCGGACCGGACAAATTGATTTAGTCATTAATACTATGGGGCACGACATTGCCAAAAATTCAGATGGTTTTATCATTAGGCAAGCTGCAATTCAGCAAAATATTCCACTTTTAACTAGTTTGGACACCGCTAGGGCCCTCTTAACCGCTTTAGAGAACCGGTCATTTTCAACAACTAGTTTAAACTAGGCTGTTTAGCATAAA
Organism: Lactobacillus panisapium; assembly: GCF_019469265.1. Lineage (NCBI taxonomy): Bacteria > Bacillati > Bacillota > Bacilli > Lactobacillales > Lactobacillaceae > Lactobacillus > Lactobacillus panisapium. The sequence continues at coordinate 1,381,342 of NZ_CP048268.1, read as the reverse complement.
ATTACAACTTAATTTACCAAACAAAAAAGAACTAGATGATATGAACCCCAAAATTAGGACAGTTTAATAAATTTTAACTAAGGACTAATGCCCGATATTCAAGCGGACTTAGTCCTTTTAGTTTTACTTTGATTCTTTGCTGGTTATAGTAACTGATATATTTTTGGATTGCTTCTTCCAGTTCGTTTAAATTCTTAAACTGGGTTTCGAAGCCATAGAACATTTCCCGTTTGAGTATGCCAAAGAACCCTTCCATTAATCCGTCATCTAAGGAATTGCCCTTACGCGACATAGACTGTTCGATTCCATGGTCTTTTAGCCAGGCTTGGAATTTAGGATGCTGGTACTGCCAGCCTTGATCTGTATGAAAAATCAGACCATTTAATGCTGGATGCTTGCGCCAAGCCTGTTTTAGCATGTCCATAATCTGTTTAAGGTTAGGACTGCGGGAAATGGAGTAGGCAATCACCTCTTGCGTGCAGCCATCAACAATGGGTGACAGGTAGGTCTTCTGACCGTTGAGTTTGAACTCGGTCACGTCTGAATACCACTTGTGTTCCGGGTAAACTGCGCTAAAATTACGTTTAATCAAGTCGTTCTTAATTGGACCCTGGTTGCCGCGATAGCTATTATACTTATGCCAGCGTTTACTGACGATACCAAAGAGTTTCAGCTTGTTCATCAAGCGTTGTACTTTTTTGTGATTGACTAGCCAACCACGTCGCCTAAGTTCCAGAGTAATGCGCCGATAGCCATAGCGGTGTCGGTGTTCTTCATAAATGGCTTTGATTTCAGCCATCACCTGCTGGTTGCCACGATCCTTATCCTTTTTCTGCAAATTGTAGTAATAATTACTGCGGGATAGATGCGGGAGATTGGGATTAGCATTAATAACCGCAAGAATAAAAGTTACGCTGACCTTGAGTTCACGCCTCAGTTGGGTAACTGCCCGGACTATTTCCGCGGCTTGCGGTTCTTGGTCCGCTGGTCGACTAAGGCGGTCAATTTTTTTATAAATTCGTTCTCGATGGTCAGCTTCAAGTTCTGCTGGCGTAAGTGCTCGTTTTCTTGCTTCAGACGTTTGATTTCTGGATCTTGTTTGGGCATGGGGCAATCGTCCTTTCTGTTTGATAACGACATTATACCCGTTTTCACGATAGCTGCGAAGCCAATTAGCTAGCATACCGTTACTTTTTAGGCCAAGATCAATTGCCACCTGATAAGCTGGTTCATGCTTGACTAGTACTCGTATAATAGCCTGCTTTTTAAACTCAAGTGAATATTCAGTATAGGGCTGGTCTAAAATAGCTAGGCCGTGACGTTGAATAAGAGCAAGCAAATACTTAATGTTAGCAGGATTAATGCCATAACGTCGACCCAATTCACTAGGTCTAATGTTATAATTCCGCCAAAGATTGAAGATTTCAATTTTATCTTGTTTGGATAATTTAGCCATAATAAAAACCTCGAAGTTGTCCTAACTTCGGGGTTCATATCAAGATTAAGATCTAGCTCTTTTTTAGTGCAAAATTTATTTCTTAAATCTAATTCCTATTTTTGACTAAAATTGATTTCAGTTCCAGCTAAGTCAATTGTATAGGTAGTTTCTTCTAGTGGTCTCTTAGTCATTCCTTGATCAGTTGAATAAATAATCAGACAGAGCTTGCTGCCAACCGGAATCCGGTAATATGTTGGTTGCAGCATAAAAGTCAGATCATAGAATTCTCCTGGTTTAATAGCGGCAGGCCGTTTTAAATCGGCATAATTTTGTAAATTCATGTGAGCTTTCGTAATTAACTTAGCATGTGTCAGCTTATCAGGTTGGAATTCTTGTAATGTATCTTGACCAAACCGAAAGCCTAGCTCTTGTCCGCCAGGCATGATGAATTTAGGGGTAGGAGTCAAGCGTTTACGGTCACCCAGTTCTACTAATGCGACGGAAAGTTGGCCTTTATTAAGACTTGAAGATACACGAACCTTGACTTGAGGTCGACCAGCAATAGTTACGGGATGGATGAACTCGTCAGTGGTAAACCGCAAACTTGGTTTAGCCCATTTTTCATCACCGCAAATAAATTTGTACTGCCAGTCACTTTCCGTAATTTTAGCTTTCTTAAATTCTTTGCCGCCAAGGTCAGTAAAACTTAGGTGCTGTTTGCCGTTGCCATCCTTTTGCAATTCGCTGTCATCAGTCGGATAGTAAACCGTCTTTTGCCCAAGATCGTTGCTCCAATCAGCTTCTTCATGCCAGTTATCTGCTTCTAGGTTATCCTGAATCATTACGGTTGGCCATTGCTCGTAGGCATGATTGTCAATTTCAAGTAATTCATGGACAAACCATAAGTTCATCAAATCAGTGAAGTCAATTGAAACTAGGTTGTTCATGTTGTAATGTGGTCCCTGATGCAAAAAGAGGTGCTGTTTAATTGGCAAGTTCTTAACCTTTTGCCAAATCTTATAGACATTTTTAGGTTTAACATTCCAATCATTCAAACCGTGAACGCTAATCCAAGAACACTTAATGCCATCTGTCTGATGCCGGTAATTTCTCTTTTCCCAGAAATCTGAATACTGTCCCGTTGTTCGATCGCTTTTTGTCAATAAATCTTTTTGCATCGCGTCATACTTGGGCTTAATCTTGAGATAATCACCTGCATCCCAAAGATTTGACTGGCAAGTTTCAGCGAGTAAATCAAGATCTTCTCCCTGACAATCTTCCGGGGCAATGACTAAGCCGTGCTCACGATAATAGTCGTACCAAGACGAAATGGCTGCTTCAGAAACCACGGTCTTTAAACCGGCAACACCAGTGGTTGCAATTGCAATTTGCAAAGTTCCTAAATAAGAACGACCAGTCATGCCGATATTGCCGTTGCACCAAAAAGCGGTTGTTTCGTGTTTGCGTGAGCGATCGGTGTAGGCAATTCGATCACCATGAAGCCACTCAATAATTTCTTTTGCACTTTCTGTTTCCTCTGGTGCTCCCGTGATGCGCAAGCCATCACTTCCGCGTGTACCGATTGCACCGGCAAAAACACTGGCAAACCCGCGGGCTAACATGTACTCATTAAGACCGTAAGATGATTTACCTACGGCATTTTCAATCGCCTGATTGGCAGGTGAATTTGTACCCGTTGGTTTTTTGGCAGTTACCTGATTAGAAGGTACATATTGCGGATTAGTCCATTCAGTAGCATCGCTTAAATTCTCGTCGACATTGTGGTTACGCTTTTCATTAGCAATGATACCGCCAAAATACGGACTGGCTGTATACAATGCCGGTACCGGCATTTTCTGGCTCTCAAATGGTCTAAAAATAGTAACTTGGAGAAGGTCTGAGTGCCCATCATTATTAGTATCTAAGTCGCTTTCAACGTAAACAACTTCTCTGATTACTTTACTAGTGGCAAAAACTGGCAGGCTTTTACCATTTAAGAAAACAAACTTATTACTGTCAAATAGCTGACGCCGGTTATAAAAGTAACCTTTGCCTGCCATGACGTCAATTAGTAATTGACCATTTTTGGCACGAGTATTAAGTAGGCGGTAAAAACCTTGAATCAAATCATCCTTGTTTTCAAACTTAGTTAAAAACGGCAGTGCCTGCTTTTTCATCAATTTCAGGGGATCATCTAAGTCATAATCATAATGAACATGATAGCCCAAAAGCTGCAAAGCAACATTATAAAACTGCGTGGCAGTTTCTTGTTCAGGCTGCTGCGCTAAGAAATCCGCTAAAGTTTGCTCGGAAGAAACAGCAAATTCGGTTAGTTTTGCTTGACGTGCATCTTCAGCATCTGGAGCAACTTCAGCTATGGCGTTTTCAGACATTACTTTTAAAAGATCCGTAAATGATAGAGTTTGATAGTTGCTAGGTAAGAATTTGATATTAATTAGTTCTTTAACCTGAGTATTAAAGTCAGTTTCAACGTAGGCATATTGATTGTATTTCATGCTAAGCTCCTTTTTTAACTACTTATTTTACCTGTTATGATTAAAATAAGAAAGTTGGTCTAAAGTAAAAAACGAGTCGTTAGACTCGTTTGGGCTAAAAACTATAACCAAGTATTTTGGTATAGCTCCTCGTTAAAACCACAAGTTAATTTTTTACCATCCACAACTAATGGTCTTTTGATCAGTTTACCATTTTGGGACATTAGCTCTGCCGCTTCATCAATTGTCATTTGGTCAACTTTATCCTTAAGATGAAGTTTGCGGTAGTCTTGACCATGGGTATTAAAGAAATACTTTAAGCCGCGGTCTTGGTGCTCACTCATCCATTTAACCAAATCCTCTTTTTTTGGTGGTTCTTCGACTAAGTCTTGTAGTTCAAAGTCTACATCGTGGTCTTTAAGCCATTTTTGTGCGCTTCTAGAAGTTGAACAACGCTTGTAACCATAAAACTTTATCATTTCTTAGTTTTCCTTTCTTGTTAAGTCATCTGTAATTATAGCAGTATTTAATAATTTAAACTTTTAGGAAAGTACAATTGAAAAAATAGTTTGATTATAACGAAAAATAACTTGCTAAAAAGGATTATGATGAACTCATATACTTTTACATGATTCAAGTATCTTTATTATATTTTATTTGCAGAATCTAGGGGTGAGTTACTTGCAAGAAATATTTGTCTATATTTATAACATTTTGTTTATCATTTTATATCTATGGGTTATTAATGTTGCTGGTTACGCATATAAAGCTACCGGAAACAACTTTTTTTATTATGCAGTCTTGCTATACGTCATTCTAATTATTGATAGTACGACCGCTTTTTCATTTGATATATTAAAAATGAGTAATTCATGGCTACAGATTAATAATCGAGCCTACTGCTTAATTAGGATTCTTATTTATTTAATTGGTGGTTGCTGTTATGTCAAGTTAATGTCTAGCATGCTCTTGCAAAAACCGCGCTTTTTCTTTTATCTACCAATTATTGGTGTTACGTTAGTAGACATGGTGGCAGTTTTAGGCTTTTACAATAATTTTGATACGTCTATTTTGCAAAGAAGTGTGCAAGATACCGGAATCTTATTTTTGTGCCTAATTTATGCCATTTATTCTAAAAAATTAAACAGAGCCATCCATTATAAACAGAATTATGATAAAGCGGTAGGATTAACTGCTGTTCTGATGATTCTTTCAGTAATTGAAGGAGTGGTCTTTTTTATTATTCATGGATTGGACATCCCAGCCTTTAGTGAATTGTTGTCTTACATGAAAATTATTGGTTTTAATGAAGATTTATTTTCAATTATCATTTCCTTATTAATCATTTGGTTTGCTAAAAAAGAGGAAGAAATAGCTAATAAGAATCAATTAGAAAACCTTGTTCAGCAAAAAATGAACCAATATCAGGCAATGATTCATGAAAAGGAAAATGCTAATGAAGAGAACCAAGTTATTGATTTTTGTAAATATTATAAAATGACTAAACGAGAATCGGAAATTTTGCGATTAGTCTTAAAAGGAAAGAAAAATCAGGAAATAGCAGATGAACTTTTTATTTCAGTCGGAACAGTTAAATCACATATTTACAGTATTTATAAAAAATTAGAGGTTGATCGACGAAGTCAGTTAATGCATATTTTTATGGAATATCAAGGAAAATAATCAGGAAAAGACCTTCAAAGTATTACTTTGAAGGTCTTTTTTTAACTTCTATCACGATAGTTTAGTCACCCAAACTAAGGTTATATTTTACCCAAAATGTCACCAAAGTTGATTGTTAAGTTTCTTGCTTGCAGTTTAAATAGCTTTCCGAAAAGATAATTCACTTTCCGTAAGTGGATTTAATAGAAAAGGAGAAAAACTATGGCAAAAGAAAAATTACCAAGCTATCGATGGGTAATTCTTACTATCGTTAGTTTGTTATGTTTTATTGCAAACTATATTCAATTTCAGGTTTCAGCTCTAGCGACTGAAATAATGCCGCAACTTCATATTACTACGGCAGAATTTTCAAGCTTGTTAATGGCTCCAATGTTGGTTGCTGTTGTCCTCAGTATTCCTGCAGGATCTTTAGGAGATAAATTTGGATCGAAAAAGGTAATTTCTGTGGGATGTGTATTATCCGTAATTGGCGCTTTTGGTCGATTTATTGCAGCTAATTTCTGGATGATGATGATTATGTTGCTTTTATGCGGAATTTTCATTTCACTATTAAATGCAAATTTGATTAAAGTTCTTGGGACATGGTTTAAGCAGGATACTGATTCAGCTATGGGAGTGTTTTACGCTGCTTCCTGTCTTGGAATTACGCTCGCACAGATAACAAGTTCATGGTTTCCGTCAGTTAATGCTGCTTATCTATTTTCGTCAGTTTCTTTGTTAATACTTACCATTTGCTGGATGATGTTTGTTCGGGATACTCCGAAAGGAGAGTCTTTGCCTCCTGCTGAACCAACCGCTAAATATCTTAAAGTGGCAATTAAGAGTAAGAACACATGGATTGTTTCGATTTGTGCTGGATTAGGAATTGCTTCAACAACTGCTTATGCTGGTTTTTTGCCGCAAGCTCTCACATTGGGACAAGGAATTACTAACAAAACTGCTGGCGTGATGTCAGCGGTTGTAACCGTCGGTAGTTTCTTTGGCTCTTTAATTGGTCCAGCTTGGTGCAATAAGCTTGGTCGCTACAAAATGTTTTTAACCGTAACAACGCTGATTGGAGCAATTGTTATGTACTTTACTTGGTATACACCAGCAGGTTTTTTCTTATGGGCAATGCTAGTAATTAATGGCTTCTTTACAGCTATTAGTGGACCAATTGTTCAAGCAATGCCAATCCAATTTCCAGAGATTGGTGAAAAATACGCAGGTAGTGCTGGAGGCATTGTTGGAACAGTCTCAATGTTAATTTCCTATATTATTCCCATTCTTGTCTCCAAGATTGCGGGCAATGACTATGCTAAAAATTTAGGAATAGAATCCTTGGTATTTGGACTTTCAGTTATTTGTATTTTAGCGTTACCAGAAATTGGTCAAAAAGCTAAAAAATAGAGGGGAGATTGAATCATGATGCAAAAAGCTGACTATATTTTAAAGGGAACGGCCATTTTTACTGGTAATAATGACCTACCAATTACGGGGTGTCTACTAATCAAAAATAATCGCATAATGAAGATTGTTCCCGTTGATCGGATGACAGGCTATATTGGTGAAAAAACAACTATTATCAATTGTGGTGACCATTTAATTATGCCTGGATTTAATGATTCTCATTTGCATTTATCACTAGGAGCAGTTCAAAATGATCCAGATTTTTGTATTCAGATGATGGACTGCAAAAGTGAAGAGGAATGTGTTCAGAGGGTAAATGATTTTGCTAAATCACATCCTCATAATCCGTGGATTTATGGAACCGGTTGGTATTCAGAAGTTTGGGATCATCCTCATATGCCGACGAAAGATTCACTTGATAAGTTGCATCTCAATAGACCCGTTTGCCTTAATTCCTTTGATTTGCACTCAGTTTGGTGTAATGATATCGCCTTGAAAAAAGTGGGGATTACCAAGGATACGCCAAATCCTCAGGGAGGAATATATGGGCATGATAAAAATGGTGAGTTAAATGGTATTTTATATGAACCACCTGCATCTAAAGCAATGATGGATGCAGTTTTAGATGTACCAACATTAAAGCAATCTTTATTGAAGTGTTTAAAGCACTTCCGTAAATTAGGAATCACTTCCGTTGCCGATGTTTATCCCTCTGGCTTAATTAACCATGATATTCCCGAAATCTTCGCAGAACTTGAGCAAGAAAACGAGCTAACGACTAGGATCTCTTCTTTTCCTTCATTGACCGACTTGGAGGGAGCTATTAAATTAAAGCAAAAGTATCATACCGATAAGCACCGAGTTGCTGGTCTCAAGCAAGTTTTAGATGGTGTAATTGAGGCACATACAGCCTTATTAAGTAAAGAATATGACAATGATCCAGGAGTTTTTGGCGATACTTCTTTAACCCAAGTCCAGCTAAACCAATATGTTTTAGATGCACAAAAGAAGGGTTATCCGGTTAAGATTCATACTATTGGTGACAAAGCCAGCACAATGGCTCTAAATGCATTTGAGAATGCACAGTCTAAATTGGGAAAGCTTACCTTGCATAATTCCTTAGAGCACATCGATACTATTAAAAAAGATGATATTAATCGCCTCCAAAAATTAAATGTGATGTGTGCTGTCCAACCGCAACATTGCATCGGTGATTACATGAGTGGGGGTTATTTACCTTGTATTGGACAACAGCGGCTTTCACGTGCTTGGCCTTATCGGGAAATTTTAGATGCAAAGGCCCACTTGGCCTTTGGTTCAGATTTTCCGGCAGTTTATTCGATTAAACCTATTTGGACAATTTATGCAGCCGTTTCACGCTGTGAACCAACTGAAGGAAAGCCCAAGGGTGGATATTTCCGAGAGCATGCGGTTACCTTGGCGGAAGCTTTGCGTGCATACACCAAATGGTCGGCATATGCAGAATCATTTGAACAAGATTTAGGTACATTAGAACCGGGCAAATTGGCCGATGTTGTTGTCCTTGATCGTAATTTATTTAAAGTTCCAACTGACGAAATTCGCTTTGCTAAAGTCACTTTAACGATGGCGGATGGTAAAATTGTTTATAAGCGCTAATTAAAAAAGGTCCATTATTGCTAGCAAATGTTTAACTGAGTTTCAAACACAAGTTAATGTATTGCTGGCTTTAATGGGCCTTTTTATTTTAATGTCACTCTTACTAGTTAAAATCCAATTCAAAGTCTTTACTACTAAAGAAGTTTAGCTTATTACTTAGAAGGTAGTTAGCAACTAAGCCTAACAGGATCGGTAAGATAAAGAATAAGATCGTCATTAATGCAATATTGCTAAAATTAGTTGGACGGTTTGCCATTGCAGCCACAGGCCCAATTAAACCTGAAAAACCAAAGCCGGCACTCATCGGATTACCTTGAATGTTAAAAATTGCACCTAATACTCCCATGATGCCAGCATTAACCATTAACGGAATCAATAACTTAGGTTTGGTCAGTAAGTTAGCCATTTGCATTTTGGGTGAACCAAGAAAATGTGCAATAGAAGTACCGAAAGAGTTTGACTTCCAACCAAAAATAGCTAAGGCAAAAGCAGCTGCCGTAATACCGAGGTTAGCGGAACCAGCGGCAATACCGGAAATATTGATTGCGGTTGCAATTCCGACTGACGAAATTGGTGAAACCACAAGCAGGGCAAAGACAATACCCATAAAAAAGCCCATTAGAATAGGTTGTAGTTTAGTCAGATTCTCTACACCAAGTCCAATTAACTTGGTCGCTTGACTAACTGGAATGCGAGTTAGGCAGCCGATACCACCAGCTACAAGCAGAACAATTAGTGGTACAAGTAAAATAGTGTAAGCTCTAAGTTTTTTACCTAGGAATAAAACTAGGCCGTATGCAATCATAATCGTAATTGCGGTATTAATGACATCGCCGTTGCCGATAACAACTATTTTGCCGTTAATCATGTTGAAATTGCCCGCTGCAGCAGTTGCTGCCAGTGCCATTGATGAAGTTTGAATTGGCGATAGTTTTCCAGTCATGCCAACGCAAACGGCACTAATAGCAGGTAGAAGGGCAGAGGCAAAGGAAGTTAAGACTAAAATAAAATTTAGTTCAGGCCAAAGCGGTAATAGCATTTTAACCAATTGACCAACTAATGCTCCCGGAATCAAGGCCACGACAATTCCTGTTGAAAGCCCGTTTAAGGTATCTAATCCAATTTTTTTAAAAGTTTTCATTCTCTCTATTTCTCCAATAAAAAATCGCACAGACGACGACAACTGTGCGATTTTTAAAAGAAGGCATTATTTTAAAAGCATCTCATCACACAATTGTCATTCTTAATTGAACTGTGTGCTAAGATAACAACGAATAGGCACTCAGATCAAATAGCTAAAGTACCAAAAATAATATTTAACTTGCGGTTGAGTGAATTTCTTCAATGTCGTCATAATAGTAAACCTCTCATAAATATTTAAGCAATATCATACTAAAGAAAAAATAAAAAAGCAAGTTTGAAGAGAAAAATTATTAAAAAAGGCTTGAAACTTTCGATAATTCAAGCTAATTATTAAAAATTTATATCTTAATTATATATTAAAAAAGATTTGATTAGGCAGTATTCATGTTATAATTGTAAAATATTTAAAGGGGATGATAATCAAAACAAATTATTAATTATAGTGCATTAACTTAGGTTATTCGTCAATTGCTAAAAGTCTGGTGTAGAAGTAGACTAAAGATGAATCATGTTGAAATAGGGAAAAGTAAAATAGCTATTTTGTTATTTTATCATGGAAGTATTTTATTATCTTTTTCATTAATCGAATATTTATATCATTGAAAACGCCGCAATGTTTTAATTTGAGTAAATTAAGTACTGAATATTGATCAGACATAGATATTGAAAAATAATCTAAAATTTGTTTTAACGTAATTAGGAGGTATTTGGGATCTTCCAAAGTACTCAAGTTTTTCCAAAGAAGTGATTAAAATTTCTGAATTTATTAATTTTCTAAGTTTATTAGGTGACTGGTTACTTTTTGCGTTTCCTTTATATCAAGGGCTGATGGAGCTCTATGATTATGATCGTTTCTTAAAAGAATTTGACCAGTCTAGTAAGACTGAAGCCAAAATTTCACCTATTTATTGGTTTGCGCCGATCTGGAAGATTCACCTTGAGAAAAAACGTGCGGTAAAGATTTTACGTGAGTTTGTAAAAGATGACGAAGACTTTCGGACAGCAATGAGCTTCATTGACAAGACGACTGCGTGGTACTTTGTATCTCTCGGTGGTTGGTTTAAGATGATTTCATCTTTGTATGATTTCTTCAATGAAGTACATTTATACAGTGTATGGTGGTTAATTGGTGGCACAATTCTTTTAACCTTTACCGGATTGTTTTCAGGTTATTACCGGGTGAGCCAAAAGCGGCAAAAAGCGATGTTAAAGAAGTTTAAAAATGAATATAATGGCAAACAATAATTGACTGATTGTGGATCAATTATTACGTGCTTAATAAAAGTTGTCTCAACTAAAATATTATGTGTTTTCAAATTTAGTTGAGACAGCTTTTTTGCTTTTAAATAAGTTATTACTAACTACCACTTGCTAGAATAAAAATGATTTTTACCCGTCACCTAATTTGTTTGGCTATAATAAACTTTAGTAATTTTGAAAGAGTAAAATTGATTCAAAATACTAATTTCATGTTATTTTTAGCACAATAAATTTTAAAGAAGGGTGATTATTTTTTCTTTGTTTATTAACTGTATCAGCCTAATTGGTGATTGGCTGTTATTTTCATTCCCGTTAAACCAGGGGTTAATGGAGCTTTCCGATTATAAGCGTTTCGTTAAGGATTTCGATAACTCTAGTAAATCCATTGCCAAAATATCTCCGTGGTATTGGATAATGCCAAATTTAAAAATTCATTTTGAAAAAAGTCGTGCCCAAAAAGTTTTGAAAACAATCATCAAAGATGATAATGATTTTCAGACTGCAATTAGCTTTACTAATAAAGCAACAGCATGGTATTTTGTTGGTCTTGGCGGTTGGTTTAAAATGATCTGCTCACTTGATGAATTCTTGGAGGAATTTCATTTAGTTCATTTTGGCTGGTGGCTTATTGGCTCCGTTATTGTATTTACATTTGCTGGATTATTTTCGGCTTATTACCGGGTTAGTTCTCATCGCCAAAAGGCTATTCTGGCTAAATTTCAAAAAGATGAGTAACCGAACTTCCAGTAATTAAAGCAGCTGTTATCTTAATAATGACAGCTGTTTTTTTGCTATAGCTACTTTTTATCGAAATAAATTTGGACAGACTATTAAGCTAAGCAAAGAAAAAGACAAGTTTCACTATCTAGTAAAACTTGTCTTAACTAAAAATAATGATCCGGGTGATCATTTAATAATCCGTAAAAATACAATTATATCAGTATTCTCAGACGTTTATGTTAGCCAAATGTTAGCCAAACTACGCTAAGTGTAATTTCTGTGACTCATTCATTGAATCAAGCGCATTTGCGAGTATTTTTTGCTGTGTAGCCTTCATTTCGTCAATCATGTATGAATAAGTATCCATGGTAATTCCAATATTAGAATGACCTAACCGTTTACTAATTTCATACCAATCCACGTGGTGAGCAACTAAATAAGCAACGTGGCAATGTCGCAAGCTGTGAAAATGAAAACCTTTCTTAGAAATATTTGCTTCTTTCAAACGATATCTCAGAGCCTTATTTAGAGCGTTGTCAGTAGGTAGTTCACCATTTAATTTTGCGAAAATAAATTCTTGGTTATTTTCTTTAAGTTCGTTTAAGGTATTTAATAAAGATTTTGAAACATAGATTACTCTCTTAGAGCTTTCATTTTTAGGCGGCTTAATTTTTTTAGATATGTAATCATATGACTTGCTAATTTTAATAGTTTGCTTTTTCTCGTCAATATCGGACCATTTAAGAGCCAAAATTTCGCCTGCCCTCATACCTGTCTCTATTGCAGTTAAAATCGCATAAGGAGTCGTATGCTTTCGATTTAGACTACTTTGGGTAGCCTTAAGTAAAGACTGAATTTCTTTAATTGACAAATATTCAATGTGTCGTGCCCTTGTTTCATTCCAGACTTCGTTAATTCGATTAGTAAAATTTTGTGGAATAATACCTTCTTCATGTGCATCTGAAACGCATGATTTTAGAATACCATTTAACTTTTTAATGGTTACTTTAGAATGATTTTTACCATATTCATTGATGAAATTTTGATATACAGAGCGATTAATATCATTTATTCTAATAGTACCAAAATATTTTTTAACCACATTGCTAATATAAGTATATCTTCTTTTGGTACCATCTGTTTTGCCAGGGATGCGATACGTCATTGCCCATTTCCAAAAATAATCAGCAAAAACTGGATTTTCATTTGTAATATTATTTTTATTTTTTGCTAAAATCTGTTCATTTTCCCATTTTTTAGCTTGGGCTTTAGTTTTAAAGCCACCTTTGGTTTTATATTTTTTCTTTTTCCCGGATTTAGTATCAGGGTCAGTAATATACCAAGAAACTTGCACAGTCCAGCTATTACCACGCTTGTATACAGCCATTTTTAAACTCCTTATTATATGCTAAAATAGGGTAGACGAAAGGCGTGAGCCCGAAGTCACTTTCATTAAGCCTTTAAGAATTAGTTTTCCAGACGAGTTCTTAAAGGCTTTTTTGCGTTACTGTTTATTATTTATAAAATCTCCAAATTTATTGGCTTCATCCTTCATTTGTTGATCATGATCTTTTATAGATTGCTGTGAAGGATTTTCGATCCAATTCTTTGCTGAGTCGTCAGATTGCGTATATTTCTGTATTCCTTTTTCAAAAGTGGCTTGATCTATTTCAATATCACCATTTTTATTCAACATACCAAGCTGACTTGCTATTTCCTTATCTGCTTCGAGTCTATCTTCACCTTGTAGTGATAAAGCTTTCTTTACTTGATCGCTTAAACTTGGCAGAGTATCAACTAGGTGTTTGGACTGCCAAGGCTCTTTTGCAGGTCTCTCAGGTGGAATAGTACGGTCATCTATCAACTTAGAATCCTTAGCAATTATATATTTCTTCTTTGTTAAGCGATAAAATTTTTTTCCTTTTATTTTTTTTGTACCAAGAATTTTGTATAAATCGCCCTTAGCAAAAGGACGTGCTTTTTTGATTTTTTTGCCCTTAGCATTATATGCTGGCATATTAGCATTTAATAAAACTACTGTACCTACAGCATGAGCACTAACCACGTTCGCACTGGTGGCTAATAATGTTAGTGTAGCAACTCCTGCTGCCATTAACTTTTTAAATTTCATAACAGTTTACCTTTCAAAAATCTGCCATAGGTTTAATGTCGCTGGTGTTATGGACAATACTATCTAACTGATATCATAATCGACATGGATTACTTTACCAATAATTGTACCAGGATTTTTCTCGTCAAGAATTATCGGTTCATAATCTTTATTTTCCGGAATTAAAATAATATTACCTTTATTAAACTTAACTCTTTTGATCGTAGCTTCATCACCTATTAAGACGGCAGCTAATTCTCCATTTTCAACCATCAGTTGCCGTCTAATTGTAACCAATGAGCCATCTGGAATTAATGGTTCCATACTATGACCTTGGCATTTTAAAAGAAACAGGGTACCGTCTGGCTCGTGATCAAAAGTTAGATCCCTATAACCTACAATATTTTCTTCAGCAAATATAGGTTCACCACATGCTATCTTTCCTAATATTGGTACCCTAATTTGATAGTTGTGAGGTTCTAACTTTTTAATTTTTTCAATATCATCATCATTTAGAGGTTGCAGAGGACTACCGCCTTGAGGATATTGATGGACAATTTGAGTACTTTTATCCCGAGCTTGGTCAAAATGGAACTTAGCTTTGTGTGCTGAATTAATTGTTGAGTTAATTTTATTTGTATGGTCTGTTAACAAATCATTAACTGTAACATGTAAAACTTTGGCAACTTTTTTTAGATTTTCTAAAGTTGGCTCGTTATATTTCCATCTATAAATAGTTCTTGTACCTAAGCCAGCTTTATCATTAACTTCAATTAATGATAATCCATGTTCATTAGCAATCTTTTTTATGTTATCAAACGCTGTCATATCAATACTCCTAAAAGCGCATTTAAAAATATGTAAGTTTACGCTTGACTTTTTATGTAAACTTACGTATATTAAAGCTGTAAACAATTAACAAAACAAATAAAAAAATTTGTAAGAAAAATAAGCCGTAATACTACGGTGCTTGCAAAAAAAGACTATAAAAAGTTTGGGGAAACATTTTTTGCCTTATTTGTTGTACCTATATATTCGCATTCTTACGCAGTTTTGTCAATTGTTTATAGAAATATTTACATATTAATTTACATATATCTTTATACGTTTAGAAAGGTGGCGGAACTTATGCCTACAGAAGAAAAGTTGCAATCTATTACTGGTGAAATTGAACAGCAAATAAAAATTGCACTTTTTAAAAGAAATATGACTCAAGCAGAATTGTCGAAAAAAATTCGCGAAAATGAAGCTCAGGTAAGTCAAGCAATTAATGGATATCCAGGAAAAAGGTTTATTAGAATTCGAAGAAAAATTTACAATTTTTTGGATATCAAATAATTTCATTTAAGGAGAAAGCAATGCACGAATTTGCGTTAGCAATTGCAGTTGTCGCGTTAATAATTTCAATTATTAATTTACTGAACAGCTAGAAAGGAAAACACAATGGATAAAGATTGGTTAATCGACCAGATTAATGAAGAAGCAGAGCAATGCTTTGCAAAGGACTTTGAAAGTCTATCCACCGATGACAGTGGAGCCAATCAATTATTCTCGAAAGTTAAACAAACTGAAGAGTGGTCAGCTTTCAAGTCAAAAATGATTGAACTCTATAAAAAGCAAATTGAACAGAACCTGTTCCATAAGCTAGAGGGTCTGGAAGAACTGGTTAAAGAATCTGGAGATATTTAACCGAAAGGAGGTGAATAAACAATGACTGACACTATTGAATTACCAATTCCACTAAACATACTTACCACAGCTGTTGATGAAATCATGAAGAAACGTGGCTACGCTCCAGCAAAAAGCACCGAGGGAAAAACTATCAAAATGAAAGAATTCGCTCAGAAATATTGTGGTGGTAAAGCAATGCCATGGATTCGGCTATTCATTTTTGACGAGTTTCCCGAAGTGGATTTTAAAAATGGCGGCTGGGTAGTAAATCCAAGGAAAAGTGATGAAGGGAGCAAAACTTTTATTTTTGAAAAGCCAGCTGCGGAATGGATGGAAACACATCGAGGTGAAATAGATTGGAACGCAAAACTACCTTAATAGAAAGGATATTAAGCACATGGCAGCATTTTTTAAACGAATACACAGACGTGCATCTGACCACCAGAAGGTCATTAACAATCTCATTGCTAGCAGTGATTGCTGGGCTAGTCGGAGCGATCTATGTTCTCTCACAGCCGGAATTTCTGCCCGGAACATAAAAAGAGCCCGATTGCAGTCGGACTCAAAAATAAAACATATCTAAGGAGAATTATAACACATGAAAGTTAAAGAAGGAAAAGAGCGAAATGAAGCTATTAAACAGATTAATGATGATGAAGAGCTTCGTAAGATAGCTCGAGAAGATCCGAATGCAATTCTGTTACACGATCCAGAAGGATCGGTAATTACTTTGGTCTGTGGTAATAGTTGCTATAAAAGTAGCGAAGATTTTCTAGTTCATCGACTAAAAGTTCTGAATGGATCATTGAACAAGCTATGCAAAGAACTCGATTTTGATACGTGCGATTTTTTTGAAAGTTTGCTTCTTGGAATTGAAGATGATGAACTTGATGAGCTAGTTATTGAAGCATACGACGGAGAAAGTCTAGGTGATTTATATAATGAAACTGTTTGAAATAAATGATGCAATCAAACAGATTGCAGATAAGGATGATCTTGATCCTGAAATGTTAAAAGACACACTAGACTCTCTAGCATTAACTAGGGATGCAAAACTTGATGGCTTAGCCGGATTAATTGAACGTGATTCAGCGGATATTGATTTTTTAACTAATAAAATCAAGCAATTGACTGAACAGAAACGACATTTTGAAAATCAAAAAACCAATCTGCTTAATTACATGACTGAAGTAATTGACGATGCAGGGCTTAAGCAGGTCAAAACTGAACATTACATCTTAAAGCCACGTAACTATCGGCAGAAAACAATCATTTCTGATGAAAGTAAATTGCCAGATGACTATCACGTTAAAAAAGAAGTCTTATCAATCGACAAGCGCAAGCTATATAGCGATTTAAAAGACGGTGTCAATATTCCGGGAGCGCATCTCGAACCTAATCGTAAGACTGTAATTAGTTGAGGTGGTCAGTATGAATAGGATAAAAGAACTGAGAAAAAGCCATGGACTCAGTCAGACTGAACTTGCGGGAGAAACCGGCATTAGTAATCAAGCCGTAAGCTTTTATGAAAATGGAAAGAGACAACCAAAGATTGAAACATGGCAAAAATTGGCAGACTATTTCAATGTTTCCACTAGCTACTTAATGGGACTTAATAGTAATAGTTTTGGAAATAGAATTAAGGAATTAAGAATCAAGCATGGTCTTAGCCAAGATGATTTAGCAAAAGTAACAGGTCTTACTCGCCAGGCGATTAGTAATTATGAAAATAATGAAAGAACTCCAAACAAAGAAATTTGGGAAAAGTTAGCTGATTACTTCAATGTATCTGTTCCTTATGCGCGTGGCGAGATTGATACAGAACTAATAGCAAAAATCGCTAAGATGATTTTTCTAACTCATGCTGCTTCTTTCGATGTTTATTTAAACAAGAATGATCTGTTCACTGGATACGATGAAGATGACACGACTATAGCTTGTAAGCTAATGCTACTTTTACTTCAACAATTAAATCTAAACATTAGTGAAGAATATGAAAAAATTGTCGACAAAACCGAAAAAATATTAGGTAAATCTGATTCAGATCCTGCAGTAAATCGTTTTAAAACTAAGCAGTACTTGTCTGATGTTACTGATGGCTGTCCAGAGAACAACTTTGAAAAAGACATTGAAGATGCCAAAAAGTTAATTGATTTTTATGACAATTTATAAAGAAGGCATGAACATGAACAGACTTAAAGAATTAAGAAACAAGGCGGGTTTATCACAGAATAAATTGGTTTCATCATTAAATAATTACTTAGCCAAAAATAATATCAAAGGAATCACTGCTGCAACGTTTTCAAGATGGGAGAATTCAATAAGCAATCCAACTGAGATTATGTGGAAATATCTCGCTGATTACTTTAATGTTTCAGTACCATACATTCGCGGTGAGATTGATACAGAGCGAATAGCAAAAATTGCTAAGATGGCATTCTGTTTATTAGAACCATCATTAAACGTGGAATTAGGAGAAAAAGCTTTACCCGAAAAAGGCAAAAAAGGTTGTATAGGACTTTTATTAATTGCCCTAATAAACCAGCTGGGCTTAAATACGGAAGACATAATTAAAGAGCTTAGTTTAAAAATGGAGGGATCAGATTTTGCAAGTATGATCAATAACGATGATGTTGAAGGATTAACTGAAGCTGGTTTAAAGCTGGCCAATATATACGACGAAATATGATGTACGAACTACGACCATATCAAAACGATCTAATTAAGCGAATTACCAACTCAATGCAGACTGGCCACCATCATATAATCGTACAGTCACCGCCACGAACTGGTAAGACAGTGGTTATGGCAGAGATTGCTAGACGGACAACTGCTAAGAATAACCGAGTGATGTTTATCATTCACCGAAAAGAAGTTCTAGACCAAGCTAAAGCAACATTTAAAAAGCAAAATGTTAATCCTGAATTAGCAACGATGGGTTTAGTGCAAACGATTTGCCGACGAGTGGATAAGTTACCTGAACCGCAATTAATCCTAATTGATGAAGGACACCACGCTTTAGCCACTAGTTATCAAAAAATATTAAATAAGTTTGAAAGTGCTTATGTATTGTTTTTTACTGCAACGCCAAGAAGAACGGGTCAACGCCAGTTGGATGAAGTTGCTGACGATATCATTATTGGTCAATCAATTCACGAATTAACGGATAAGGGCTTTCTAGCTCCATTCAGATATTTTCAACCGCCTAATGATTTTAATGCAAAATTGCTTAAACGAAATTCTACAGGAGATTATTCTAATAAGTCAATGGATGAAGCTATGTCGTCCAAAATATACGGTCACATCGTTAAGCAGTACAAACGTATCGCCAATGGCATGCAAGCAGTTGTCTACACCTATTCAATAGACTCTGCTATACGAGTTGCTAAAGAATTTAATGAGGCAGGAATTACTGCAAAAGAAGTTGATGGTAATACGCCAACAGTCGAAAGGGATGCAGTAGTTTCCGATTTCAGAAACCAGAAGCTAAAGATACTAGTTAACGTTAATCTTTTCACTGAAGGTGTCGACTTACCCAATGTTGATTGCGTAATCATGGCTAGACCAACCACATCATTAGCACTGTTTTTACAGTTTTCAATGAGGTGTTTAAATCCAAGACCTGGCAAGACTGCAATCATCATTGACCACGCTAACAATGTTCAAAAGTTCGGTTATCCAGACGATGATCGCGATTGGAAACAAGCCGTTATCAGTGGCACCAAGTCGGTGCCGAAAACTAGTGACGAGCCGACAATGGCAATCATCACATGCGACTACTGTTTCGCGGTAGTTAAGACTAGTGAAGTTAAAGATGGTAAGTGCCCATTATGTGGCAATGAAATTAAAATCCATCAAGAAAAAGAAGTTACTGACATTGATTTAGTAGAAGCTAAAAATCGCAAGAAATTAATATCAAAAATTATACATAGTGACTTACTTAAAAAAGTCGCCAATAAAAAAGTTAGTGAACTTAATTCACCAGCTGAATTCAGTGCTTATGCAGAGCTGCATGGATATAAATCCGGCTGGATTTATTATCAAATGAAAATGAAAGGAATGATTAAAAAATGATCGTTTTACCAAAACCGCAAAAATTAGTACCAAAGGCACAACCACACTATTTCTTCGTATGGGGTGCTCCAATGGTTGGTAAGAGCTACTTTGCTAGCTTCTTCCCAAAACCAATTATTCTAAATACTGACGGAAACAGTGATCAAGGGACTGCACCAGCTTTCCAGATTAGAAATTTACGCGACAAGAATGGCAAGCCTACCCAATTGGTTACTGACCAATTGGATGAGATTATCCTTGCTTTACAAACCGAAAATGAGCAACGAAAGCCGGAAGAGCAATTCAAAACAGTCGTTGTTGACGTAATTGACGATATCATCGTCATGCTTGAACAAGCAATTTGTTGGGAAAATGGTGTGAAGTCATTAGGAGATATTGCTTACGGCAAAGGCTATGCACTATTTAACACAGCATTACAACAGTTAGTCATGGATCTTAAAGCATTACCAATGAACATTATCTACATCAGTCGCGAAATTGCAATTACAGATGATAACACTGGTGTAACTACTTACCACCCTTCATTAAAAACCAAGTATTTCAACGTAGTTAACGGTAACTGCGATGTTGAAATCAGAGCTAAAAAGGTTGGTGATGGTGTTAATGCCACATATTACCGCGAAGTTAAGAGCCTAAGAACACAATACGACCCCAAGAACATTACAGATCATAGAATTTTGAAATTGCTAGAAACATGTAGCGGAATATTCAAGGAGGAGCCAAAAAAATGAGTAAAGCATTATGGAAAATTAATGAAGTCGGCCGACCATCTTTTGTAAATTATGTGTCTGATGACTATCAATTACAGGAAAACGAGTTCTACGGTACCTTTCCAAAAGACAAATGGAAAAATGTTAATAACCCTGGCGATGAACCGGATTATTTAAAATTCAAATATAAAAATTACCTATGCGAAATTAAAAGACCATCATTGTCCTTATTGCATCTTTGCGGCTATATAACGCTTGAAAGGGATAACAAGCTTTATGGCAAAGAATGGTTTGAAAAAGAAATTCAAAACTTAGAAGTTCATGGCGGAATCACCTTTGCAGAGCCTACCAAAGAAGGAAAATGGCAGATTGGCTTTGATTGTGCACATTATGATGACGTTGTACCCGGATCTGATGTTGCATTGTTTGGGAGTTCAGATTATAGCACATGTAAAGACATCACATATAAAGATATGTGGTTTGTTAAAAGCGAACTAATGCAGCTAGTTGATCAAATAGACTGTTTAAATACCAAAAAGGATAGGTATAGCAATGACAGTAACAATTAAAAACAAGATTAACCGTGGATGGATAGTTGGAACTTATAAAAGCACAAGCGGAGCATTCGAGCCTATTTTTACAGACAATAAAAAAGCTGCACTTGAATTTGATGATTTAAATGAAGCAATTGAAAAGGTTAAAAAATTAACTAATTTCAGTTTTGATGAATTCGCATTTTATGAAAACGGAAAATTAATGGAGGTTAAATAATGAGTTTAAGAGATGCAGTAAATGAATTAAAGAAGAACGGTTTCGATCCCAAGGAAGGCAAGGAATTCAACGCCTTTGCCAAAATACCCGATGGCACTTATACCATGTCATTAGACGGTGCAACGCACAGCGTTAAAGGTGATCGTGATTACTTAGTGCTTGGTTTTTCAGTAGTAGAAGGTGAACAAGAAGGTAAGCGCGAAACAATTTTTCCATCACTCGCACAGACAAAATCTGACGGGAAGAAAATGCCAGATTCGGTTATTGCACGAAACATTTCAATGCTACAGATTATTGGCGAAATGGTAAACAATCCAATTCCTAATAGTTGCTTTGACTTTGAAAACGAATCAGATGCTTATGAAGCTTTAGCTAAAGCATTCCAGCCTGCGCTTGGAAGAGTATTAGAAATGACTATTACTTCAGCGCCAAATAAGAAAAATCCACAGTATCCGTTCAGGAATTATGAATTTGCGAAACACGAACAACCAAAAGTAGCCGATGCGAAAGACCCATTTAATGGAACCGGCGACACCGTTGATATTAATGATGATGACTTACCATTTTAAATTTAGGAGGTAATTAAAATGAATCAAATTTTGGAATCAGCTTATTTAGAAAACAAAAAGTATTGGGAAGCTGTTGCTAGAGATGAAGGCGGATTAGAAATCTGTAGTGATTACAATGGACAGCCTATTTATACAATAGGAACAAGCCATGACGTTTGGTACTAATAAATAGTGAGGTAACTAAAATGAACGGAAAACAGATTGAATTTGATGGTAATGTTGATAACTTTAAAACCAAAAATAATGAAACTACCATCCAGATTAAAACAACAAGCAGTAATCTATCGTTAGATAGTCTAAGTAAAGTATCAGAAGGTGCGATTAGAGTTTACCTTGAATCAAGCCAGATGGAATTAATTGATGAATTAAATGACGAATTTACGGTTAATGACATTTTGGACATTTACAAAGCCGAACATAAGCAATCTGATGGAAGTAAGATAACACAATGTCGCGTAATTACTAAAAATGGCAATGTTTACAGTATTAGCGAAGACTTACTTAACAAATTGGAAGCTGAGATGCCAGAAGAACCGTTTCTAGATGATAATTCTGATGATTAATCATGACACTAGAAAATCTAGTAAATTACGCAATTAGTTATGCTTCACATGGATTTTCTGTAATACCAATCGGCGCGACCAAACGACCATTAATTAAGTTTGCCAATCGACCACCACTTACTGAAGATGAAATCAAACGGGTCTGGCAACGCTATCCACTCGCTAACATAGCTCTTAAAACAGATAAGTTTTTCGTGATTGACGTTGACCGGCACGGTGATGTTGACGGCATGGATGCAATCAAGCAATTAGGTCATAACGAGTGGTTCAAAAACACGTTAACTGAAAAAACTGCACATGATGGCTTTCACTTCTTTTTTCAAAAGCCAAAAAATGAAACCATTGCGCAAAACATCGGTTTCTTACCAGGGGTTGACCTGAAAGCCCACGAAAACAATTACGTGGTGGTGGCACCTAGCCAGATTAACGGCAAGCATTATAAATGGCTTAATCATGACATTATCCGACCAGCACCAGAAGGGTTGCTGGCGTTAATCAAAGAGAAAGCCAAACCAGAAAAGCGAAAAATATTAAGTTACAAAATTGCGAGCAAGACACAGACAACACACCTGTTCGAAACTGTTGCCAATGGTCTCGGTGATGATGGTCAGAGAAATAAGGCTTTAGCAAGTTTTGTAGGCGGCCTTTTGTACCGCGGAGTTGATCCAGATGTAGCAGCTAAGCTTGCGGTAATTGCAAACACAAATACGACAGATAGCTTGCCGTTAAATGAAGTTGAACGAACAGTAAATTCAATGATAGATAAAGAAATAGCAAGAAGGGGGATTGAATGAGTGACGTTATTGATATTAACGAGAAAAACGCTGATAAATTACGCGACAACACGATTGATTTAGACCATCAAAACAACGGTTCAATCAAAACGACTAGTGTCAAAAATGTTGTCTTAATCTTACTCAAAGACCCTAATCTGAAAAATCTTTTTCGCTTAAATGAATTTACTACCGAAGTAGATGTGGTAGAAACAGCAGAAATCAAACTTCCTGAAATTGGTAAAACAATAATTCCAAAAGGGCAATACACTGATCAGGTCACTAATTCAATCGAATTATACATTGAATCACAATCTAAATATGGTAATGCAAATTTCAAAAATGCCATCATTGAACAAGCAGTCGACAATGTGGCATACATGCATTCTTACAATCCTTTGATTGATTATATGAATGACGCTTACAAAAAATGGGATAAAAAACGCCGGCTAGATAAATTCTTTGTTGAATTTCTGGGAGCAGATAAAAATGAAACCACCACATTAATTACTCGCGTTTTCTTTATGGGTGCTGTAGCAAAAGTTTATAACGCAGACACTAAATTCGATTACGTGCTAGACCTGGTAGGTGGCCAAGGTGTCGGTAAGACTTCAATTTTGAAAAATATTGCACCGCTAGGATTGTATACGGACCAATTCAATACCTTCACGAAGAAAGATGATTTCGAAGTTATGAAAAATGCCTTGATTGTGAATGATGATGAAATGACTGCCAGTAATGATGCGAGCTTTGAAGAAATTAAAAAATTCATCACGATGCAAGATTTCGAATACCGCAAACCGTACGGTCATAAGCCTGTTCACTTCAAGAAAAAATTCGTTATCACGCGGACAACCAATGAAGTGCGTCACCTGAAAGACCGCTCAGGCGATCGGCGTTTCCTATCAATCTATGCGCATCCCGAAAAACAGACTAAAAACCCCGTGAGCGAATTAACGCCCGAGGTGGTGCAGCAGTTGTGGGGCGAAGCTGTATGGCTCTGTAAAAATGCTAAAGATCCATTCAGATTTACTCCTAAGCAAGAAGCATTGCTAAAAGCAAACCGTGAAGAATTCAGATATACATCTGGCTTGGAAGATAACTTAATGGATGTCTTAGAAAATAAATTTAAGGACCAAGATTTTATTTCAAACAGGGATTTATCTTTTGCACTATTCAAAGATTATGATGCGTTATCTAAAAACAGTAAGCAAACACGTGACATCAGATACTACATGGAGCATTTGGGCTTTAATACGAGTGCATTGAAAAAGATAAATGGAAAAGTAACAAGAGGATTTGAAAAGTAACAGTAGGTAACAGTAAGGTAACAGTAACTGTTACCGATCTAGAGCCCTGGGAGAGTAGTAAATACAAGCTTTGGTAACAGTATAACAGTAAATATTAGTAAAACTTTTTATTTATATTATTATGCCTTTTAAAGTTTTTGACGATTTTACTGTTACCTACAAATAAAAATATTCTAATCCATTGTGAGAGTAAGAAAAAAATAGGTAACAGTTACTGTTACCTAAGCGTAACTTTAAGAGGTAAAAACAATGAAAATTAAAAATGATAAAGAAATTGTTATTGGAAAAGCATTTGGAAGTTTTTGTGGCGAACAGGAGGTTCCCTTTTTTGTAAAAAATATTAGACAGCTGTGTTTTAACCCTTTTGAAAGTGATGAATATAAATATTCAGCAATGATTAAAACGGTTTTATCAGATGAAGATGTAAACATTCTGATAAGCAAAGAAAAATACGAGTATTTAATGGATAAATTAGGAGCAAATGACGATGAAAATTAGAAATAAGAAAACAATTACTGTTAAGGATTTAGAAGATGGAAAAATTTACTCCTTTGACGATACAAAATTGGAATATTTTGGTCAAAGAATAAATGTACAGTAAGCTTTAGTTGAATATTTTATTGATATTGAAGGATATGATACTTTAATCGTTTCAGAAGCAGACTATGAAGCATTGCAGAAATACATGGAAGAAGAACGTGATGTTGTTTGGGATGATGAAGATGATCAATGATAAAGAGTTTAGACAGAAATGCCGTGAGGTGCAGCAATGGAAAATAACAGATCATGTCCTAATTGCAATAGGATTTTCGACAAACGTAAACAGTGCAAATCTATTGAAGAATATCGAAATTTACTGACGGAAATAGCAATCATGTTTGTAGAAGATAGAATGTGAGACAAAAGTTATGGCAAAAGCAGTGTGGAAAATTGACAAGAACGGCAAGCGAACCTATGTAGGTCACGTGCCAGACAGTTATCAATTGAAAGATGGAGAGCGGTTCGGGTTACCCAATGAAGATTGGGTAGAAGTGATTAGGAATCAATGAAGGTGTAAATAATGGAGATTGAAGCTGAAAATAATAAAAAAATCAAAGTTAAGCCCGGTGATATAGTAGCTTTGGAAAGTAATCATTTTAACAATTGGACTGGTATAACAGAATACTATCTCGTAAGCCACAATAATTACCGCTATTATCTAGTAAATATAGAAACTGGCGAGATATTCATGAATACTTACCCGTCTTTAAGCAAAATAAACGATCTGGTCAGAATGGACGAAGGACATGTCTATTCTGGTAATAGTGCAAAACTAATCTTAAAAGGTAATGCCTAAAATGAAAATAGCAATTATTGTATTACCAATTATTGGCTTAATAACAGGTGTTTTAGGCGTATTAATTTTAGATATTTTTTTTGGAGAGTATACAAAGATTAAGCAAATTATCGCAATTACGTTAATTGCCATTGGCTTTATAGCAGTTATTGGTGCAGGTGCTATTGAACATTTCATGTGGTGGACTAGCTGGGGTTGGTAAAAGATGAAAATTATAACAAAAGATAATCCTAAAATTAAAGCCGGCTCAATAATTAGGACTAATCAATTAATCGGAAAAGATTCGGAATATTTAATGATTGTTGATAATCAAGACGGAACATATGCCCTAGTTGATTTAGCTAAAGGTGTAATTAAGCAGTGTAAATTTACTGGTTCCGAGCTAACAGAATTTTTATGGAATTATCCCTTTAACCGTATTTATAATTCGGACGAAATCAAATTAATTCTGGGTGATAGAAATGCCTAGTGAACACGAAATTCAAAAACAAATAATGCGTGAATTATCAATGCACAGATGTACTGTTTTCCGTACTAATGTCGGGAAAGTGTTAATGGAAAATGGCAGGTGGTTTGATACCGGATTACCAAAGGGACATCCCGATCTATATGGTTTTCGTTGGGTTGATGATCAAGTATTCTATATCGAAGTTAAATCAGCAACTGGGAAACCGCGACCGGAGCAGATTATTTTTCATAATTTTTTGAACAGTCACAATGTGATACATGGTATAGCACGCAGTACGAAAGATGCATTAATGATAGTAGATGGGGGGTTAGTAGGTTATGGATATCCCGTATAATTTAATCCATAAACTAGAAGACGAATATGGATCAATGAGCAATGTTTCTGAAAATAATGCAATTTTAAAATCAATAAGATTAAAGTTACATATTAAGCACGCTAAACGAACCAATTTTACTTACAATGATTTTAAAGAAGAAAAAATAATCGAGTATTTAAAAAAGGGTTATAGCATTTATGAAACAGCTCAATTAACTCAATCTTCTTATGCTAAGGTTAGAAAAATTAAATCTAATTATAAGTTAAAAACATTGCCAAGATTTAAATATGTAGCTATTGGAAATGAATTTAAAGTATATAGTTTGGGTTTAAGTAAATTCAAAATAATGAGTTTATCTTGTTGCAGTAATTTTACTAATACTCAAAAAGCATTAAGAGCTATGGGTTATGAGTTAAAAGAAGCCAAAGGATATTTTCATTGGTGTAACTTAAAAAAAGATGATCATTATATCATTGACAGAAATATTTACACCAAGCAATAGAAGGGACTGTGGACTGTGGGCAATGTTGATTTCTACATGATTGATATAGATCAATACCAAACAGCTGAAAAAGTGCGAAAGTTTTTTAAATATAATTTTCCGCAATATCTGGTAAGAGCTGGTTATCATCGTACTGATCTTAGCAGTCCGCAGCTTGATATCACTGGTATCTCAGCGCATGGAGGTAACAGTGCTGAACATAAGATGGCTTCAATTTTTGAAGCACAAGATAAATGCAAAGCTATCTATCACGCAATCGATGCTTGCTTTGATAGTTCACGGCAACCTTTTAGAACGATATTAAAATCATTATATATAGATGAACTAGAAAACTGGAAGGTTGCTGATAAGGTTCAATATAGTGACTCTAGATATGATGACTTAAAACGTTACGCATTATGTCAATTTGCCGATACAATAGACACATTCAAGATATACTATGATGTTAATTTCCCTGAACTCAAGGTTTTTAAAAAATCGGATGAAAGTCGGGGAAAAGTCGGTGACTGATCGGGGATTGCGAGTGCTATATTAGTATCATCAAGAAAAAAATAATTCTTGATAGCTATTAACAGTTTTTAAATTTTTAATCCTTCTTAAAAGAGTTCTGGCAATGGTTGAAACTAGGTTCGAATCCTGGTGCCAGAATATGAGCGTGAATAGTTACTGATACGGCAGTCAAGTTATATTAATGAAAGGACTAGACCTATTGGCATCAGGTGCGATTCCTGACACGTTCTTAAATATCTCACGGCAAGAATGCTGTGGGATATTTTTTGTTAGGAGAAAGCAATGAACTCGAATGAAAAAGCAATGATCAATAGATATAGAAAAGATAAACGCAAGATTGAAAATGACTGGCGTAAAGTTAATAAAGACATGTGGAGGTTAATTAAGTATGTTCAACAATATTTGGAATGCATTGAGCAGTAACATCTGGCCATTCACGGTTGCAATACTTAATCTGTGGGCATTTGGCAAAGCAATATGGTTCGTGATTACTTTTATCGTTGGGGTGATCAAAGGTGCCAAGGATTAGAAACTGTCGTGTTTTTGGATGCAAAGCTCCAGCATTTGTTCCGAATCATTATTGTGCAAAGCATATTGCTAAAGAAGAAGAGTATCGACAAGAACGGGCAAAGTTCGAGCATCGATATTCAACTCCACAATCAAAAGAGTCACGTTGGAAATACAACCATGTTACACGCTATCGCAATGAAACTAAGGCTAAACAGAATAAGTTCTATCACACTAGGCAATGGCAAAGGTTTCGTAAGATAGTATTCGAAAGAGATTATCACATGTGTCAGTATTGTAAAGCACGTGGTGTAATTAGAGAAGGAAATATCGTTGACCACGTTTTGCCGGTTGAATTATTTCCTAATCAAATGAAAGACATCGACAATCTGGTTACGTGTTGTTCTAACTGTCACTATTGGAAAACAAGATTTGAAGAAAAATACTATGGCACTGGGTTGCATGCTAAGGCAACAAATAATCCACCACTAACTGATTTGAAATTAATTGCCGAGCTAAGTGACAGAATAAAAACGCAAAAATAATTTTCATCCCCGCCCCCATCAACGGTTGGCGAGGAGCCGCAACAAGTGGTGTTCGCTTATGAGACGGACACTTTTTTAATATTTTTTGAAAGGGGGGGTCAAACTGACAAAGGTTGATTTAACAGTATCGAAAGTGCCTGAAACATCGCCAAAGTGGCTTGGAAAATATGGCAAAGTTTTATATCCGAAAATAGCAGCTTATTTAAATAAAAATTCTAAAATAATCCGGGCAGATGAATATTTAGTCCAAGAATACTGCTCTGCATACGATATTTATCGAATTGCATACGCTGACATTCAAGAACACGGAATTCAACAAGCGGTTTACAAAACCGCCGTTAGTCCATTAGATGGTAGTGTGGTCAGCAGAGATTTTTCAGGCTACCGTAAAAATCCGGCTTATCAGATGATGTCGGACTCTCTTTCGAAAATGAATCAAATTGGTAGAGAGCTAGGATTAAGCCCTAAGGCCAGGTCGCAAATGATGGAACTTAATTCTCCGAATGATAAGAATGAGGAATCTGTCGACGATCAATTAAAGGAGTTTTTTAAGTAATGAAAATCGATTTAACACAGACTCATGATGTAGATGGGGCTTATCAGTCTATTGACTGGACAGAGATAAAAAATGATTATACTGATCCCGGAACCAAATATTGCTTTGATGTTTTAGATAAAAAAATACAAGCAGGCTATGATATTAAGTTAGCTTGTTTTAGGCACCTTAGAGATTTGCAAAGACAAAAAAAACAAGACTTTCCTTATCATTATTCGATTGAAGAAGTTCAAAAAATTTTAAAATTTGCTTCTGTTTGTCCAGAAGTTAAAACAAAGAAGCCTGTTAAATTAATGGCGTGGCAGAAATTTGTTTTATCAATGCTCATAGGGTGGAGAAATCAAATTGATGATAAGAGATTTACTAGAGCTATTGTATCGGTAGCTCGTCACAATGGTAAAACCTATCTAATGTCTATAATTACAATTTACAGTTATCTAATAGAGAGTCTTGGCGAATCAAGCCAGGATTTTTTAGTTAGTTCAATAAATGCAAAGCAAACTAGTAAATTGATGAGCTATGTAAAACAGATGCTTATCAATTTATCAACTAAACCACCTTTTCAAAGCTTAATTGAAGATTTAGGGATAAATCAAAAATCATTAGCATCTCAATCAGAAATTGTGGTTTCGCCCAAAACTTTTAATAAGATTGTTGCTGTGACTTATGAATCTGGCCAATATGATACTAACCATTATAAGACAGCTATTGGTGATGAGTTTGCTGATCCGAAAGTTGATACTACTGACAAAATTTCAAGAATTACCTCTGGGCAAGTTGATGTTTCCAATAAGCAATTTATCCAAATTTCTACAGCGTATGAAAATCCAACAGTACCGTTTAGAAAAGATGAAAAAAATATCATTCACGCAATGGAGAAGGATTTTGAAAGAAATGGTGATACTTATTTAGTTTTAAATTGGTCGCAAGATGATGAGAATGAAATATATTCCCCTGAAACATGGGAAAAGAGCAATCCCTTATTAGGAATGCCAGAAAAGCGAGAAAAGCTTAGGCTTGATTTGCAAAATGAACGTGATGATGCCTTAATGTCGGGCGACTTGGTTAAATATCAAAATAAATCAATGAATGTTTGGACTAAACAATCAACTGCCAGCTTTCTAAATTTAAAAGATATCGAAAACGCCATTGATGATGATTTTAATATTGACGATCGCCAAGTCTACATCGGATTGGATTATTCGATGTTTTCTGATAATACAGCAATTGGATTTGTTTATCCTTATCAAAACAGCGAAGGTCAACCACGGTGGCATGTGGCACAGCATAGTTTTATACCATGGCAACAAGCTGGATCACTTGAAGCTAAAGAAAGGCAAGACGGCATTGCTTATCGTGAGTTTCCAGAATATTGTTCAATAACAGCTCATCCAAAGGGGGTTATTAATCCCGAACAAGTTTATCGATGGCTTTTAAATTACGTTGAACAACATAATTTAAAGGTTATTTTTTTGGGATATGATCGTTGGGGAAGCTATCAAGTACAAAACGTTATAGAAAGTTTAAATTCTAATACAGGATGGCTAATACAAGACGTTGCTCAAGTTACAACTAAATTGACTAATCCTACTAAATTTTTACAAGAAAATTTTATTACTGGGAAAATAACTCGTTTCAATGATCCAATTCTTGAAAAAGCATTAATCAATGCTTCTATTAAAGAAGATAAAGTTGGTATTCAAGTTGTTAAAGATAAGGCTACTTTTAAAATTGATGTGGTTGACGCGCTGATTGATGCGATGTATCAAGGGATGAACCATTTTGAAGAATATGGTTTGATTAATGATAAATCTACTGAAGTCGATCGAATGACTGAAGATCAGGTGTTAGAGTGGTTTAAAGATCCTGATTCAGGATTATTAGGAGATGAAGATGATGATTGGTAAATTATTTAAATCAATTTGGAAAATAATTGATGTCATTTTATATTTGGCTGCGTGTGTCTGCTTTACGTATGGCGCTTTTTTATTTAATCAAATAGCAGGCTTTATTGTATTGGGCTTAGTCTTATTAATTTCAGCTTATTTGACCGAGCTTGTGCCCAAGAAAGGAAGTGATAATTAGTGCCAATCTTTAATTGGGCGGCCAAAAACGTGAGAGCTGCTCCACAACCAGCATTTTCGTTAAGTGAAGACGGGGATGCAGTTAATTTTTTAATTGCTAAATCTAATGGTTACGTTTCAGCTGATAAAGCGTTAAGAAATTCTGATATTTTTTCATTGATTATGCAGTTGTCAGGTGATTTAGCATCTGTTCAGTTAAATGCTAATAGCGATAGAACACAATCATTACTTAAAAGCCCCAGTCAAACAGCTGACGGTTTTTCTTTTTGGCAATCGATGTTTGCACAGTTACTTTTAGACGGTAATGCTTATGCCTACCGATGGCGAAACAAGAATGGTGTAGATTTGCGCTGGGAATATTTAAGACCGTCACAAGTTCAGCCAATGCTATTAGAAGATGGCTCTGGTTTGGTCTACAACATTAATTTTGATGAACCGGTCTATGGAACCTTTAGCAACGTACCGCAAGTTGACGTTATTCATATTCGATTGATGTCAAAAAACGGCGGTATGACTGGAGTATCGCCACTTACAGCATTAGCTAATGAATTGGACATTAAGGATGCATCTAACGATTTAACAAAGTCTGCGTTAAAGCAGTCAGTAACTGCTAATGGCGTTTTGTCAATTACACATGGCGGTAAGATTGATGAACGCATGAGAGCCGCGCGTTCCCGAAGATTTAAAAAGCAGTTGGATCATAGTGATGGTGGACCAATTGTTATTGATGACCTTGAAGATTACAAGCCTTTGGAAATCAAGTCCAATATTGCTCAATTATTGAGTCAGGTTGATTGGACCGGCAAGCAGGTGGCTAAAGTTTACGGTATTCCAGACAGTTATTTGAATGGCCAGGGCGATCAGCAATCAAGCCTCCAAATGATGGGCAGTCAATATGCACAGGCACTTAATCGTTACGTTAAACCAATAGTTAGTGAGTTAAACAGGAAGCTGAACGCTACTATTACAGCCGATATTAGACCAGCTATTGACGCTACTGGAGATGCATTTGCTGATACGATTGCAGGATTATCTAAAAATTATGCATTATCTGGCAACCAGGCTGCATTTGTGCTTAAACAGACCGGTTATTTACCAACCAATCTACCTAAAGCTGATAAGGAAGGAGGTGAATTGAATGAAAAAGATAGAAATCAAAGGGCCAATAATTGATGATATGTATGGCGAGTTTGTATCTTTTCTAGGTGATTCTAGTTTTGTGTATCCGGCTAAAATTAAAAAAGAACTAGATGATACTAATGATGATGTTGTTATTGAAATCAATAGTAGAGGTGGTTATACTTCTTCGGCTGCAGAAATTTATACGATTTTAAAGCAATACCAAGGTAACGTTGAAGTTCATGTAGTTGGAGAGGCCGATTCAGCTGCATCTATTATTGCGATGGCAGGTGACAATGTATTAATGTCACCAATGGCCATGATGATGATTCATCGAGCATCAACTGATGCTTCTGGTAATGCCGATGATTTGGCTAGTGGTAAGCAGGCACTTGATGAGTTAGACCAAAACATTGTCAATGCTTATGCAACCAAAACGGGCAAAGATGAGCAAGACATTTTTAATTTAATGGCAAAAACAACCTGGATGAATGCCAAAACAGCGGTTCAAGAAGGCTTTGCTGATGGCATTATGGAATTTGAAAATGATAATGTTAAGCAAAACTACATTGCAAAGCCGATGCTTAACGCAACTATGATGATTCCACATTTTAAGGCAGAAAAAATATTGGAGATTGAAAAGCTTATTGGTGAAAGCCAGAAGCGGAAAAATCAAAAACCAAAAGTTGAAGAAACTAAGAAAGATGATAAGACCAAACTTGTAAATTACAAGCTTGGTCTTTTGTTTGGAGGTAAATAATTTAATGGAAAATAATATTAATACATTAGCTACCGCTCGAGATGAAGCAGGTAGCAAAGTTGAAGAATTGCAAAACAAGCGCAATGAGATGGCTGTCAAAATGGTGGCAGATCCAGATGCTTTTTCTGATGAAGAGATTAATAAGATTTCAAACGAATTAACACAAGCTAT
Organism: Lactobacillus panisapium; assembly: GCF_019469265.1. Classification (NCBI taxonomy): domain Bacteria; kingdom Bacillati; phylum Bacillota; class Bacilli; order Lactobacillales; family Lactobacillaceae; genus Lactobacillus; species Lactobacillus panisapium. Next base: position 1,348,150 of record NZ_CP048268.1, on the reverse strand, counting down.
AAAGGTTAGAGATTTTGCACAGAAAGCATTAGATGAAGAACGTACTAATCTCAAAACACCTTCTCCAGTAGGTGGTGACAATCCTGGAAAATCTGAAAAGGCAGTTGCGTTTGAAAAAGCTAAGAAAATTACTAATCAGTTTGTTTCAGATTTCAAAAACATGGTAACTTCAAAAGTTTTACCAGAAGGCTCAGAAACTGAAGGTCCAAATGCGGGATTAACCATTCCTGTTGATGTTCAAACTGCAATTAATACACTCAAGAGATCGTTCACTTCATTAGAAGGTTTGGTTAATGTTGAAAACGTTAGTGTTTCAAGTGGCAGTCGTGTTTATGAAAAGTTAAGTGATGTCACACCATTTGATAATTTGGACGACGAAACAGCTGAAATTGGTGACAATGATGATCCAAAATTGACTATCGTCAAATATGTAATTCACCGCTATGCAGGAATTTCTACTATTACTAATACTTTACTTAAAGATTCGGCGGAAAATATTTTAGCGTGGATCGAAAACTGGATCGCCAAGAAAGATGTAATCACACGCAATGGTCAGATTCTTGAAGTTCTAAATAATGGTGTTGCTAAGCGGATTCCTAAAAAGGTATCAATTACTGATTTTGATGGCATTAAGGATTTAGAGAACAATACACTTGATCCATTAGTTGAAGCAACTTCAAGCTTTATCACTAATCAATCTGGCTTTAATGTATTATCTAAAGTTAAAGATGCTGAAGGTCGGTACCTGATCCAACCAGATCCAACTAATCCTGATATTAAAAGGATCGAAGGCCATACCGTTACGGTAATTACTGATAGATTTTTACCTGATATTAATGGTGCTCATCCACTCTATTACGGCGATTTTAAGATGGCAATTACGCTTTTCGATTATCAAAGAATGACCTTGATGACAACTAAAGAAGGTGCTGGTGCCTTTGAGCGTGATTTAACTAAAATTCGGGTAATTGATCGTTTTGATGTTGAATTAATTGATGATGGTGCCTACGCAATTGGTACGTTTAAAACAATTAAGGACCAAGCATCAAATGTGATTGCTAATAATCCAGCAGCTGGTAAGTAATCATGACTACTTTTTTGAAAGTAGATGATGAGCTAAAAAGAACACTTGGTTTTCTGCCGGATGATGAATTACTGGATGAGCAATCTCTGAAAAGGATTGAAACAGCATTAACTGCGGCAGAAATTTACGTACAAAATGCAATTGGTCAAGGTGATAAGTTCTATCAGAAAAAGGATGTGGCCCCGCTTTATAAGATTGCATGTTTTGCAATCGCGGCTAATCTGTTTAATCATCCGAGCTCTGCCACATCAAGCACTACCGCTATGGCAATCATTGGTCAGATGCGTGGTGCCTACGCTGTGTTTAGAGAGGAGCAAGAAAATGGTTCAACTTCAGAATCCAGACAGACTAACACAGACGATTAAATTCGGCACTATCGAAGATAGTGAAGATATTAATGGCGTCCCAACTAGAGATTTTTCGCAGATTGGCAAGCCTACATTGTGTGGACGATGGAGCCTAACCACTAATCAAGCAATTCAAATGGCAGGGCTAGATCAAACTCAAAGTTTTATCGTTGTTGTTCATCATAGAGAAAACTGGTCAGGTATTACTCATGCAAAGTTCAGCAATGAGTTATATCAGGTTTCTAATATTAACCAAGATCCATATCGCAATCCAACGGCTTACGATTTAATCACATTAACGAAAGTGAGTGATGCGAATGGCTAATGACCTTGATGATAAGCTTGATAATTGGTTTAAGTTAGTTGAGAAAAAGTACGATCTAACTGCTGAACAGAAAAGCAAGATTACGGGTGCTGGCGCAGCTGTATTCGCTGAAGCGCTGAAAAAGAACACGCCAGTTAGCTCGGAGCATTACAGCTCGGGACGATCTGTTGGTCACACAAATTGGAAGCATAATGAGCGTCCACGTAAAACTAAGCACTTAAGGGATTCAATTACCTTCAAGCCAGGCTTTACTAGCGGTAAAGTTCACTCAGGCAATACTACCGTTGGTTTTGATAGTAAGTATCAAGCAATGGTGGCTAGGTATGTTAACAATGGCACGGCAGGCATGAGTCCTAAAGAAGTCAAGAATATGCACTTCATTGAAAAATCACAGTTAGAATCTAAAAATGCTGTTCTAATGGCAGAAGCTAAGGCATTTAAGGAAGTGATTAAATGACCGTAGCAAAACAGGTGGTTGATGAGCTTAATTCAGCTGGAATTGATGGCTTAGGTAAAGCTTATTCATTCTTAATTCCGGCCAGTTCATTAAATTCGGAAACAAAAGCATTAATTGCCGTTTCTGAAGTTATGCAATTGCCGGCAGAACACGGTAGTAACACTTACAATCAATTAGAAACTAGGATACAGGTCAAAATCTGTTATCCGAAAAACTGTCATATAGATGCAGAGGATTTTGAAAAATCAATCGCGTCTTTTTTTACGCAAAAAGATTGGCTTAGACAGCCAGATAACGGTCACTATCTTGACGAGCAGAGCCGGATAGAGATCGATTTGTTTTTTACAAGGAGAAATTAAATGGAAATTACAGGTTTAGATGACATCATTGTTTGGATGTGTGATGCTGACGAAAAACTAAAGACGGACCCAGACAATGGAGGTTTTACTTACAATGGTGATAAAGGGAAGGTTTTTGATCCGGTTACCGGGGAAGAGTTAAAGGGATTATTTAAGATTGATTTACTTTCTTCACGTGGTGCAACGCAAGCTAATATTTCTGGATTAGCCCCAACAGTATCACGTGTATATGGCTCAAATGCGGTAGCTGAAGTTAATACTGGTACAGAGCAGCCAACAATTGCTTTAGCAGCAAACGATATTCCACACGAGATTTATGATTTACTAACCGGTTTACAAAAAGACAAGTTCGGTGGATACGCGCGTAGTGGTAAGTCGAATCCAATTACCGGCGGTGTTATTGCTCACTCCCAGAATACTCGTTCTAAGATTGATCTATACTTTGGCTTTCCGATGGGCGTTTTCGTACCAGGGGAATTAAACATGCAAACCGATACAGAAAATCCAAGTGTGGTACACGATGCATTAACACTTAATGCACAAGCCCGTGGTACAGACTTACTTCTTTATGAAAAGTTCTATTCAAATGAAAAAGATTTCAATTTTACGAACATGATTAAGTACCTTACTAATCAGACAATCACAGATAGTACAGCTGGTAATAAAACGCCCACTGATACTAAAGGTAATCCACTATCCGATAAGTAATTAGTAGATGGGTGGGTGAGGAGGTAATATTGTTATTAAAGAACGGTTGACAGCCGTTCTTTTTTCTTTCGAAAGGAAAATAAAATGTCAGTAAAAGTTAATGGTAAAAAATTACATTTAACAACGTTTGAAGTTCCGACCACCGGGGCAAATATTAGAAAGTGTCTAGTTGCTCAACGCGACTTCGCGAAAGTGAATCAAACGATTAGCAACGTGGATTTAGAAAATGATGAATCGATCATTAATTCGTTGGACGCTCAGATTAAGTTAATTGATACTTATACAGACTTTTTAAAACCAATTCTTAAGCTTTCTAATGATCAGGTTAAGAAAGTTGAAGATTCAGATTTTTCAGATGTAGTAGATTTTGCAAATGAGGTAATTGAAAAGGTTTTAGGTTTCGATTCTGACAAAAGCAAGGAATCAGAGTCTAAGTGATGATGATCCGGTTCATGCATATGAACAGATGATTGAAGACTTCGATTATTCAGAACAGCAGATGATCGTATTTGCTCATATGTCGCTCAAGGAATTCGAAGAAACGGATTATTATCGACTAATTGAAGTTATGAATGCGAAACCACGTGATAAGCGGCCTAAGACTCTGTGGGAATTTGCTGAAGAAATTGACAGGAAAGGAGGTAATTAGATGGCAGGTAATATTCCGGTTGGCGGTATGGAGACCGATATTACTCTTAATGGTACACAGCCAGTTAGGACTCTTAAGGAGTTACGCCAAGCGGTTACTAATGCTACATCTGCTTGGAAAGCACAGAGAGCCGAATTAAGTTCTGTAGGAAAGTCGACTGAAGCTGCCAAGGCTAAGTTTGAAGGCTTAAAGACCACGATTGATAAGCAGAAAGAATACATTTCCGGCTTAACTAGGGAGCAAAAAAATCTGGTTGATGCTCAGAAGAATGTTGATCGTTCAACTGAAGCAGGGAAACAGCAGTATGCAAAATATGGTGAGCAGATTGCAAAAAGCGAAGGTCAAATTAAGCGTGCGGAGACCAGGTTAACTTCTTTAACTAGTCAACAAACTAAAGCCAAGGATTCATTAAGGTATTACGAATCAGGATTGGCTAAACTTCAAAATGATTATAGAAATTCATCAGAATCATCTCGAATATATATTTCTAGATTAAAAGAAGAACACAATCTTTTTCAATCTAGTCAAGCAAAAATGAATTCTTATCGCTCAGGTATTAGCAATTTAACTGAGCAATTAAAAAAGCAAGAAGCCGAATTAAAACGAGTTGGAGCAGAGTCAGGTAAAACTAGTGATGCTTATCGGAAGCAAGAAAATCGTGTAAACAAAACCGGACTGTCGCTAGCTGAATTAAAGAATAAGCAAAAAAATGTAAGAGCTGAATTCAATAAATTTCATCCAACTGGTATTGCAGTTGCTGATAAAGCGATTAGTAAGCTTAAGATTAATTCAAGTAAATTAGGTCAATCATTAAAATCTTCGTTTGAAAAAGCCAAAGTCGCTAGTGCCGCTCTGGCAACTGGTATTGCAGGAGTCGGTGCATTTGCAATTAAGGGTGCAAAAGAAGCTGGCTCTTTACAGAAAACATTAACTGAAAATACTAACTTATTAGTAACATCTGGCGAGAAAACCAAAGATGTGACTAAAGAAGTTGCAGAGATGCAAAAAGATGGTCGTAAATATTCAATTCAGTATGCGGAATCTCAGCAGAACATTGCTGAAGGTTATCAAGAGCTAATCAAGCGTGGTTATGATGGTCGGCAATCGTTAGGGGCAATGAAGTCCATTCTTCAGGCTTCAAAAGCATCAGGAGACAGTTTCGCTGATACGATGCAAGTTACTACTTCTGTACTTGAAGCCTTTGGTATGAGAACCAGTTCAACCGCTGGTATGTTGCGTAACACACGGATTGTTGCAAATAAATTGGCAATGGCAGCAGACGCAACAGCGACTGATTTCAAATCCCTGGGTATTGGTATGAACTATGTCGGTACTTCTGCAAAGACAGCTGGTAGGTCACTAACTGATACAGCCAGTGCAATGGGTGTTCTTTCTAACGCTGGATTAGAGGCACAACAGGCGGGTACTGGTTTGCGAAAAATTTTGATTAGTTTGCAAACACCGTCTAAGTCGGGTGCTAACGCGCTAGAGAAGTATGGCATGTCGGTTTCTGACTTTAAAGATAAAGCTGGAAAACTGAAACCAATTTCTGCGATTTTTAAAGAAATATCAGATCATGTACCTAAAGCTGATCGGTCTAACTTTTTCCATAATGTATTTGGTACAACTGGACAAAACGCAGCCGCCATTTTGGCAAGCAACACAAAAGAACTAGAGCGCGTCAACAAACAGGTTGCAGGTGCTTATCAAAATGATTACGTTGGCAAACTAGCCAACAAAAATATGAAAGCTACCAAAAACCAAGAGAAACAATTCCATGAAGCAATTGATGCAGTTAGAATTGACATAGGTACTGCAATGATGCCAGCTTTATCTAAAGCTTCAACATCAATGGTTAAAGTGTTTAATCGTCCTTCAACAATGAAGGGGATTAAAAAAATTGCCGAAGGAATTGCTACTATTGCAAATAAAATTGCTGACCTAATTAGCTGGTTGGGAAAAAGTAATAACTTTGAAAAAGTAACTAATTTTGGCAAAGTGATGTTAGCTGCTTTCGCAAGCTATAAATTAATTAGTGGTATTGCTAAAGTAAAACGATCTTTAGCAGATCTGTTTGATAACACCATAATTAGTAAAGGTTTTAGCAAAGTTGGCTCTTTGGCAAAAGCTGGGGTAAGTAAGGTTGGTAAGCTTCTACTTTCTGGTTTTAAAAATGCTGGATCAAAATTAGCATCTTTAGGATCTAAGTTTGGAAGTGCATTTTCTAAAGTGCTAAGTAAAACTGGTGCTTTAATAAAAAGCAGTGCAAAATCACTTGTTGAGGGGCTGAAGGAATTAGGTCCCAAATTATCTGCTTTAGGAGAAAAGTTAGCCAAGACTTTTTCTAACGCCTTTAATAAATCGGTTAATTTTGGAAAGGGGCTCTTTGGCAAAGGAGAAGGAGCTGGTAGACTAACAGGTTTATTACAATCAGCACATTCAGCAGGTGGATTTAGCAATTTAACCACTGCTGGAAAAATTGGTACTGCTGCAACAGGTGCAGGCGTTGCTATTGATGCAGGATCGAACTTTTTTAATGCTTATAAAGACAGACATTCAGCTGACAAGAGAAGCCAAGATATTGGCAAAGGAATTGGTGCAGGTATTGGTGGCGGTATCGGACTATGGTTTGGTGGTCCGTTAGGTGCTGCAGTTGGTTCAGAGATTGGTAAAGTTGTCGGTGGCTGGGGTGGTCAAGCTGTCAATAAGTTCACTAAAGGCTGGCAATCTAAAAAGCCACCTAAGAATTTTTGGAGCTTAGAAAATTTAGGCTGGTCATCTCATTCAATGTGGAATGGATTCACTAAAAGTGTTGGTCAAACTATTAATTGGTTCAAGAAAAACTGGAAAGAAATTGGCGTTTACTTCATTAGTCCAATAGCTGGTGGTATTAATTCGCTGTATAAACACGATCCAAAATTCAAAAAATGGGCTAATGGTTTAGCTAAAGATTTCAAAAACGGCTGGAAAGGTACCGAAAAGTGGTTTTCTAATTTAGGAAAGAGCATTCAAAAATCATGGAAGGGTATGACATCCTGGTTTACGAAACTGGGAAAGAACATGTCCAAAGGGATAAAGTCTTCCTGGAAAAATGTGTCTAATTGGTTTTCTGATATTAGCAAGAAAGTTCAGAAATCCTGGAAAGGCATGACTTCATGGTTTACTAAGCTTGGCAAAAACATGGCTAATGGAATTAAATCTGCTTGGAAAGGGATATCCAGCTGGTTTGATGGCATTGGCAAAAAAGTCCAAAAGTCTTGGCAAGGCATGACTAGCTTTTTTGGAAAGATTGGTAAAAATACTGTTAGTTTCTTTAAAAAGCCATGGGCGTCAATTACTAATTGGTTTTCTGGAATTATAGATGATATTCAAAACACTTGGAATGGCTTTTTTGATGGTATTAGTAAAGGCCTTGGCTCGCTCAGTAAAATAAAAATTGGTGATTTTCATTTTGCCAACGGGACTGATTGGAAAAAGCGCTATGGTGTGCCAGCAGTCCTTAATGATGGCAATGACAGTCCTCAAACTGGTAATCGTGAAGGAATCTTAAATCCTGATGGTTCAGTGGAAATCGTTAATGGCCGTTTCGTAAAGCGGTGGTTATTGCCGGGACAAGATGTTATCAAAGCTAGTGACATGGCGAAAATGTTTGGTAAAGCCAATCATTTCGCTAATGGAACTGTTACCATCAAGCAAAAAGAAAAGAATTATAAAAAGGAATTAGATCGTCTAGGCGATAAGATTTCTAAGACAATTAAAGATGGCAATTTACAACGTTCAAAAGAACTAACTGCTGAATTCAATAAAATCAGTAAAAAATATTCAGCGCTTAAGAAATCGACTAAAAAGACCGACCCACATAAGGGAAAGACATTAGTTGACCAGGGACTATTAACTGGTGCTGACAGGCGGATTAGTCATTCCGTTTGGATTAGCGATAAGTTATTCAAGCAATTAACTACTGCACCAAAAGCTACTAAAAAAGCAACTCGGCGAACAGTAACCACCAGACGAACGGGTACAAGAAAATCATCAGCTACCAGCTTAAGAGGTGGTTCTTCTTCAATTTCAACTGCTGGTATTAAATCGAAATCGGTTAAGATTTCAGCAAAAGTCAGTGGTACAAAATCTGTTAATGCGCTAGCTAAAGCAATTAAAAAGATTAAAAATACCAAGAAAAAGGTAACTGTTAAGGTTAGTGGGGCAAAATCGCTTAAATCTTTATCTAAAGCAATTAAAACTGTTAATAAAGAATTAAAGACGCTAACTAAAACTGCTAAAAAGAACAATGTTGCTAAAGCTTTTAGCTCCATGTCTGATAAATCTGTCAAAGAATTTAAGTCGATGGGTAAATCGATTGACAAGGAAGCTACCAGCATTCAAAAAGATACTGATAAAAAGTTTTCTACTATGCAGAAGAAAATTGAATCCAGCATGAAGAACATCAATTCTGGTGTCACTAAGCTAGCTAAGTCTACTGCTAGTGGTTTTAAAAACGCACTTCATAAAATGATCGGCTACGCTGAAAGTGACATGAAGGGCACAATTAATGCTTTAAATCGTGGTATTAAAGGAATTGATAAAGTTCTAGAACAATTTGGTGGAAATAGCTCAGTAATTAAACCAGTTAAATTTGCAAAAGGTACAGTTAATGGCGCATTAGCTCATGATACTTTAGCAATGGTTAACGATGATCAGTATGGCCCAAGACAAGAAGCTATCGTTCGTGGAAATAATCTGTTAATCCCACATGGTAAAGATAGAATTATACCTTTACAAAAGGGTGACCAAGTCCTTAACGGTTTGCAGACACAAGAATTAGCGAATAGTTTTGGTTTACCTCATTTTGCTAAAGGCTCTGGTATGCGCCACAGTGCTTTGCGCAAATTAGCTGAAAGGAGTTTGAAAAATTACGCCAACAGTTTCAAATCAATGTTTACTAAAAATGTTGATGCAAAAGGTACGAATGTCGAAAAAGGCTTTACAGATTTAGGCAATCGATCATCAACGGAGTATGGTAATAAATGGTCACAGGCCATGTGGACAGTTATTGAAAATGCAATCGGTGATGGTATTGGCCACGGCGGTACTCGTGAAGCATTTCTGAAATATGCTGAAGATAACTTTACTGGCGTCAAATATGTAATGGGCGCCGCATCTAAGCTTGCAAGTGACTGTTCTGGGATGGTATCACAGGCATTAAAACACTTTGGCGTTAATATTGGCCGTACCACGGTAGCAATGCAAGAATCAAGCGGCGTTCAGTATTTAGGAAAATCATTATCCAAGACTGAGCCAGGCGACTTAGTAATATTTGGTCATGGTTCCGGAGCTGCAGGTCACGTGGGTATTATTAAAAACCCGCAAAAAGGCACAATGTTTAATGAGACGCCACCTAGTGCACGTGTTTCACGAATTTCAGATGGGGCTTCAATGGGCTATGGCTTCTATCGAGTAAAAGGTCTGCATGATGCCAAAAGTAAAAAGGACAATGGTCCAAGTAAAAGTTTATTAAATTTGGCAAAAAAGGAGTTGGGCGCTAGTGCAATTAAATGGATCAAGAAAAATCTGAGTGAAGCAATCAGTTCATTTAAGATTTCGGGCGACATTGGAACCAGAGCTGGGGTTTTAGCGAAAGCATTAAAACAGTTAGATCCAAAAGCAACTAAAAATGGTATTACTGCTATTCTGGGTAACTGGATGTTTGAGTCAACACTTAACCCTGGTGCCGTCAATTCTAGTGGTGGAGCTAGTGGTCTAGGTCAATGGCTAGGCGGACGTCTAACCAACTTAAAGGCGTTTGCTAAAAAGCATGGAAAATCATGGAAAGACCCGGCTACACAGCTATTATTCGCACTCAAGCATGACGGCTCTGATAGTAATATTTTCAAATCTGTTTTAGAGGGCAATGGTAGTGTTGCTTCATTAGCGGCCAAATTTTCACAAATGTGGGAACGTGGCGGATATACAGCGCAGCACGTTGCTGGTGCTCAGCAGATAGCTTCTTCGATACCTAAGTTTAGCAATGGTGGTATTGCTAATAGACCTTCTATCTTTGGCGATGCGGGTGCAGAAATGGCTGTACCATTGGTTCCAACAAAAGCTACGCGCGCATGGGAGCTCATTGGTAAAGCGATTGGCATCTTATCCGCCCAGAGTGGTTTTGGTAATCAGCCAATAGTTGATTCTAAAGAAAAGAAGGAGGAAAAAGATTTCAGACAAGCAGTTTTATTGCTATTAGAAAGACTTGTTAATAAAGATAATTCAGCAAATATCACATTAACAACTCCAGAAGGCCGAACGTTGTGGTCTGTTGTTGAACCGTTTTATAAAGAGAATGAACGTGCAAATCAAATCAAGCAAAGGAGGGGATTAAGCGGTGGCTTCTAGTGATTTTTCCGGTTTGATTTATCAAAATAAATCTTCTTTAGATTTAGGTATTAAAGTGCAATATCCGTTAGATCCAGTCTATCCCGTGCCTGATTTAGAGGTGACGCATATTACTGGACGTTCAGGTGACTTTTTACAAGATAATGACGCGTATCAGAATGTGACACGCGTTTTTAATTGCATAATTAATCGGCCAATTGATATTTCTCAATTTGATTGGGAAAGAGAATTAATTGATTGGCTAGCTAGTCCGGTACTTGAAGGCAGGAGACAATATGAATTCTTGCAATTCGATATTGACCCTGAATATGCCTATAACGCGATCATGCAGACACCGCCAACAATTAATTGGGACCCTAACCAATTAAATTATGGAACTGGTCAGTTGTCGTTCTATTGCGAGCCATTTCAGTACCGTGTTGACGGGATTAATTACATTAATCTGCCAGATAATGGCATTGTGTATAATTCAGAATCACGCGTGGCTGTACCCAACTGGCATTTTGTTGCTAAGGGCTCATTTGTTTTGAATGTTAATGACCTAAATTATCAGTTTGACAATATGAGCGGTGAATTTTGGCTTAACGGCGACACCGGGGACACTTACGACAAGGACAATAACTTATTCAACAATCAGACACATTTTCCGAATTTATTACCACCAGAATTACCAAGCGGCGAAAATAAAATTTCAATTACGGCAGATGATGGCGTAATTACGAGAGCTGAATATATGCCAAGATGGAGGCGATTGATCTAATGGCATTAATAACTGTAGGTAAGATTCCAGAAACTGATTACAGTGTTTATGATTATTTTTTAGATTATCCTCACTGGTATCAAAGCGTTAATAGTGATTTTTCTACGCCCGGCTTAACACTAAGTGATGCAGTTAGTTGTTTGACAACATGGAATGATAACCAATATCCAACGCTGCAACTTACTTATCCACGTGATGGCATTCACGCCAAAAAGTTGAAAGAAAATACCTATATTATGGCTGATATTAATGCCAAATTCGTTCATCAGATATTTAAAATTGTGCATACACAACCTGAAGATAAACAAATGATAGTTACTGCTAACCACATTTCTTCTACACTTAATGATGCAACTGTTCCGGATGGAATCCAGATTGTTTCAGGAACTGCGCAAGATTTGATGAACCAGGTACTTAACACAATGCAGCCAGCTAAGGACTTTACCTTTGACAGTGATATAAACACTGTTAGCAATATTAATGTTGAGAAAGGTCAGCAGGCAGGCTCAATCCTAATAGATCCCGATGCCGAAGGCGATACAGCTGTTCAATCTGTTTTAGGGCTATTCGGCGGAGAATTAGAGTTTGACAATTTTGATATTCATCATTCAAAACAAGCCGGTACCGATACAGGTATTATTGTCGACTATGGTAAAAACATTCAATCTATTAGTCAGGACAGAAACATCGAAAACATGTGGACTGGTGCCGTATTTGTCGTAACCTATACACCAGGTCAAGCGATTGCCACCGAAGATAATACTGATTGGAACAATTGGGAATCTGATTATTCAAGCGTGGCCAGTGTTTATATGGCAGGTGGTTCAGTTAACATTTATGACTCACCAGTTGAAGGGCAAAGGTTGATTGGCTCGTTAAACAATAATGACAAGGTTAACCTAGGTACAGTTGTTCACGATGGCGATTTTACACCAGATGGAAAATATCAAATTAACACTGTAAACGGTGATGATTGGTACCCAATCAAAGGTGGCGGCTGGATTGATGCCAACTGGCTTAATTTTGATAAGAGTGGTGATTACCTGGTTAACAATGTAACCGGTGATGCCGTTATTAAGGGTGACGATATTAACGATGAATCTGGTGCAGGCACTAGAATTAGCATGTCAGGGACAGCGGTCGTTGCCTACAAAGAAGGTGGCATTATCCACGGCTACTACGCACCAGATATCGGACCTAGTCATTATCGTACAGGAACAACTTATAAAAATGGTACAGTTGTACACTACGATATGGCCGAGCGTAACCAGAACGGTGATATTTGGTACAGAATTCGCGATCATGAATGGCTATATGGTCCACATTTGTCACTGAGTCAGGAGGGTGCCTATAAAGAATATAACAACTCTGGCTACGGTACGATTAAGGATGGTGCTGTCAAGTATCATTGGGATGCTAAAAAGCATGAAATGGTTCCAACTGAAACTACTGTTGTAACTCATGGCAAAAGCAAAAAGCCCTACCGGTATGTTAAAGGCAAGAAAATACCCAACAAATCTTACTGGAAAGAAAAAGAGAAGAAAACTAAGGTAAAAGCCCATGCCGGCAAAGCTACAATTGATAAAACTATTGTGCAAAATGGTAAAACCTACCACCATACGAAGTATGGTTGGGTGAGCTCAAGCTCGATTGACTATCATAAGAACGGGATGGTTAAACCGAAATCGTGGGATGAAATATTAAAGCAGAAACTGAAAGATCACTCGAAGGTTGAAATCTATGATACGCCCGACAGCCGAAATGCATCTAACTGGTCAATTCCAACGGGAGCTAGTTCAGAAAATGGCGACTTTACTATTGGTGGTCATGAAGCAAAAGGTGGCGATGGCAAAACATATATTGAAGTTATCTATAAAGGGCATGTAGGTTGGATTCCAGAAGACAATTTGGATAATTCCACTCTACATTCACCAGATGATGACGAAAACAGTGGCAGTGATGATTACGATGCTAATGTTGATGAATCACAAAAAGAGGTCACAGTCAAAGTTGGCCCAATGTATGCAGATGGTTTCGGCATTGATATCAACGTTGATAAAGTTAACACAGTTGATTTAAGTGGGAATTTCCAGCATGACGATCAAGACTTATCTGGTCAACAACCTGATGGTACTTTTGTAGCAACGCAAGCTGACATTGACCAGCTTACTCAGTTGGGGCAGAACTATCTGATTGAACACAAATACGGCCATATCAACGTATCAACCACATTAACATATAAAGAGATGTCTGGCATTAACGCTGATATGACGCAGTTAAGTCTATACGATAAGCTCTATGTTCGTTTTAAACAGTACGATATCCAGGAAATAGCTGAAATTACTGGTACTGTATTTGATTGCTTGTCTCACCACTATCAACAGATCCAGCTCGGACAACCACCTGAAACGTGGCAGCATTTAATGGAAACTGCAATCGATAGTAAATCGAATGAGCGTTTTAAAAAGACCAATCAATCGATTAAAAAAGCCTATGGTTTAACCGATTCAGTCGCTAAGGCTTTAAAATTAGAAGGCAAACAACGGCTAGAAGCCGAAATGCGAATTGGTAAAGAAATTGGTATCGTAAGTGATAAAACTGGTCAACTTGAAGTACAACAGGATCGATTTGATAAAGCACTACAAGATTACAACCAACAGATGCAGGATGCACAAGCCTGGATAGCCTCAGGTGGTTCGGCCATTTTACAATTTGTCGATTCTTCAGGGAATCAAACTTATAAAAATCCGGTTGAAATCCGAGCGGTTAATTCTGAAGGCTTTTTGAGATTTAACAATCACGGACTGGGATTTTTTAGTCCTAGCGGAAACATAAGAACAGCCATTCGTTCTGACGGGACAATTAACGCTGAAGAAATAGATACTGGCGTTGTTAAAGCACTTAATGTTCAGAGTCTAGTTGTTAATAGTTCAGTCGTAACACGTGTAGGTGGGACAACGTTAACGGTAGGCGCAATTAATGACACCTTACCACCTAGTGTGAGTGGTGCAATTACTGGCAATTATGGATTTGTAGTTACAAATGGCGATGATGCAGTTATTACCAATAGTAAAGGCATCTGGCTAGCTCGTGGTGGTGGTGTTAACGGCAGAGTTTCAAGCGATGGCGTAAGCATGATTAGTGGACTGTCGTTTTATAATGGCCATATTTATGACGATAATGGCATGTTTCTGAAAAATGCAGACGGTATTGCATCGATTCAGGAATGGATTCGTCGCCATTGGAGCGGTAAGTCAAGTCAATGGGATTTTATGTAGGTGAAAAAATGGATCAATTAAGTAAGTTGGCCAGTAATATGGCCGTACAGATTGGCAATTTAAATTTAGAATTGTCAAAAGTACAAGCGGAAAATGCGCAATTGCAAGAGCGTAATGCTCAGTTGCAAGAAACAATTAACACATTAAGAAAGGAGGCAAAACATGAGTCTAGCGCTGATCACACTGCCAACTAATAAGTCAATCAGCACGGTTAGCGACCATGTCCGGAAAATTGGTCAGGGTGAAAAAGGGCAAAAATTAGATGTAATCGTAACCGATGCTAATGGCAGTGGTTACGATTTAACTGATAGAATAATTACATTTTCGGAAAATAAAGAGAGCGGTAAGATCGTTAGTGATAACGAAGCCGCTCATTTTAATGTAACAGATCAAAAAGCCGGCAGATTTACATACACTTTGGCTGATGCAGTCTATGCCGCTAGTGGTATTGCCTGGTTTGATATTAGTTCAAAAGATGGCGATGTGATTGACACAACCAAGAGTTTTAATATCGATGTTATCCAGGACGAAACTATCCACGTCAACAACGATAACTATGTATCTTCGCTGACGGCTTTAGAAACGCACTACAAAGCCGTTATTCAGAAAACCGAAGATGATAGGGATGCACTTTTTAAGAAATGGCAAGCTGACATAGACCAACTGATTAAAAATGGCAATACAAACATTCAGACTGTAATTGACAATGCTAATCAATTAATTAATAGTTGGAAGAGCGAACTATCTAATACTCAACAGGCGTTGGAAAAGTTACAGAATGATTGGAAAAATCAGACTGCACATATTAATGCTGATTATGATGCACAAAAGAAAGCCATACAATCAGCCGCAGATAATCAACTGTCTGCCAATAAGACAGCCAGTGACAAAGCTATTGCTCAAATTAATGCTGACAAACAGGCAGCAATTAAGCAGGCTAATACTGATTTTCAAGCGAAGTTGGCAAGCATTCAGTCTGATTACAATGCATGGAAAGCTAACGCTACTACTGATTTTCAAAAACAGTTGGATAAACTTGCGGCCGAATTGAAAAATGATGAAGATGCTCAGGCTAAGCTGCAACAGGCAATTGATGCAGCTAATAAAGCCATTGCCAATATTAACAATGTTGATTTTACTAAGTACGCAAAAAAAGAAGATTTAGAAAAAATTCATACATTGGAAAATCCAATACCAGTTAGTTCGGATACCAATCCTGATACGCTATGCGATCCTGGAATTTATTACAGCGAAAACGGGTTTAATTTTGGTAGTAAGGCTCCGGCTGAATATTGGCAGGGAAAAAGTTATCTAATAGTATTCCATGGAGATAGACCTGATAGGTCGTACAATTATTTTCAGCAATTTTTATTCCAAAGCACTAAAGATACATACAACATCTGGTGCCGTGGGGGATACCAGTACTATAGCGATTCTTACTACACGTTTGAATTTCAGAATCTAAAAGACGTTTACGGCAAACTAAAGCAGATTAGCATTAACGGTGGCGACCCAATTAACCCAGACGATAATGGATTGGCTAAACTGAACATACCACAACCTGATTTATCAGGGTTAGAGACTAAAGCAGATGCTAAAACTGCACATGACACTTTAACAGCAGATATTGCTAAACGGATTTTGTCTGTTAACGATGTTACAGCTGATAAAGATGGCAAGGTGGTATTGCCTGATTTTAATCATCCAACAAAAATTTTTAAAGATTCTAAAGTTGATCCGAACACACTAACCACTACAGGTATCTACGAGCTGAAAAACTCTGATTTGCAAATTAGCTTAGACAGCTTACCAGGATTTACACAGACAAACGCAACATACGGTTACATTCTGGTTGTTAACAACGCCGCACTTGATAACACATTCCAGGTAATCATCTGCCGGCAGATGCATGACTTCATTTTAGATTATAGATATATTAATAAGACTTATAATGACTACCCTAAATTTAATCGCGTTATTAATACGCAAGATTTAAGTAACGTGCAAAATCAGATGACTGAAATTAAACAGTCAATGATGAGGTCGTGGACAGGTACATTAACGCAATATCAGGCATTAACTAGTTACGACCCAATGACAATTTACTTTATTGTTTCAGACTATGAGGTGGTGGTTAAATGACGCTATCAAATATATTTTTTGGCAAGAAAGTTGTTCAGCAAGCGTATCTTAACAATGCTTTAATTTATCAGTCTAAAGGCTGGGAGACATTGCCTAGCACGTGTACAGAAGTGTGGACAAAAGACTATGATATATCATCTAGTTTAGGTGAATTAGTTAGTGATTTGGATAACAATCTTTATGGCTTAAACATTAACAGCTTATATAAATTTGACTCAAATGGTTCAATTTTATGGCAAAAGAAACTTGAAGAGTTTAAAAAAAGTGATGAACATAATTGTTCATTTTATTATTTGAAGTTTAACAATGATCTTTTTTTTGCAAAAGGTAATGATAATTCTAAATGGTTTATTTATGAACTCGATAGAGATGGTTTAATTAAAAATGAATATAGTATTTATGATATATACCCTTGTTCTTGGTCAAAAATAAGTAGCTTTGTAATTGACGACAAATATATATATGTATCAGGATATACAATTAATGGCAATTATGAAATTTATAATAATTATTTACTGAAAATTGATAGAATTACAAAAAAGCTTGTGCAAAAAACAACTGTGTTCATTGCAAATAATACCTTAATAAGCGTTGATAAATATTTGTATGCTGAAGAAAGTAGGGCATTTAATACTGGTGTTTTAAGAAGGTTTGATAAAGACGATATATCAAATTCATCCATTATTGACGATTTAAATAACGCAGATATAGATAATCATATAACATCTATTACTTCAGATGAATTGGGAAATATTATATATAAAACTCGTAATAATGGAACATATAAATATTCTACTAAGGACAAAACAAAAATTAAATTACCGATATATATTAGCAATGAAAATAACTCCATGTGTGTTGATTATCAGCAGAACCTATATGTAATTGAATATATTAGTCCCAGTAAAACTACTAATTTGTTAAAGATTAGCTCCGATAATACATTGATTTATAAAATTCCTATTAAGGATGCGACAAGTCCTATTCTTACTGTTGATTACCAAGGAAATATCTATTATAAGTGGGACACCTCTGACCAAAATCACATTAAAAAACTAATTAATATCGAAAAGAAAGGAAATTAAACAATGGCAGAATGGCAAGATGATTTAAAAGAACAAGAAAAATTAGTAGATGAAACAGGCTACTTCAAACAGATTGTTTACGTTTCAAATGATCAATTTGATTGTTTGCCTATTCCAATTCCAGCAAAACTAAATGCTGATTTTGCATTTCCTTTTGTTGCAGAGGAACCTAAAGGTATGAACAATCCAAAATATGATTGGACAAAACACGTGTGGGTTGACCAGGATGCAGCAAGTACCAGCGTTCGTTTAACGAATGCTGAAAAAGCAATTCAAACGGCTCAAGAGCAGGCTACATCAGCAACTAATGAAAACAAGGATTTAAAAAATAGCTTAGATGATATTGCTAAAAATCAGACTGAGCAATCTAAACAGATGGCTCAGATGTTGCAATTGTTAGCGCCTGCTGTTGCTAAAAATGGAGGTAATACTAATGCTTAATATTTTCAAAAATTTAGCAATGCAATTTTATAATACAGGTTGGTATGACAAAGCAATTATTGCATCATTTGTTCAAGTTGGAGCCTTAACGGCTGACGATTTTCAAGAGATTACGGGTGATAAATATGCTACGCAAAATGCTTAATAATGTTAGCAATAACTTCGAGCAAGCGTTAGCAAGCGTTGCTGTTATTGCAATTGGGTTATCCCTCTGGATTGATCGCGATTACTTCTTCTGGCCACCTGAACTAACCAGTACCATGAATGATCAAAGGATTGATATTGTAATTCTATTATTAGGTTTTTGCCTTTTGGTATCAGCCGTGACTGGCAATAAAAGTAAATTTTGGCAGCACGCATTATTAATTTTGTGTGGTGCAGTTATTTTTACTCTAGCATTAACGCAATTATGGCATGCCTTTTTAGGCGGACAAATGCGGATGGCACATACCGTTATTGGCGATTTTGTTATTTTTTGTTTAATTGTGAGAGCAGCATACAAGAGTTAGGAGGGTGGTCACTTGCATGATTTAATCAATTTGCTACAAGTGATCGGCGGCTTTGTTGGTGCATTTGCAACAGCACTTGCCGTTACCCACAAATCCAATAAAGCAGATTACGAAGCAATTATAAAAGAGTTAACAGCAGAGAGGGATGAGTTTAAAAAGGATTACTACAAGCAAAAAGAAAAAACTGAAAAACTTGAAGAAGAATTGAGAAAGCGCCAATAGGCGTTATTTTTTTGGAGGAAAATATAATGAGCGTTAAAGAAATTTTTGATATGGTCTATGCATTGCTAATTGTTATTGCAATCATTGCTTACAGTGTGGTTAAGCTGTATGGTTTAAAACATGAAATCAAAAATAAGTGGATTGCACAGATCCCAGACTTAGCAGCCGGTTTTGTTCATGAAGCTGAAACTACTGGTAGCAATGGTACCGCAAAGATGGATATTGTAATAACTAGCGTATGCAATATTTTGCGAAATTCAGGCGTAAAAATCACACCTGATATTGAGTCTGCAATTAAGGCTTTTGCCGAGAAAGAAGTGGCCAAAATTAATGCTACTAAGCCGGCTATCGACCACAGTGATGAGGCTCAATCCGTTGATGACTTTGACGAAAACAAAGTGATCGACAACGTTAAAGGCTCTGATAGCAATGCTTAATGTGATTGATGTCTCCAATAATAACGGCGGTCTTAATGTGGCCAATGTTAAAGCTGATGGCGTTATAGCAAAAGCAACAGAGAACAATAATTTCACTGATGGCCTAATGCCGCTATTCATGAGTCAGGCAAAAAACTCTGGAAAACTGACAGGGCTCTACCACTTTGCTCGGCCAGGTAACTGGCAGGTACAAGCAGATTATTTTTTAAGAACTGCCAAGCCATATCTAAAACATTCAATTATTGTGCTTGATTATGAAAGTACTGTGGTAACTTATGGTGGCGTGCAGTGGGCACTTAATTGGCTTGATTATGTCTACAAGAAAACTAGTATCAAACCAATGATTTATTTGGGATTAGCTGACGAAAATTATTACAATTGGTCACCAGTGGCTAAAAAATACAGTGTTTGGATAGCTCAGTATAACGACATGGCGCCGCATTATGGCTTTAGCCCACGTGCTTTATACGGTAAAGTGTGCCATTGGAATAAGATGTCAATGTTTCAATACACGGCAAATGGCCGTCTAAATGGTTACAATGGACCACTTGATTTAGATGTATATTACGGTAATAAAAATGACTGGGATAAGCACAAAAACAACGATAAAGGAGTTGACAATAACTTAATGGATTGGAAAATTAAAGTACCCGTTACTGCGTATGGTGGGTTTCTAGTTACCAAAAAGAAAGGTGCCACACTATGGGCTGAACCTAATAACGATAAGAAATTAGGCATGCTAGATTACAATAAGACTATCGAGATTACTGGTTATGAAAAAGGTTTTTATAAAACTAAAAAAGGCTATATTGACCCTCGAACCGGGGTAGTTAAGCGCAATCCGCTATTAGACAATCCTGATATTCATTCAGTAATTGAAGTGGTCGGCAATGCTAAAGGCCACGCTGAAGCAGATGGGCCGGTTACCGGTCGTAAATTTGCCAAGGGTTCACGTTATAAAGCCTATAAATTGCGCAAAGGCTATTTACTAATTGGCGCTGGCGTTGATAAATGGATTAATGGTGCAAAAGTAAAAATTATTTTGTAAAACAATATTATTAACTATCTTTTTTCTAAAATAAATAAGCCACTCTGGACATTAGTCTGGGGTGGCTTATTTTTTGTGCTATAATAAATACAAACTAGTGTTTGTAGAGGGATAAAAATGCGAAAAAAATATAATCAGAAGGAATTCGATCAGATTCTCGACAATTTTTTTAAAACTTATCAAGACCGGGGTATGAAAAAGTGGCAAGGCTTAATGCTAAGTGATCACACTGCTGCTATTAATCGAGATAACCAACAGAGAGCAGTTGTCTATTGTAAGAAGCCTACTATGACAGAAGAGCAGGCTAGTGAGCTACTGATAACAGCCTACGCTAACCACCGTCAAGTGGCAGTGCAGTTGAAAGAACTAGATGTAGAAGGTCACATTCAGCCAGATATCGTTGGTTTCGTTGAAGGATATCACATCGATGAGATCATGATATCTGGCAACTGGGTGGATCTGAGTAATATAAATAATGTCGATATGATAGAATAGATTTTGGAAAGATGATTCTTTCCGAACTTCCTTTTTATATGGTATAAAAATCGCCTTTGGAAAATCCTAGGCGGTTTATTTTTTGCAATAAAAAAGCCCCAACTTGGGAGCGTATAAAGTAAAAGAGTTGCGAAAGAACTCTAAACAATAATAACTTTTTTTAACTTTTTTAGCAAATTTAGTTGACAATACACATACGTAGGTGTATTATATAAACATAAAGTAAAAGAGTTAAGAAAGGACTTATTAAAATGATTACAGAAGGTTACAAATTTAGAATTAAGGACATGAAGATGAAGAAGTCAACGATGTTCCGCGCAGCTCATAAACTTGCTAAAAGCATTGTTGACAAAACTGAGAACTACCGCATGGCAATGAGCTATGCTTTAAAGTTAATTTGGAAGATGGCTAAGGACTATCGTGTTAGGGTAACCGACAGTAACATTAGACATATGACGTATGAGCTAACCCACAAGCCATACACGGGCCCTAAATACAAAGATGGAGTCCCAGATTGGATCATTGATCAACACTTTGACGAACAGGAAAAGACAGCAATTTGGAACAATAGCTTTAATTCACGTGTTAAAAAAGAAACAGAAAAAGCTGTATTAATCCAATTCGATACTGATTACGGTTGTCTATTTACATGGTGCCCAAAATCTGTCTATAAAGGAGAATTAATTTAATGGCAAAATTAAGTGAAGCCAAAAAGAGAGCTAATAAAAAGTGGAATGAAAAAAATAGGGCAAGAATGACATATATTAGACGTCGTTCTGATTCTAAAAATTTTATTTTGAAGTTTGCGACTGAGGAAGATTTAGAAAAAACCCTAGAATATGTCAATCAGAGAAAAAAATATTTAAAAAATAGTTGACAATACACATACGTAGGTGTATTATAAAAGTATAAAGTAAAAGAGTTAAAGAAAGGACTTATTAAAAATGAGAGTTACAGAAATTGCAAAAAATGGACAAGCTACTATTATTTACAAATCAGCCGATGAGTTAACCAATGAAGAACGTGAGATGTTAATCTTACCTAGCAATATGGAGATGGAAGATTACGCTGATTTTCAAGTAAGATACAACCGTAAAGGTCAATTACTAGGCGTTAAGGGCAATGCCTTCTCAGAAGCTAAAAATGAGTCAATCAAGGAAGAAAGTGCTAAACCAGATGCTTTAGATGCTTGTCAATTACTGTTTGGCAATTGCCACAGTAAAGCCTACCGTATTGCTAAGAATAAGGCAGGAGCAACTTCAGCAGAAATTACTACTGCTAGAAAGATCGTGGCTAGTAAATGAACTATTCGTTTGATGCAAGTAAGCTAATTGATGAACTATCAGCTGACATTGCCGAAGATGGCAATGTTGACGTCTGGGGCTACTGGATTGTTATGGATAATAACCAGGAGATTTACTTCGATTATTATCCGCTCGACGATCCAGAGCTTGAAAACGAGCCAGATTACAAATCTGTTTCTGATTTTGACAAAAAAGTATTTGAAACTTACCCAAATTTCTTGAGAAAGAAAATTAAAGCCAAGGATTTATTAGAAATCTTTAAGGCTGAAAATGAAACAATATAAAAAATAGCTCTAGCTTAATTGCTAGGGCTATTTCTATGTTAGCCAAAATGTTAGCCAACTTTAAAACTGATAAATATCAATAAAAATTAAATTGTTGATATAACGGTATTTACAATTAATAAAAATCGGTAAAAACCATTTATAATGATCCGGGTGAGATTCGAACTCACGACCCACGGTTTAGAAGACCGTTGCTCTATCCAGCTGAGCTACCAGACCATCTCTTTGTTTCTCGCAAAGAACATAAGTTATTATAGAGAAAAGTTTTGCTAATTGCAACAAGAAATTTCACTTTATCTTGACTTAAAGACTTTCTTCATTTTTTCATCACAAGTTATTTAATTTAATTAGCACGAAAATAAGATGACAAATTTACTTTAATTACTATATCAATTTAATTATATTATCTGTATAATTGTGCTTGATTAAAATTTAATTAGTGAGATAAATTATGAAGCACCTAATCTTAAAGCGATTATCATTATCCAGTACGCTGACTAACAATTACGGCTTATTTTGTTTAATCAAAAAGATAGCTAGCTATAATTGCGCTGGTAATTGCGCCAGAGTTTCCGACCGCCAAAGCCTGAATACTGGTCGAAAAACATTATCAATTACCGCAAGATGGAATAAGGCGGCTAAGAGACAAGCTCGTACAGTGAGCAAATTAAACAATTATCAGAAGCAAGATCGCCATAATTTGTGTTTTACTTTTTTGAGAAAAAGAGCACCTTTTTATTCCGAACAGCTGAAGGAAAACTTTAGTTTATTTTGCATTCTGCAGGCTGCTTTTGGCGGATTTTTCAGAACCTGTGATAGCTAAATTGCTGGCACTACCTTTTAGATCAGCATTGGGATCGATTAAAATAAGGAGTCCGGCCTGAGTACCGCACTTTTCATGGTCAAATTTAGCATGACTAAAACTGGTAAGTGTTTTTAGCCGCCATTAAAAACACTTAACCTAAAACCAGTATTAACAAGCAGAATTTGTACGATAGCTTTATCATTCGATTATCCAAAATCGAGCAAAATGGGCATTTTACTCAAAATCCCAAGTCAAAATGTTAATCAATTTAAATAAAGGTAGAAAAAAAGATGAAACACAAGCTTTATAGGCTAATATCACTTATTGGCGTGCTTATCTTTTGCTTAGCTTCGGCGCAAAAAGTAAAAGCTGAGGTTAGTTACAACATTAAAGACAATGAGGTCACTTCAAAGGTAAACTCCGATGGATCGATATCATTGAAACGCAAAATCGTTTATGAATTTCATTCGAATGCTAATGGGGTCTTTTATAGGCAAAATCTTAATCAAAATCAGAAAATTAAACATCTAAAGGTAACCACGCAAACAAATGATGGACCGGTCAATAAGTACCCGCAAACTGAAGTAAGTAAGACAGACAAAGGGTATTTGTTCACTGTTAGGCAATCCGTCTCCCAGAAAAATGAGCGCTTAACAGTAACCTACTTTTACCGGATAACCAATGCTATTACTAATTATCGGGATGTTGCTGAACTTAATTTTATGATTATTGGTAATGGCTGGAATACTAAATTAGAAAATGTTAAGGCTAGCATTATTTTTCCAGGCCCTGTAAAAGATCTGCAAGCATGGTCGCATGGACCACTGGAAAACGTTACTAAAGTCGATCCTGAAAAAGGTCGCATAATTGTCACTGCTAAAGATCTCGCAGGTAGTACAGGAATTAGGATCCGGACGATTTTTCCAACTAGTGTGACTGCTAAAAATAAAAATGTCGAAAAGGTAAATCGCCGACAAGCGATTATTAAGCAAGAACAAAAGCTTGCCAATGAGAACAAGCAAAAAGAAAACCGTAATCTGTTTATTAGTATTGGGTTAATTTTAGTCAGTTTAGTAACGGGAATTTTTGCTATTATCAAGGGCTTTTCTGCTAAAAAGGTGGGCTTTAAGCCTGCTAAAATCAGGAACTTAGCTCATGGTTATGAAATACCTACTGCTGATCCAGTAATAGCTCAAATCATTGATACAACTAAACGTCCTAATAGTAAAGCCTTTACTGCTTACTTGCTGGAGCTAGCAAAGCAGAAGAGGATTAAAATTGAAGAGGACCAGAAAGGGCTTAAAGCGCATTATCGAATCTCTGCAATTGATCAAAAAGTTTGCGATGAAAATGATTTACTTAAGTTTTTATTTTACCATGTGGGAGATGGTGAGAGTTTTACGACCAAGCAGATTAAGAAAGCCCGCGGTAAAAAACTAGGGCGTCAATTTGATGCTTGGGCCGAAGGACAATTTTGTTCATCTGCAAAAAATCGCTACATGCCAAATGATTTGCTTGACCAAAATAAAAAAAGTAATAGAACCATTGTTGCTGCTAGATTAGTTAGTTTAATAGCTGCTGCTATCTCAGTATTCTTTGTGCGGAGATTCTTCTGGATGGTACTTATTGGTGAAGCATTAATTTTCATAATTAGTTGGTTTAGTATGTTCAAAAACAAACGGCAAACTAATCTCTATTCGGAAGAAGGCGTTGTTGAGGCCGAAAAGGTACGCAGTTTCAAGAAAATGTTGAAAGATATCGGTCGCTTTGACGTGAAAGATATCGGCGATCTGACGATTTGGGAAGATATTTTGCCTTACGCAGTTTCGTTTGGTTTAGCTAAGAAGGTTTTGCAAAAGCTCAAACTTGAATTTGGGCAAGAAGACTTAGCTAAGAATAATTTCTATGACTATAGTTTTATTACGAACTTTAATTCTTGCTTTATTAAAGGAATTGCTGCTGGTTCAACTAGTGTAAGAAATGGTGGTTTTGGTTCTAATTCATCCGGAGGCTTTGGCGGAGGTTCCGGTGGTGGAGCATTTTAGTGTAAAAGATAATCAGAACGTGGATACGAAAGGCCCAGCTTTGTGCTGGCCTTTTTTAATTGTTATACTTAACCATACTTAAAAGAAACAAAGAAGTTGAGAAAAATGTTTGACTATCGAAATAATTTAAAGCAAATCTTGGCTAAAACAAGTGGTGATGACCAGAGTTTGCGAAATAGTCTGGCGGCAATTAAGCTGATTATCGGGATGACTGAAAATGAAAAAGACGCTGCTCCAAGTGAGGCAAAGAATGCCGATTCTGAGAAGCAGCAACTAGAAAGTCTATTTTCGAGTCTTGCAGAATTATTACTTTCTCCAGGCAATTCAAAAGCAAAAAAGACGGCACTAGCAGCAATTCACCATCTGATGTTTATTCAAGGAAATACGCCATCGTTTCGTCAGAGCGTTAACAAGCTTGAACAGGCAGTACGTTCGTCTAAAACGACTAAAGAGACGATTAATAAAAAGGTATTTGAAAAAGCCTTGGAGAAAAAGCCAGCACCTAAACGTGATTATCGTAAAGGCAAGCGTTATACCGTGATTCGGCTTTTGTCAGGTTGTGATCTGATTAATGACAGCAATCGGCGGGTATTTACACTCAAAGAGTCCCAAATACATGCTTTGAATTTAAAGAGTGGGGATATTGTTGAGGCATTACCTGAGCAAAATAATTCGAATTATGAAGCAGAAATCTTGCGGGTGGTCGGTTACCACCAACTCCCCAGTATGGAAGTTGATCAGATATCAACTTTTAAATATGGGGTTGTTCAAGGAAGACCGGGGCACTATTCAGTTAGTCGCAATATTAAAGGACAAAAATTGCGCATTCGCGGTAAAAGTATTCTTTTGCCGGTTGACGCCAGCAAGTTTTCTGAAGGTAATGTCCCATTGCTTGATGGTTCAATAGTCGATTTGGCTTGGTATGATGGGGATGTTCGGATTAAAAAAGATCCATCGGAGGCAATTAAAATTAGGTGGATATATGAGGTTGATCCACCGCAAACTACCAGCAAGATCAAAAAGAGAAAGGTTAAGTCCGATAAGACAGAGGAAGAATTAGCTCGACTAGACCTAGATTTACACTATGAACGCGTAGGAATAGCAATTGGAGACAATCAGAATGAAGCTATTCTTGAAGGAATTGTCAAAAGTTACCATGGAATTCCATTTGCAATTGATGCCTTTCAGGGAAAAAAGAAGGTCATTGAAAATCAAATTAAAGATTTAGATATTGTTATCCTAGTAACGGCATTTGCAGCCCATGATAGTACTTGGAACATTAGGGAATTTGCCAGTAAATATCATGTTAAATTTGCTGTTAGTTCGAGCAAAGGATTCCAGTCCTTTGAACGAGCACTATACCGTGCGGAAAAGGGCTTACCTGCTTACGAAGGTAATCAAACGATTGAATACCAAAAGCTTGAACAGTAAAGCATATTTAGCAAACTTTATGGAAACTTAATTAAAAATTATAATAATAAAGATCTGTTTAAATCAAGTGCCAAAAAACGTCGTTTTTAGCATATTTCTTGGCTAAATAGATCTTTTTTTGTATAATTAAATACTATATTTTATGAAAGGAAGATGAGATGGGAAACATAAAACATAAACATACGTGGCAATACTGGCTGTTCTTTTTAGCTGGGTTAGAAATAATTACGATTGCAATCAACTTCTTTTATGCGCCAATTAATGTTGCGGCTGGAGGTTCTACCGGTATTTCAATTTTAGTAGATGCAGTGTGGGGAATTAACCGCTCTTTAACCGTCTTTATTGTAAACTTGCTTATGCTGGTTCTAGCAGTCATTTTCCTTGGTAAAGAAACTTTAAAAAAAGTAGCTCTGGGTAGCATGCTTTTGCCAATACTAATGGCAATTACTCCAAGTTTTAAGTTGACTTCGAATAATATGCTAGCTGTTATATACGGTGGTGTTTTAATGGGAATTGGCGTTTCAATGTTATACCGCATTAATGCCTCTTCAGGAGGAACGACAATTCCACCATTGATTATTAAGAAATATTTCTATATTGATCCGGCCATGTCATTGATGGCAATTGATATGACCATTATTGTTTTGAATCTTTTTGTTGATGGTACAGAAGCATTCTTGCTGGCAGCTTTTTCACAAGTTATTACTACGATTACAATGCGCTATACTGAAACCGGTTTTGATAAAAAATATCAGGTTCGCATTATGAGTAATAGTAAATTAGATGAAATTCGTGACATGTTGCAGGAAGATTATGATGGCTTAACGGTTTTTAATGTTGTCGGAGGTTATACTGACAAGGATAAACAGCAATTAGTAATAGTCGTTGATACTAATGAATATGGGCAATTAGTAGCTAAAGCACGCGAAATCGACAATGAAGCATTTATCGTCACTGAAAATATTGCTAAAGTTCATGGTGGTAAGTGGCAAATCTAATCTAAATTAGCGAAATAAGATTGATTTATATTGCTAAATTGCTCTTAGAGTAGTAATATGAAATAGTTGTATGTGTGGAGACCTTCACATCTGCAACCGCACATTTTGAGGTAAGAAGTCTTTTACTAAAAGAAAGCACCTCAATTGGCGAGTCTAAGTATTTTTTTTGGAGGGCAGTAAATGTACGCAATTATTAAAACCGGTGGTAAGCAATATAAAGTTGCTGAAGGCGATAGTGTTTTTGTAGAAAAGCTTGACGTTGAAGAAGGTAAGGAAGTTACTTTTGATCAAGTAATTTTAACTTCTGATGGTAGCGACGTTAAAGTTGGTGCTCCACTTGTTAAGGGTGCCAAAGTAGTTGCTAAAGTTGAGAAACAAGGTAAGGAAAAGAAAGTTGTAACTTTCAAGTACAAGCCTAAGAAGCACTCACATTCAAAATATGGTCACCGTCAACCTTATACTAAGGTTACAGTTGAAAAGATTGAATTAAGCTAGAGGTGAAAGAGATAATGAATATTTTAAATCTTAAATTATTTGCCCACCACAAGGGTGGAGGTTCTACTGCTAACGGTCGTGACTCAGCTGGTCGTCGTTTAGGCGCTAAAGCTGCTGATGGTCAAACTATCCATGCTGGAACGATTATTTATCGTCAACGTGGTACTAAGATTCACCCAGGCAAGAACGTTGGTCAAGGTGGAGACGATACATTATTTGCATTAGTAAATGGTGTAGTTAAATTTGAACGTAAGGATAAATACAGAAAGCAAGTTTCTGTTATCCCAGTTGAAGAAGAAGCTAAGTAATTTAGTTCTTAATAAGAAGACGAAAAGCATGTGCTTCTCGTCTTTTTTCTGTTTTTAAATTGATAATATTTAATTTAATTAGCTAGTTATCTATCAGGCTTTCGCGGTAAAATTAGTTCAAGTATTTAGGTAAGGAGTACTAGCAATGACTGAGCAAGACGAATTATTAACTCTGTTAAATAGACGTATTGATGAAGTAACAAAATTAGTAAAAGAGCAAAATGCTGATGCAATCTTGATTTTCAATCAGGCTAATTACCGTTATTTGACGAATTTTACTGGTGAAGAAGCACAATTGATTTTAACCGCCCAAGGCGACCGAATCTTATTATCTGATTCCCGCTTTGCTGATCAGATTAAGTTCGAAGCTCCTGGCGAATTAAAAGTCATTATGAAAAAAGCTAATCAGGATGAAGAAATTAGCAACCAGCTAAAAGCTCTAAATTTAAATAAGGTCTTAATTGAAGGCGAATTTGTTTCAGCAATTGAATTTGCGCATCTTCAAGAATTGAATCCGCAAATTGAGTTTGCGACTTGCGAAGAACTGGTAGAACGAGTTCGCAATGTTAAAGATGACCTTGAACTTGACGCTTTACGTCATGCAATTGACGTATCGATGGACAGTTTTAACGGTATTCTGCCTTTAATCAAACCTGGTGCAGTTGAACGCAATATTGGAGCTAAGCTCGATTATCTGTTTAAAATCAATGGTGGCGATGGTCCCAGCTTTGATACGATTATTGCGTCTGGTGTCCGCTCTGCTTGGGCCCATGGTGTTGCCAGTGATAAAATGATCGAAGATGGTGACATGGTCGTAATTGATTTTGGTGCGTTTTACCATGGCTATGCGGCTGACATCACTAGAACAGTTGCAGTGGGTAAGGTTGACCATGAAATGTATCGAATTTATGAAATTGTTCATGAAGCTCAACGACGTGGTATAGCAGCTGCGGTAGCTGGTAATTACGGCAAAGATGTTGATCAAGCTGCAAGAGATTATATTAATGAGCAAGGATATGGCCAATATTTTGGTCACGGAATCGGTCATGGCATTGGCTTAGAAATACACGAACTGTGTCAGCCTGCGCTACCATTTGGAAAGCAAAAATTAGTTAATAATATGGTTCACACCGTAGAACCAGGAATTTATTTGCCTAATAAAGGTGGCGTTCGCATTGAGGATGACATCCTTGTTCATGACCAAACACCAGAAACATTATCAACTTTGCCCAAAGATGAATTAATTTCTTTATAAAGTTAAATATTATTGATAGTAAAATCATTCATGAATTGGTAAGATATTATTATGGAGATGAGGTACTTAATATGACAATGATTTCAGTTAACGAATTTAAGAATGGCCTAACCATTAAGTATAATAACGACTTATGGCGGATTGTTGAATTTCAACATGTTAAACCTGGTAAGGGTAGTGCTTTCGTTCGTTCAAAGCTTAAGAGTTTGAATACCGGTGCTGTTCAGGAATATACATTCCGGTCAACTGCAAAAGTTGAAACTGCAGAAATTGAAACTAAGGGAATGCAATACCTGTACAATGATGGTTCAAGCTATGTTTTCATGGATACGACAACTTATGATCAGTTGGCTATTCCGAATGATCAAATTACTGACGAAGCAAAATATTTAAAAGAAAATATGGATGTCAGTGTCATTATGCATGAAGGCAAAACTTTAGGAATCCAATTGCCAAACACCGTTGAATTGACGGTTGCAAAGACTGAGCCGAACATTAAAGGCGACACCTCTTCTGGTGGTGGTAAGCCTGCTACAATGGAAACTGGCCTTGTTGTAAATGTCCCATTCTTTATTAATGAAGGTGACGTTTTAGTTATCAATACAGTCGATGGTAGTTACGTATCTCGTGCAAACAAATAAGTAGTTTTTTTGAGGTAAAACAAAATGGCAGATAGTTCAAAAATTGTCTTAAATGATAAAAATAACGGTGAAGAAATCGAAATTGATCCTAGTGTTCTCGAAGTTATCATGGGCATTGCTGCCGAAAAAGTTGACGGTGTTGCCGAAATGCATGGTAACGTTAGATCTGGGATTAACTGGGTTTTAGGTCGTGAAGATCGTCGCCGTGGGATCGAAATCAGAGTCAATGATGAGGGCGATTTGATTGCTGATGTTTATGTTAGCTTTGAAGC
The DNA here is from genome assembly GCF_019469265.1 of Lactobacillus panisapium. Taxonomy (NCBI): domain Bacteria; kingdom Bacillati; phylum Bacillota; class Bacilli; order Lactobacillales; family Lactobacillaceae; genus Lactobacillus; species Lactobacillus panisapium. Next base: position 1,317,576 of record NZ_CP048268.1, on the reverse strand, counting down.
TGGTTGTAACGTACCTAAAATTGCCAAGGAGCTTCAAAAGTCGTTAAAGAGTCAGGTTCTTCAAATGACTGATTTAACCCTTAAAGAAATTAACGTTCATGTTATCGGCTTGGTATTTCCAGAAGAAGAACAGGATGATAGTGGAACTTCTCAACTGTTCTCTGACATTGATGAAAAGGGTAAAAATGAATCAACACAAGAGTCGTAGAGTTGCAATGCAAGCAGTATATTTAGCTAATCAAGAGCCTAAATATACTCCTGCCGAAGTTGAAGCTAAAACTGTTGCGATGCTTGATCTGAAAGAACTTTCTGCTTATTCAAAAACTATTATTGAAGGCGTAATTGAAAAGCGGGATGAATTAAAAGGCCAACTTGCTGCTTACTTAAAGAAAAATTGGCGAATTGACCGAATTAACCAAATTTCACTTGCAATTTTGGAAGTTAGTTTATACGAGATTAAGTACAGTGATGAAATAGAGCCTAAAGCGGCAGTAAATGAAGCTTTAAACTTATGTGATGAATTTGCCGATCCTAAAACAAAGCCATTTATTAACGGTATTTTGGCAAACTTTATCAAAAAATAACTAATAGTCGGCTAGAGGCCGGCTATTTTTTTAGAAAAGGAATTTGTAGTGGGACAATTGCTGGATGGAAAGTTGCTGGCGCAAAAACGTGCTGGTAAACTTAAAGAAAAAGTAAAGGATTTAAAAAAACGCGGGCTAAATCCTCTTTTTTGTGTAATTAATATTGGTGATGATCCCAGTAGTCAGCTTTACTTGAAAACCAAGAAAAAAAGGGCTGCGGAAGTTGGAATTGAGCAACAAGTGTATCAACTTGCACAAAATGAAACCCAGAATAACTTATTAACTTTAATTGATCGCTTAAATCAAGATGAAAAAGTTTGCGGAATCATGATTCAGTTACCTGTTCCAGATCAAATTAATCTTAATGAAGCATTAGAGCACATCAGTCCAAGTAAAGATGTTGATTGTCTCACACCAAGTAATGTCGGCCGTCTATGGCGGGGAGATCATTTTGTTGAACCGGCAACTGCTCACGGAATTTTGGCTTTACTTGATTACTATCAGATTGATCTGCGTGGACAAAATGTTGTAATTATTGGCCGTAGTAGTATTGTTGGTAAGCCACTTGCTGCATTAATGCTTGAGCGTGATGCCACAGTATCAATTTTACATACGAAAACGAAACATCTTGATGAATACACCAGAAAAGCTGATATTTTAGTTTCTGCCGCTGGTCAAGCAGGTCTGATTACAGCAGATATGGTAAAAGATGATGCCGTCGTAATCGATGTTGGCATCAACCGGCAAAATGGAAAAACAATTGGTGATGTTGATTTTGCAGGGGTTTTGCCAAAAGCAAAATACATTACACCGGTCCCAGGTGGAATCGGACCATTGACCGTTGAATCATTAATGGAACAGGTAGTCGCATTGACAAGGAGGAAAAATGGAAGATAGCAAATATCTTACCGTTACGGATTTAAATTATTACATTACGCAAAAGTTTAAAAATGATCCGTATTTGCATAAGGTTTTTCTTCAAGGTGAACTTTCTAACTTTCGTTACAGACGGAATTCACACCAATATTTTTCTTTAAAAGATGAAAAATCAAAAATCAATGTTGTTATGTTTCGTTCTTATTTTGATAAGGTGAAGTTTAAGCCTGAAGAGGGAATGAAAGTTTATATCACTGGGTATGTCAATGTTTATGGCCCTCAAGGGACATATCAGTTCTATGCTGAAGCAATGGAACCAGCTGGACTAGGGGCTTTGTATGAGCAGTTGCAGCAATTGCAAAAGAAATTAGCCCAGGAAGGTTTATTTGCTCAAGAGCATAAGCGACCGCTCCCACGGTTTCCTGATCATATTGCTGTTGTTACTAGTGCCTCTGGTGCAGTTATTCATGATATCTTAGTAACTGCTAATCGCCGCTTTCCTCATGCACAAGTGGATCTGTTTCCTGCACAGGTACAGGGTGACCGAGCAGCAGATTCCTTAGTAAGCGCAATGAAGCAAATCGCTAATTATGGTGATAAATATGATGTCATGATAATTGGTCGGGGTGGTGGTTCCTTAGAGGATCTCTGGCCTTTTAACGAAGAAGCCGTCGTTAGGCAAGTTTACGACATGAAAATGCCAGTTATTTCTTCAGTTGGTCACGAAACTGATACAACTCTCTGTGATCTTGTAGCTGATGCACGTGCTGCCACTCCAACTGCAGCTGCAGAATATGCAACACCTAATTTAACCGATGAATTAGCCAATATTCATCAGTTGCAAAGTAGTATGCTTTCTAGTATGCAAAATGTTATTCGTGTTCGGCGCGATGCTTTGAATCGGATCAATCATTCTGTTATTATGCGCGAACCGGCTAGATTGTACGATGAACAAGCACAAACTTTGGATCTTTTACGTGATCGACTTCAACGTAATATGACACATCTGCTTGAGAGAAATAGGCAAAGCTATCAATTAAGTACCCAAAAATTATTTGCGCAGAATCCGGCTAAAAGAATTGAGCAGATATTACAGCAAGAGAATTTTTACTATCAAAAATTAAATGCTAATATGCGCAACTTGTTACGCGAAAAACGGCATCAGCTTGCTCAACTCGGGCAACAACTTGATGATTACAGCCCACTTAAAACACTTGAGCGTGGTTATGTGTATGTAACTGACACTGCAGCCAAAACTGTGGGTTCAATTGAACAAGTCAATGTAAAAGATGAAGTGAATCTTCATTTTAAAGATGGCCAAGCAAAAGCAATTGTAAAAACAACTAGGAGAAATGACAATGACAACCAAGAAAAATAATTTTGAAGAAGAACTGACGCAATTACAAAAAATTGTCAATAACCTTGAAAATGGTAATGTTCCTTTGGAAGACGCTCTTGATGAATTTCAAGCTGGCGTTAAGTTAAGTCGTGATTTAAATAAGCGCTTGACTGAGGCGGAAGAAACTGTCGCTAAGTTAATTGATAGTGATGGCACAGAGCATAAACTTGACCCTAATAATGCTGCAGCACCGGAAGAATAATAAAAATGAACTTTACAGAATTTAAGAACAAATGGACAAGTGTCATCGATGAGTATTTAGCTACCCATTTAAAAGAAGATATTGATGACAAGCAAATTAGTCAAATTATGTCTTATTCGGTAATGGCTGGTGGAAAGAGATTACGGCCACTGCTTTTTCTGGCAACAATTAATTCCTTAGGTAAAGAAATCGGACCAAAGGAGATACAGATCAGTTGTGGAATTGAATTAATTCATACATACTCATTAATTCATGACGATCTTCCAGCCATGGATAATGACGATTATCGTCGTGGCATGCTTACTAGTCACCGCAAATGGGGTGAAGCTGAAGCTATCTTAGCTGGGGATGCACTGCTACCTTTGGGCATTCAGTGGATTGCTGAAGGAAGTAATTCAATTGCATTAGTTAAAATTATTACCGCTGCAATTGGCGCTAATGGCATGGTTGGTGGTCAATATTTGGATATTGACTCAACTAATAACCAAGCTGTTGCTGATAATGAAAAACTGATTGATCGGATGGAATGGCTTAAGACCGGATGCTTAATCGAAGCTTGTGTTGAAATGGGCGCTGTCTACGCTGAAGCTGATGAGCAAAGCAAAGCCAAATTACTGGCCTTTGCAAAAGATTTTGGTCGCTCATATCAAATTTATGATGACCTGGTAGATATTACTGAAACAAGTCAAGAAGCAGGTAAAAAGACTCATAAAGATCAAGAAAGTGGCAAAAATAACACTTTGACAGTTTTAGGAGTTGAAAAAAGTCGCCAAGAATTATTACGTTTAACCATTCATGCCAAGTCAACATTGGTTGGATTAAATGGCCTAATTTTAGCTGGTTTTCTTGATTTATACCAAAAGGTGCTTTAAATGACAAAAGAGAGAGCAGATATTTTACTGACCAAGCAGGGACTTTTTCATTCACGAAATCAGGCACAGCGTGCAATCATGGCTGGCCTAGTTTCAGATCATAATCACCAACGAATTGATAAGAGTGGGACTAGTTTTCCTATCGATGAAAAATTTTACCTTAAAGATTCTGGTAAAAAATACGTATCCCGTGGTGGTTTTAAGCTCGAAAAAGCACTAAAATCTTTCAAGATTGATCTAACTGATAAAATATGTTTGGATATTGGCGCTTCAACTGGTGGCTTTACCGATGTGGCGTTAAAGAATCATGCCAAACTAGTGTATGCACTTGATGTTGGTTATAATCAGCTTGCCTGGCAATTACGGGATGATCAACGTGTGGTTGTAATGGAAAAGCAAAATTTCCGTTATAGTAAACCAGAAGATTTTACTCTTGGGTTGCCTGACTTTGCGATGACTGATGTATCCTTTATCTCGCTGGATTTAATCATGCCCCCAATGTATCAGATTCTACAAAATGGCTGTGATGCTGTTTGCTTGATTAAGCCGCAATTTGAAGCGGGTCCCGAAAACGTTGGTAAGCATGGCATTGTCCATGATCATGCTGTGCACTGCGCTGTTATTGAACACACAGTGGCAAAAGCACGTGAGATTGGTTTTAATGTTTTAGATGTTGATTATTCCCCCATCAAAGGTGGTAAGGGAAATATCGAATTTCTGATTCATTTGCAAAAAAACGAGGCAAATGGTGGCAAGTGCTTGTGGACGCAAACACCTGAAGACGTTGTTAGACGGGCAATTTCTGAATTGTAGGAGAAGACAATGTTAGTTGAGCTGGATATTAAGAATTTTGCTATTATTAAAGCGTTAAAAGTTCGTTTTCAAGAACACATGACGGTTTTAATTGGTGAAACTGGTGCAGGTAAATCAATTATTATTGATGCTGTTTCATTGCTAATGGGTGGCCGTGGGCAAAAAGAAATGGTTCGAAGCGGTGAAAAAAAGGCTGTAGTAACCGGTCTTTTTGAAATTGGGGAAGACTCTCAAAAAATAACCAATTTATGTGAAAAATACGGTTTACCTGATTCAGATGGTCAACTGGTTATTAGTCGTGAGTTAGCAGTTAAGGGCAGAAATGTTGTTCGAATTAACGGACAGTTGACGACCATTAACGTGTTACGTGAGCTTGGTAACTACCTTGTTGATATTCATGGTCAAAATGATCAACAAATTCTAATGGACCAGGATCGTCAAATTGATTTAGTCGATAATTATGCTTCGGATGAATTTAAAGACCAGCTAAAGCAGTATCAAGATGAGTTTGTAACTTGGCAAAAATTAACGGACCGGTTAAACCACTTAAAAAGTGATGCACAAGAACTAGCCCAAAAGCAGGATATCTTAACCTTTCAAAATGAGGAGTTATCTTCAGCAAATTTGACTGATCCTAACGAAGACGAACAGCTGGAAGAAGAATATAACGAGCTTAACAATTATCAAAAAATTGTCGATACTGCTAATTATTTGATGCAGCTTTATGATGATGAAGAACATGGGATTGAAACCTTAGTTGGCAACGCACAGCAAGCAGCTAATGATTTGACTACGTATGGCAGTAAATTTAAAGACATTGCTAAGACGATTGACGATGGTGTTTATGCATTGAGTGATGCCCGCAGTGAGCTTTCAAATGTCTTGGATGAAATGGACTTTGATGAAGAAAGATTCCAGTACGTAACCAATCGGTTGGACTTGCTTAATTCATTGAAGAAAAAATACGGACCGAGTTTACAAGATGTTTTTGCTTTTTATGAAAAAGTCAAAAAAGAATTAGGTCAATATCAAACGGGCGGTTTAGACGAAGAAAAGCTGCAAAAAAGTGTTACTGCAATAGAGCAAAAATTGACCGAAAGAGCTGATAAATTGCACCAAGCTCGTGAAAAGGTGGCCCGTTCACTTGAAGAAAAGATAAAGCAGGAATTAGCAGACCTATATATGGCTAAAGCGCGGTTTGCAATTGCTATTTCATCAACTAAGACTTTTACTAAAAAGGGAACGGATGAAGTTGTCTTTTTAATTGCACCTAATCCCGGAGAAGATTTGTTACCGTTAGTTAAAATAGTTTCTGGTGGTGAACAATCACGTTTGATCTTAGCACTTAAAGCTATTTTTAGCCGTGTAGAACCTGTAGGCACAATGATATTTGACGAAATTGATACGGGTGTTTCTGGTCGGGTTTCGGCTGCTATTGGTGAAAAATTGCATTCAATTGGTGAACACAAGCAAGTGATTGCGATTACGCACTCCCCGCAAGTAGCGGCCGCTAGTGACCAAAAATATCTGGTAGCTAAACAAGTTAAGGATGGCGCAACTTATACGCAAATTGGGCCACTGACACAAGAAGAAACTGTAACTGCAATTGCGGAAATGATGGCTGGAAGCGATGTTACCCAAGCGGCGAAGCAAAATGCGAAAGACCTAATGAGGAGTTTTAAAAAGAAAAAATGAAATACTTTGAAAAGGTAACTCTTAATGAAGCTGAAATTTTACTTGCCCAAAAGCTAACCGCCAGTGTACGTGCAGAAGACAGCACATATAATGAAATTTATTTAAGTAACCAATATAATTATTTTCCCGACATGCCAACATTTGTCTATGCGCTTGATAATGGCAAGATGGTTGGATTGACAATGTTATATGCTGATGAAAAGCCCACTGACGAAGTTGAAGTGCACGTGGAAGTCTGTCCTAGATATCGCCGGCAAGGTATTGCAAGGGAAATGATAAAGCGGGCAGAAAAAATCATGAATAAATATGGTTATTTTGATTATTGTTTTGTTTCTGAAAAACCATTTATTGATAATAATCCGGATTTTTTAAAGAATACGAACTTAAAAATTGATGATCATGATTACCACATGGAAACTACCAATCCAAAGTCAATCGATAAAGAAGATATGTTCAATCAAGTTTTGGCAGTTCGTGAAATGACCAAAAGTGATATCAAAACGGTTGTTGACTTATATAGCGAAGCATTTGCTGAAAGCATTGAATCGTCAACGAAATATGTTACTGAAGGCTTTAAAGATAAAGAAAAAATCAATTTTGTATTAACTGATCATAGCAAGATTGTTGGCTACTGCGCTATTGATCCTGGCTCATCTGATTATTTCTTTGGTCTGTTTGTTGCTAAGGACTTTTGCGGTCACGGCTATGCCACGTTTTTTATTAAAAAAATGATGGCAATAAGACAAGAAAAAGGTATGAAAAAGTTTGTTCTTGATGTGGAACCGGACAATCAAGCGGCAATTCATGCCTACCAAAACGCAGGTTTTCAAATTAAAAGTGAAACTTTCTATTTAAATTAAGAAAGTAAAACAACGAAAAGCCCAAGAACTCCATTAAGTTCTTGAGCTTTTTTAGTGCATAATATTTTATAGTTAAATTAACAAACCTTAATCCAAATCAATTCTGAAAATATTGTCCAGGTCGATTACTTTCAGTAATTTACAGTCAGCCGATCTTAAAACGAACCTGCCGGCCGAAACCTGTTTAGTAATCTGGCCAATTTCGCTACTGCCATCTTGATAGCTGATTAAAGCGTAGGCGCGATGCAATAAGGCATATTGTAAAGAAGATAATATTTCACTGTGAAACTGATTATAGATACTCAGTCTGTCGTCGTCATAATCAAATAAGTAATGATAGATTTTCTTAAGTGAGTTTTTCATCAAATCAACCCTCAGTAAATTTCGAACATCTGTTTGACTATTTATATTATAAGAACATTTGTTTCGAAAAACAAGCTTTTTATTTAAAGTTTTTTGTTTAAGAGTGTAAACTTGTGCTCAAAGTATAATACAACAATAATGATCGAACTTGAAAAACTTGCGCATTTAGTGCAAACTAGACATATTAGCTTTTTATAGGGGAGTATGGCATGGCAGAAAAAGGTTTGTTACTTGTCCTTTCGGGTCCTTCAGGAGTTGGAAAAGGTACCGTTAAAAGTGCAATTGTAGAAAATAAGGTTTTTCCTTTCGAATATTCGGTTTCGATGACTACGAGGAAGCCGCGACCAGGTGAAGTTGATGGTCGAGATTATTATTTTGTTAGTGAAGAGCAATTTCAGGAAGCTATTAACCAGGGGAAGCTTTTAGAATATAATAATTACGTAAATCATTTTTACGGTACACCGCTTGATCCTGTTCAAAAGATGTTGAATGAAGGTAAGGATGTCTTACTGGAAATTGACGTTAATGGTGCTCAAAAGGTGCGAGAAAAAATGCCAGATGGTGTTTTTATCTTCTTGACACCACCTGATTTGCACACTTTACACTTGCGTTTAGAAAATCGTGGAACAGAATCTGAAGATGTCATTATGGGTCGAATTAAGCAGGCACGTAATGAAATCTTAGTTATGCAAGATTATGATTATGCAGTTGTAAATGATACTGTTGCTAACGCCGTTGATCATATCAAGGCAATTGTTGATGCAGAACACGTTAGCGTTAAAAGAGTAATTGATACCTATCGTAAGATGGTCAGGGAGGATTAAAATGAGAGTTACATACCCATCAATTGATAAATTATTGGCACAAGTTGATTCACGCTATTCTTTATCTGTACTTGCTGCCAAGAGAGCACATGAGTTAGAGGCTGGCGAGCCAGAGGCATTAAAAGAATACAAATCACAAAAGCCAGTTGGTAAAGCCCTTGAAGAGATTGAAGCCGGCAAAGTTACCGTCGATTCAAGTCATCGTGAGGTTAATCAGTAATCGGTTAAATTATATGACCTCCATCCCAATGAGATGGAGGTCATTTTTACTAAAGGTGATTTAATGATTGCGCAAATAATTGTAGATATTGCGGCAAAGCAAACAGACCGCATTTTTGAATATCATGTTCCAGATGAACTAGATGAAGTCGAAATTGGTTCTCGCGTTTTTGTTCCGTTCGGTTCACGCAAGTTGCAGGGCTTTGTTGTAGGTTTAAGTGAAAAAAGTCAATATCAAGGTCAGCTGAAAGATTTGCTTTTAGTAGTGGATGAAATGCCGCCATTAACAAATGAACTAGTGGACCTATCCAAGGCACTGGCAAAGCGAGTATTTTCTTATCGCATTTCAATTTTAAAAACCATGCTTCCGCGAGTGATGCGGGCAAATTACCGTAAAGTATTAACACCGGTTTCTGATCAAGCAAAGGCGTTACCCTTTTTTCAAGGTGATCCAATTGATTTAACTAAAGTTACTGATAATCGTGAAATTGCGTATATCCGTAAACTTCTTCGCAATGATGAGGCCAAGGTTGAATACATCGTTGAAAATCGTGCTAAAGTAAAAACGGAAAACGTTTATTCGCTACCGTTAGCGCAAAAAGATTATCTTGCTTTTTATGAAGAACTCAGAAGTAACGCGGTTAAACAAAAACAGCTGCTTACGTTTGTGATTCAGCATTATGATGAGTTTCCGTTGAAACAAACTTTGATAGAAAAACAGGCTGAAATTAACACGGCGACTCTTACTAGTGCTGTGAACAAAGGATGGTTACGTAAAGATCGGGCAGAAATATACCGTGATCCCCTAGCTGGTTTTGCAACAGCTACTAAAAACCATCATCAAGTTGTATTAAATGATAATCAAACAGCTGCTTTAGCTCAAATCACCCCTGCCATTGAAAACAAAAAAGCACAAACCTTTTTGTTGGAAGGAATTACTGGCAGTGGGAAAACTGAAGTCTATCTTAATGCGATTAGTAAAACCCTTGCTCTCGGTAAAAATGCCTTGATGCTGGTACCGGAAATTTCATTAACTCCCCAAATGGTTGAACAAGTTAAAGATCGCTTTGGAGATCAAATTGCCGTCTTGCATAGTGGGTTATCAGAAGGTGAATTGTACGATGAGTGGCGCCGAATTCGCCGCGGAGAAGTTCGCGTAGTTGTTGGCGCACGCAGTGCCGTTTTTGCACCATTAACGAATATCGGGTTAATTGTAATTGATGAAGAACATGAATCTTCTTATAAGCAAGAGGATAATCCGCGCTATCATGCCCGTGATGTTGCAATTTGGCGTAGCAAGTATAATTCGTGTCCGTTAGTGTTAGGCAGTGCAACGCCTTCTCTTTCGAGTCGTGCGCGAGCACAAAAGGGTGTTTATCAGTTATTATTATTACCGCAGCGGGCAAATAATAAAAAACTGCCTGAAGTTCATTTAGTAGATCTTAAGCAAGCTGATTTTGCAGGAAATCAGCTAGATTTGTCTGTCCAATTAGTGAAAGCAATTGAGGATAGATTAGCTAGGCATGAGCAAATAATTTTAATGCTTAATCGCCGCGGTTTTGCTAACTTTATGCTCTGCCGCGAATGTGGTTATGTTATGAAGTGTCCCAACTGTGACCTCTCGTTAACGATGCACAAGGATACGCACCAAATGCAGTGTCATTATTGTGGCTACTCGACTTCAATTCCGCGTGAGTGTCCTAATTGTAAAAGTAGCAGAATTCGGTTTCTTGGGACAGGTACACAAAAGGTGCTGGAAGAATTGAATGAACTTCTGCCCGAAGCCAAAGTATTGCGAATGGATGTGGATACTACAAGACGCAAGGGTGCTTATAAAAATATCTTGGATGCGTTTGGTAATCATGAAGCAGATATATTGCTGGGAACGCAAATGATCGCAAAAGGGCTTGATTTTCCAAATGTTACCTTAGTAGGCGTGGTAAATGCGGACACAGGATTATGGGTCCCGGATTATAACGCTTCTGAGCGCACTTTTGAATTGCTCACACAAGTTGCTGGACGTGCTGGACGTGCTGAAAAAACGGGCGAGGTCATTATTCAAACTTTTAATCCAGATCACTATGCTATTAAACTAGCTAAAAAACAGGATTATGAGCATTTTTATGCGTATGAAATGCGGGTTAGGCATGCTGGAAACTATCCCCCGTATTTTTACACGGTTTTGATTTCAGTCGCATCTAAAAATGAACAAAATGCTGCGCGCGAAGCCTTTAGGATAAAAAAGCAACTTCAGAGTCATCTGCATTCGGAAACAATCATTTTAGGTCCAACGCCAAGTGCAATTTCTCGTCTAAAAAACCAATATTACTATCAAATACTGGTAAAATATAAAAAAGAGGACAATTTGAACAATTTGTTGCACCAAATTCAAGATTCTGCACAAAAAGTTAAAAAATATGGTTTAAATATCTATATTGATAATGAACCTGAACGCATAATGTAAAGGGGAAATTTATAAATGACATCAGTAATTTTTATGGGGACACCTGAATTTTCAGTTCCAATCTTAAAGGGACTAGTTGCAAATGACTATGAAATTAAGGGCGTTGTTACTCAACCTGATAAAAAGGTTGGTCGCAAGCAAACACTGACCAAGACGCCAGTAAAAGTTGCCGCTGAAAGTTTGGGACTACCAATTTTCCAACCAGTAAAGCTTTCCCGCTCACCTGAAGTGGAAGAACTAATTCAAATGCACGCTGATTTAATTGTTACTGCTGCTTACGGTCAATTTTTGCCTACCAAGTTTTTAAATTCGGTTAAAATTGCGGCTATTAATGTACACGGGTCGCTTTTACCAAAATACCGTGGTGGAGCACCAATTCAGTACTCATTAATAAACGGTGATACCGAAACCGGAATAACTATCATGGAAATGGTAAAAGAGATGGATGCTGGTGACATTTATGCCCAAGAAGCCATCAAAATTGCGGATAATGACACAACTGGCAGTATTTTTGCTAAGTTGTCGATTGTTGGTCGTGATTTATTACTGCAAACTTTGCCGCAGATAATTGCTGATCCGTCTAAAAAAACGCCACAAGATGCAAGTAAAGTGGTTTTTTCACCTAATATTAGTAAAGCCCAGGAAGAAATCAAACTCACTATGACCGCAACGCAGGCTAATAACCTGATTCGTGGACTTAATCCCGATCCAGGTGCTTACATACTTGTTGATGGTAAACGACTAAAAGTCTGGCAGGCTGCTGTTAGTTCTACCACAACTGATTTACCAGCGGGCTCCTTGGTTGCAAACAATAATTGTTTTGCGATTAGTATGGCTAAGAAAACAGTTTTAGAGCTTAAAGAGATTCAGCCAGCGGGCAAGAAGAGAATGGATGTCAAAAGCTTTTTAAACGGACAAGGTGGTAAATTTAAAGTAGGAGATCAAATTGCTAAATAAAAGTGCGCGCGCAGTTGCATTAGAAACTTTAATTCGTATTTTGTGTGATGGTTCGTACTCCAATATCAGCTTAAATAATAGTTTGCGATCAACGAATCTATCACAAGCTGATCGTAATTTTGCCACAAGACTAGTTTATGGTACGGTTCAATATAAAATCTTTTTGGATTATCAATTACAGGATTTAATTAAAACTAAACTTAAGGAAGAGTATCTGAAGCCGTTACTTCTAATGTCGGGTTATCAGCTCATTTTTATGGATAAAGTTCCTGATCGTGCCGTTTTAAACGAGGCGAATTTGCTAGCAAAGAAATTTGGCAAAAAAAATTCGACTGGATACAAAATCATTAACGGTATCTTGCGTTCGTTAATTCGCAGAGGGACTGTTTTACCTGAAAAAAATAATTTAGTCCATTATTTAAGTGTAAAAGAGAGCACGCCTAAATGGTTAGTAGAATATCTGATTAGTCACTGGGGTGAAAAGCGCGCTGGCAGTATTTTAGCCAGCATTAATGAAACCGCGAAGAATACAGTGCGCGTTTCTAGTTTAGCTAATCCTGATGAGGTATTTTCTAAATTAACAGAACTTGATTTTGCACCACAAAGATCACAATTGTCTGATGATGTCTTTGTTCTTAGTCGAGGTGGTATCGTAAATTCTACTTTGTTCAAGAAAGGCGAATTGACAGTTCAAGATGAAGCTGCTAGTTTGGCTGTAAGTGCATTTGACTTTATTGGTGATGAGAATGTTCTTGATGCATGTAGTGCACCGGGTGGTAAAACCGTTCAAATAGCTGAAAAAATACCTACTGGTCAAGTAATTGCCTTGGATATCCATGAAAATAAGCTTCGCTTAGTTCGTCAAAACGCGACACGAATGAATGTAATTGACCGCGTAAAAACGATGGCTATGGATGCTCGTAAAGCCGATGAATCATTTGACCAACAACAATTTGATAAAATTTTAGTTGATGCGCCATGTTCCGGCTTAGGCTTGTTAAGACGAAAACCGGAAATTAGGTATAATAAACATCCAGCTGATTTAAAACAATTACAGCAAATTCAGTTGAATATTCTTGACCACGTGTCTAAGCTATTAAATGAAAGTGGTGAATTGGTTTATTCAACTTGTACGATTGCTACTGAAGAAGATGAAGAAGTAGTCGAGAAATTTTTAGAGCAGCATTCTAAATATCGGTTACAGTCTTTTAAAGCAGGTAATCTTGAAGCTCCAAATGGGATGCTTAAAATTTTACCTGATAGTTATAATAGTGACGGCTTTTTCATTGCCAAGTTTGTGATGCGAGGTTAAAGTTTTGATAAAAACAGCATTTGCTTCCAGTATTGGTCGGATACGGAAAAGTAATCAAGATTTTGTTCAAGTTTTTGAAAATAAAAGTAATGTAACAATGGCGATTGTCTGTGATGGCATGGGTGGCCACCAAGGTGGGGATGTTGCCTCAACGATGGCTGTCAGTCATCTCGGACATAGTTTTAGCATGACTGATTTTAACGATTGTGTTAGTGCGCATAAATGGCTGGATGTGCAATTGAGCTCTGAAAATGAAACAATCTTGCGCACCGCTGATCGCTTTCCTGATCTAAATGGAATGGGGACAACAATTGTTTTAGCAATTGTATTCGATCACCAAGCCCTGATTGCTCATTTAGGTGACTCAAGGGCTTATGGCTATTCTGATGGTCAATTTACACAATTAGTAGAAGATCACTCACTAGTTAATGAATTAGTGAAAATGGGTCAGATTACCAAGCAACAAGCAAAAAATCACCCACAAAAAAATATCATTACGCAATCACTAGGTGTTTCCAGTACGGTTGACCCTGAGTTTTGTCAAATCGATTTAAAGGATAATGACCTGATATTATTGTGTACTGATGGTTTGACCAATTCCTTAAGCGATCCGCAAATTCAACAAATTTTGGCTACTAAGGGCTTATCGCTTAAAGACCGTTGTCATAAATTAATTAATGAGGCTAATCGTTTAGGTGGTGGAGACAATATCACAGTTTGCCTAGTGCTAAATGAAGGCGGTGATGACTAGTGATCAATAAAGGATATTTATTAGGTGACCGTTATCGCATCCTTGATACGCTGGGTGAAGGTGGAATGGCTAATGTTTATTTAGCAGAAGACATCATTTTGCAGCGCAAAGTAGCAGTTAAAATCTTAAGGTTGGATTTGCAAAAAGAACCGCAGACATTGGCTCGTTTTCAGCGTGAAGCCCTCGCGACTAGTGAACTAAGTCATCCAAATATTGTCATGGTTCTCGATGTCGGTACTGATCAGGGATTACCTTATATGGTAATGGAATACGTTGATGGCCCAGACTTAAAGGACTATATATTACAAAATTCGCCCCTAGATTTGCATGATGTTATCCGAATTATGGATCAAATTTTAAGTGCGATGGCATTGGCTCATAAGCATAATGTGATTCACCGTGACTTAAAGCCGCAAAATATTCTCATGGATAAAAGGGGAAATATTAAAATAGCGGATTTTGGGATTGCTGTAGCCCTGAATCAAAATTCAATTACCCAAACTAATTCTGCTCTTGGTTCTGTTCATTATATGTCGCCCGAGCAGACTCGTGGCGGCTTAATTACTAAGCAGTCTGATATTTATTCTTTAGGTATTATTCTTTACGAATTAATAACCGGTTCGGTTCCGTTCAACGGGGATTCGGCAGTCGCGATTGCACTTAAGCATGCCCAGGAGCCAATTCCTTCTATTAAGGAAAAAGATGCAAATGTGCCTCAGGCACTTGAAAATGTTGTGCTAAAAGCAACAGCCAAAGACCCGCGTGACCGGTATGCTTCTGCTAGGGAAATGCAATCAGATCTTGATACTAGTTTAGATCCAGCCCGCGCAGATGAACCCGTTTTTGAACCGACTCATGGTGTCAATGACGATGAAACTATTATTTTGCCTAATTTCAATGCTAAGTCTAAGCTAAAGTCAACTGAGCAAAAGGTTGAAGATGAGATTGAGCAAAACGAAGAAAAAGAATTACCTAAAAAGACAAACTTTTTTCAAGCATTGCGCAATCACAAATGGTGGTGGCTATTTGTTGGCTTGGCAGCAATTTTAGTAGTCGTCTTAATGTTTTTTGTTGTTACTAATAATAGTCGCAATGATATTAGAATTCCAGATGTGACTAATTTATCGGAAGACCGTGCCCGGCAACAAATTGAAAATGTCGGTCTCAAAGTGGGACAAATTAAGCACCGAAATTCTAACAGTATCAAACGCGGGAAAGTCATTCGAACTTCTCCAAGCGCAGGAAAAAGTTTGAAGAAAGGTCGCTTCGTTGATATTTATGTGTCAGACGGGGTGGGAATGGTCCGCGTACCTGATGTAACCGGACAGGCATATGAAAGAGCCGTCTATAAGTTAGAAAAAATGGGCTTTGACGTTATTCGCGAAAATCAATTCTCAGATAATGTTCCCGTCAACCACGTAATTTCGCAAAGTATTGCGGCAGATGTTGAAGTAAAACCGGCAAGGACAACAATTACGTTAGTTGTCTCTAAAGGTAGAGATGACAATGATCGGCGCAAGAGTGTAAAACTACCTAACTTTAAAAATTATTCTCTTAAGGCCGTCCAAGAATTCGCTCATAAACATGAATTGATTTTACAAGTCACACCAACGTATTCTAAACGGGTGAAAAAGGGTAATATCATTTCGATGAGTCCATCTGCTGGTACAGAGGTTCCTAGAGGAAGTACGATTGTTGTGAGTGTTTCGGAAGGGCCCAAGGCTGAAAGAGACTCTACGGTTATTAAGACGTTTACGATTACCTATGAAGACGATGATGACGATGACTCATCAAACAAGCGCGGCAATCACGTTCAGATTTATATTGCGGATGATAATCATTCGATTGATAATATTTATCGTGATTTATACATTAAGCGGGATGTTAATTTCTCAATTCCATTTTTGCTGAAGAACCATTCTGGTGAATTACGAGTTGTTCGCGATGGACAAACCATCCTGAATGAAAAGGTGACTAAATGACGAAGCAGACTGAAGGAATAATTATTGGCTTAATTGCCGGTTTTTATGATGTTCAAACTAAGGATCAAGTTGTGCGGACACGAGCACGCGGACTTTTTCGGAAAACCAAAATGAAGCCTGTTGTGGGTGATCGCGTCAAAATTCAAATAGATGAGCAAGGAACAAGTTACTTAGTCGAAGTTTTACCACGAACGAATCTGATCGGTCGTCCAGCTCTTGCCAATGTTGATCACGTTTTATTGGTAATGTCGGCAGTTGAGCCTGATTTTTCCTTGCAGCTGCTTGATCGCTATTTAACCTTTTTCTCTTGGCAAAAAGTGGCAGTTAGCATTTACCTTTCAAAAAGTGACCTGATCGATGCAAACAGGTTTAATGAGATTAGTAAAAGCTTAGCTTACTATGTCAAAATTGGTTACCCTGTTTACTACAAATGGGAAGATTTGGCTGCTAAGTTACCCTTAGCCATTACTTCTGCGCAAATCTGGACACTGGCTGGACAATCGGGTGCCGGGAAATCCACCCTAATTAACCACCTGAAAAAAGACCTTAAACAGAAAACAGGAGCAATTTCTACTAGCTTGAATCGGGGTAAGCATACGACTAGAACTGTCCAGTTGTTTAAATTGGGTGAGGGCTTTTTGGCTGATACTCCGGGATTTTCCGCACTTGATTTTACGCCGATTAAAATTAATGAATTATGCAACTATTTTGTTGAATTTAAAAAAGCAAGTGCTAAATGCAAGTTTAGGGGCTGTCAGCATTTAAAAGAGCCTAAATGTGAAGTGAAAAAATTAGTAGAAGAAAAACAATTTTTGCAAAGTCGTTATGATGATTACCTATTAATGCGGTCAGAAATTGAAAATGGTCGCATTCCTGAGTATTTGAAGTAAGGAGAATAATTTTGATTGCACCTTCGATTTTAAACATTAATAATTTAGATTTGATTAAAGACATCCAAGTTGCTGCAGATGCAGGAATAACTCGCTTTCACATTGATATCATGGATGGCCATTTTGTTCCTAATTTGTCACTTGGACCTCAGGTAGTTAGCGACTTTAAGAAAGCTTTCCCTGATCTGGAAGCAGAAGTCCATCTGATGAGTGATAATCCAGATGATCTTGTTCCAGCATTTATTAAGGCAGGAGCTGATCTTATTCTGCTTCACTATGAAGCAATTAATGAAGAAGATTTAAGCAAATGGATTGCATTTTTGCATGCAAGTAAAGTTAAAGTGGGACTGGTCTTAAACCCTGATACTCCAGTTTCTGTCTTGGCTAAATATAGTGCTTTAATTGATCAAGTTCTGATTATGACCGTATATCCGGGCTTTGGCGGACAAAAGTTTATTTCCGAATCATGTTCTAAGATTGAAGAAGCCAAGAAAATTATTGGCGATAATGTTCCAATCGAAGTAGACGGTGGAATTAATGATGAAACGGCACAGCTAACTAAAAAGGCTGGTGCGGAAATTTTTGTTGCCGGTTCATATCTTTTCTGTCAAGACAGCATACCCCAGCAAATTACTAAATTAAGACAGAGTATTGATGAATGATGAAAGCAATAGCGTTATTGGGTGCGCCGAAGGATCAATGGCCAACTGATTTGACGGCACTGTTAAAGCAAGCTGGGCAAAATGGCGAGTTTTTGATTGGCGTTGATCGGGGCAGCATCTTGTTGCGGGAATTGGACTTAAAGCCAGATTTAGCAGTTGGAGATTTTGATTCTTTAAAGCCGCAGGAACTTTCGCAAATAGAGCAAACAGTGGCAGATATCCGCTATTCGGTACCTGAAAAGGATCTGACTGATACTGAATTAATGATTAGATATGCGTTTGAAGATTACGGGGCAGAGTTTTTAACCCTCTTTGGATCGACTGGTGGCCGTCTTGATCATTTTATGAATAACTTACTGATGGTATTAAAACCAGAATTTAGTGCTTATACGGAAAAAATAGCAATCGTCGATCAGCAAAATGAAATTCAATTTTATCGGCCTGGAACTTATACCGTAAAAAAATTACCCGGCTATAAGTATTTTGGTGTTATTAACTTAACGCCTGTTCAAAATTTAAATATCAGTGGGGCAAAGTATCATTTAACTGGTTACAACAGTCCCATACCCGTTTCTTTTGGCTCAAACGAGTTTTTACCGGCAAGTGAGACATTTAATCTGGCTTGTGATCAAGGTGTTTTAGCCGTTATACAGTCAAAAGACCTTGATCGCTACCAAAATATTTAGCAAAAAACCATTTTTCAATTTAATTAGCATTTGTTATCAGCTCAATAAAAAGAAAAATGGTTTTTTATGTTTAATTTATAAAATAAAAAACTGACAGATAAATCTGCCAGTTTTTATCGTTATTACGCACGAGTTACTTTACCAGACTTCAAAGTCTTAGTTGAAACCCATACACGCTTTGGTTTACCATCAACAAGAATACGAACTTTTTGAAGGTTTGGCTTCCAGGTACGACGTGATGAATTCAAAGAATGTGAACGCGTGTTGCCGAAAGTGGTCTTTTTACCAGTTATATAATCTTTTGCCATTTGCTAAACCTCCTTTATTTGTGTTTTCATACTAAACTAAGATAGCATATCCTTAAGATCTTTGCA
The DNA here is from genome assembly GCF_019469265.1 of Lactobacillus panisapium. Taxonomy (NCBI): domain Bacteria; kingdom Bacillati; phylum Bacillota; class Bacilli; order Lactobacillales; family Lactobacillaceae; genus Lactobacillus; species Lactobacillus panisapium. The sequence goes on along the minus strand of NZ_CP048268.1, from coordinate 1,298,791 downwards.
ACCGTAAAAGTATTTTTTATAAATGGAATTTTGCATTAATACTTGATTACTATGATAAAATAGATTCATAATATTGAGAACAATGATACGGAGGATAAACATGGCTGTTAAAATCAAAACAAAAGATGGCTTGATTGACATTTCTAATGGAGTAATTGCAATTGTCGTTGGTAGTGCAGCTACATCCAATTATGGCGTTGTCGGGATGGCATCAAAGAATGCTATTCGAGACGGTTTTGATGGAATTCTAAATCGAGCAAATTATAAACGTGGTGTTGTTGTTAAGTCAGAAGATAATAAAATTACGGTTGATGTTTATATAATTGTTGGTTACGGACTAAAAATTTCAGAAGTTAGCCGTAACGTACAAACTAGCGTCAAGTTCAATTTGAAGAATCAACTTGGAATTGATACGAAAGCTGTTAATGTCATCGTTCAAAGTGTTAAAGTGCTTGATGAATAACTCAAGCGGAGGGTAAGAATATTGGTTTTAAAGGAAATAGATAGTAAAAAGTTTAGAGATATGGTTCGTGTGGCCACGCATCGACTTGGACGTAACGCAGAGTTTATTAACTCCTTGAACGTTTTCCCAGTTCCGGATGGAGACACTGGTACTAATATGAATTTGACTATTGAAAGCGGCGCGAAAGCTGTTAGTGAAAATACTAGTACAAGTGTTGGCGACTTAACTGAAAGTCTTGCCAAGGGAATGTTAATGGGTGCTCGCGGCAACAGTGGGGTCATTTCTTCACAACTCTTTAGGGGTGTTTATAAAGCTACCCAAGGCATGAAAACTTTAAATGCTCAAGAGCTTGCAAATGCTTTTTCAAATGGTGTTGCAACTGCATACAAGGCTGTTATGAAACCTGTTGAAGGGACTATTCTAACTGTTGCCCGGGTTGCTGCCCAAGAAGGTGCTAATAAGGCCAATGAAACTGACGATGTTGAAGAAGTAATGAAGGCAATTGTAGAGGGGGCAAAAGCTGCTCTTAAGACGACCCCTGATTTATTACCAGTCTTAAAACAAGTTGGGGTGGTTGATTCAGGTGGTCAAGGCTTGCTCTTCATTTATGAAGGTTTCTTAGAAGGTTTATTAGGAGAAAACTTTGCTGATCGTTATCAGCCTGATGAAGGTGAAATGGATGAAATGATTAATGCCATGCACCACCAATCAGTTCAATCCCAACTATCTACTCAAGATATAGCTAATGGTTATTGTACGGAAATCATGGTTGACTTGACTGCTGATGTTCCTAATAAAAAAACTTTTGACCTTGAAGAATTTAGAGCGCACTTGTCACAAATAGGTGATTCTTTATTGGCCGTTTCCGATGATGAAGTTGCTAAAGTCCATATTCATACTGAGCATCCAGGTGCTGTCTTTGAATACGGCAAGCAATTTGGCCAACTAGGTAAAATTAAGATTGACAATATGCGGATTCAGCACGAGACAATCGTTAATATCAGTGAAGAAGAGCAAGAAAGTGTTGATTTTGCTGTAATTGCTGTTGCTTCAGGTAACGGCATTCGTAAGCTGTTTGAAAGCGAAGGAGTCAATAGAATTATTTCTGGTGGTCAGACGATGAACCCATCTACCCAAGACATTATTGACGCAATTAAAAAATCTGGTGCTAAGAAGGCGATTGTTTTACCAAATAATGGCAATATCGTGATGGCCGCTAAGCAGGCTGCTGAAGTAAGTGATATACCTGTTGGCATTGTTCCAACTAAAACTATTTCACAAGGTCTGACTGCAATGCTTTCCTTTGATGCTGATGATTCTCTTGACGATAACGTTGAGAGCATGACAGATGCTTTAGAAGATGTTGTTTCTGGTGAAGTGACTAAGGCGAACCGTGATACGACAATTAATGGTGTAGAGATTCATGAAAATGACTATCTCGGCATCATTGACGGTGACATTCAGGTTGCGGAAACGGATTTGATTAATTCAACGATTGATATGGTTGAAAAAATGCTGGATGAAGATTCCGAAATCATAACAATTATGTTTGGTCGGGATTCTAACAAAGAAGAAGCTAACCAAGTTGCAGAGGCACTTAAGAACAAGCATGACGATCTTGAATTTGAAATTCATAATGGTGGTCAACCTGTCTACAATTTCTTGATTTCTGTTGAATAAAAATGAATACAAAGAAGTTGTTTGCTCCTGTCACTGACTTAAAAGGTGTCGGTACAAAAACTGCGGCTGCACTTGGAAGTTTAGGCATTTACAGCATATATGATTTGTTATTTTATTTTCCTTTTCGCTACGATGAACTGCAAACGATACCTCTTGATCAGATCATGGATGGTCAAAAGGTAATGCTGAAAGGAATAGTAGCAACTGAGGCTTTTGTCAGTCGTTTTGGTTATAAAAAAAGCAGACTTAGTTTTAAAATAAGAATTGACCATGATGTTGTCATGGTCAATTTTTTTAATCAACCTTGGTTAAAGGACAAAATTACAATTGGCAAAGAAGTGGCTGTTTATGGCAAGTATAATGCTTCTAGACAAAGCTTATCTGGCTTTAAATTTGTCGCTAGTAAAGAAAATGATAGTGGAATGGCGCCAATTTATTCGGTTAACCGCAATATCCGGCAAAAAAAGCTTGTTGAGTTAATAAATTTAGCTATTGAAGATTTTTTACCTGAAGTTGAGGATATCGTTCCGGAATCATTGAGAAATAAATACAGATTGCTTTCTGAACAACAGATTATCGTTCAGATGCACCATCCTAAGAATGCACGAGAAGCGCAGCTAGCAAAAAGAAGTGCAATTTTTCGTGAATTCTTTATTTTCCAAACAGAATTGGACCAATTAACTAGTCAAAATAAGCACAATCGTGGTATTGCCAAAAAATATGATTTAACTGAAATAGCCCGGCTGACTAAAGAATTGCCATTTGAATTATCTGCTGACCAGAAAGAGGTAATCAATGAAATATTTGCTGATATTCATTCAACTAGACAGATGAACCGTCTTTTACAGGGGGATGTTGGTTCGGGAAAGACAATTGTTGCTATTTATGTCATTTATGCTGCGATTACTGCAGGTTTTCAAGCGGCTCTGATGGTGCCAACGGAAATTTTAGCCACGCAGCATTTTAAAAAAATTGATGAGTTACTCCGACCATTTGGAGTTAGGTGTGCTCTATTAACTGGGACTACCAAAACTTTAGAACGACGGGAAATTTATCGCGAATTAACAGATGGTACAATTAATGTTGTAGTTGGAACTCACGCTTTAATTCAAGCAAAAGTAATCTTTAAGAACTTGGGGGTTGTCATTATTGATGAGCAGCACCGTTTTGGTGTCAGTCAAAGGCAAACTTTAATAAATAAAGGTAATGTACCTGATGTTTTGGCAATGACCGCGACACCGATTCCGAGAACATTAGCCCTAACTGTCTACGGCGATACCACTGTTTCTGAAATACGTCATTTGCCTGCTGGTCGTAAGCAAATAAAGTCTTCTTGGAAAACTAGTGGCCAAATGAAGGAAGTCTATCAATTGATGCGCGAGCAATTGGCGCAGGGCTTCCAGATTTACGCAGTTACACCGTTAATTACCGAATCTGAGGCATTGGATTTAAAAAATGCAGAAGAGCTTTTTGAAAAATTAAGTCACGATTTTCCTGACCAAAAAGTAGTACTTCTTCATGGTCAAATGCCTGGCAACAAAAAAGAGGACATTATGGCTGCCTTTGGGGCAGGTCAAATAGATATCTTAGTGACAACCAGCGTAATTGAAGTAGGGGTTGACGTGGCAAATGCCAATATGATGGTGATCTATAATGCTGATCGCTTTGGTATTAGTCAATTGCACCAACTTCGAGGTCGAATCGGTCGAGGCAGCACACAAAGTTATTGTATTTTTCTGGCTGATCCTAAAACGGAGGCAGGAAAATCACGCATGAAAATCATCGCTTCGACAACGGATGGTTTTAAGCTTGCCGAGGAGGATTTGAAGATGCGTGGTGAAGGAGATTTGTTTGGTAAAGCACAGTCTGGTCTGCCGGAATTCCAGGTCGGCAACGTAGTGAATAATTATGAAACTTTGGTGGTTGCGCAAAAAGAAGCACAGGAATTAATCAAAAAAGATCCAAATTTAACAAATTCTACGCATAAAAATTTACAACAAGTGCTAGAATATAAACAATTACAGCAAGAACGTACTTAGAAAAGATTGTGGTGACAAATGAGAACAATTGCAGTTGATGCAATGGGTGGCGAGAATGCCCCCAAAGCTATTGTCCAAGCCGTTTTGCAAGCAAAGGCTGAATTAACCGACACTAAATTTATTTTATTTGGTGACCAAAAAAAAATCAGAAAACTGGTTGGCTCTGATCAAGATCGGATTGAAATTGTAGCAACATCCGAAATCATTAATGATGAGGATGAACCAGTAAAAGCAATAAGGACTAAAAAAGATTCGTCTTTAGTCGTTGCTGCACAATTTGTGAAGCAAGGCAAAGCAGATGCTTTGTTGTCTTTAGGAAATACGGGTTCAATTCTTGCTTGTGGTATTTTCATTATTGGACGAATTAAAGGTATAGCACGACCAGGGTTTATGCCTACGTTACCGGTTAAAAATTCGGATGATGGCTTTAACATGATTGATGTTGGTGCTAATGCTAAAAGCAAACCTGAATACCTTTTAACTTGGGCTAAAATGGCATCGTATTATGCAGAAAAAGTACGGGGTGTCAAAAATCCGCGCGTTGCCCTTCTTAATAATGGTTCAGAAAGCGATAAGGGAGACGATTTGCATCAATCTGCTTATCAATTGCTACTCGATAGTGACCTTAACTTTGTTGGTAACATTGAAGGCAATGAACTTTTGGAAGGCAAGGCCGATGTAGTTGCAACTGATGGCTTTACTGGAAATGCAGTTTTAAAAAATATTGAAGGCACATCTTCTGTTTTAATCCATTTATTAAAAGATAAGTTGCTAAATAGTGGTTTTATGGTTAAAATTGGAGCTTTATTAATTAAAAAGGCATTGAAGGGATTGGTTTCTAAGTTTGACGTTGATAAATATGGCGGAGCAGTTTTACTTGGAGTTGATGCTCCAGTAGTTAAGACGCATGGCCGTTCAGATCAACGAGCAGTTTACTTTACGATTAAGCAAATTGATAAAATACTAAAAGAAAATATTATCGGAGAATTTAGAAGCGAATTTGCGGTTAAAAACTAACGGAATTAACTAATAGTAACAAGGAGAAGAAATGATGACCGAAGAAGAAATTTTTACCAAGATTAGAGATATTTTGGCAGACAATTTTGAAGTTGATAAAGATAAAATTACAAAGGAAACCAATTTTACCAATGATTTGGATGCAGATTCAATTGATCTTGTTGAATTCATCTTGCAGCTTGAAGATGAATTTGGCTCAGAAATTTCAGATGAAGATGCTGAGAAAATAAAAACAGTGGGAGATGCGGTTAATTATATTGCAGCTCACCAAAAATAATTTCTAAAATATTGATTTGGCATTTGCATGTAGCCGATTTGATGTATATAATTAGAAATTAAATAAATTTATTAAGTATCTTTAATAAATCTGTTGAAAATTTGAGAGGGGAATGGCCTTTGGAAAAACAAAGTGATCTCTTGCTAGATATCCAGCATTTGCATACTGCTTACCGATTACAAGGAAAATTTTATGATGCTGCCGATGATATTAATATAACTCTGAAGCGTGATGAAATTTTATCAGTCGTAGGTGAATCTGGCTGTGGTAAGAGTACAATAGCTGCAAGTATAATTGGTCTGTATGACCATAAAAATACAAAAGTAACTGGTGATATTTTATATAATGAATTGAATCTCGTAGGTTTAAATGAAACCTTGTTTGATAAGATTCGTGGTAATAAGATCGGAATGATCTTCCAAGATCCTCTTGCAAGTTTAAACCCATTAATGCGAGTTGGCGATCAAGTTGCCGAAACGCTTTATTATCATACGGATATGAATGAAAAAGAGCGTCATGCTCGGGTAATTGAACTTTTTAATCAAGTTGGTATGCCTAAGCCTGAAGAAACTTATTCAATGTATCCATTTGAGCTTTCAGGTGGTTTGCGTCAACGGATCGTTATTGCGATGGCAATTGCATGTAAGCCAGAAATTATTATTGCTGATGAACCAACTACTGCTTTGGATGTTACTATTCAGGCCCAAATTTTGGACTTGCTAGAAGATATTCAACGTCAGTCACATTCTGGTATTATTTTAATTACTCATGATTTGGGTGTTGTTGCTGAAACTGCTGACCAAGTTGCTGTTATGTATGCTGGTCAAGTAGTTGAAAAAGCCGATGTTAAGACTATTTTTGAGCATCCACTTCACCCTTATACTCGCTCACTTTTAAATTCAATGCCTCAATCTGAAGATGAGGATGAGGATTTACACGTTATTCATGGAACTGTTCCTTCATTGCAAAATATGCCGCGTGAAGGTGATCGTTTTGCGGCTAGAATCCCATGGATTCCAGCAAGTGCGCACGAAAAAGATCCAGTCATGCATGAAGTTGAACCAGGACACTGGGTAAGATGCACGTGCTGGAAGACGTTCCACTTTCAAGATGCTGAAGCAAGTGGGGAGTAATTATGGCTAAAGAAATTATTCAAGTTAAAAATTTAAAGGTGCATTACCCAATTAGATCAGGTTTTTGGAACAGAATAACAGATTATGTTCGTGCCGTTGATGACGTAAGTATTACCATTAATGAAGGTGAAACTTATGGCTTAATTGGTGAATCAGGATCGGGTAAATCAACGACAGGTAAGGCAATAGTTGGTGTAGAACCAGTAACTAGTGGTCAAATCATTTATAAAGATGTTGATATTACTAAATCAAAGAATAGAAAAAAGCTTGATTACAACAAAGATGTCCAGATGATTTTCCAAGATTCAATGTCAAGTTTGAATCCTAGAAAACGAATTGAAGACATCATTGCTGAACCAATTCGTAACTTTGAAAATTTGACTACAGATCAAGAACGTGATCGAGTACAAGAATTATTAGATATCGTTGGTATGCCAAGTGATGCTATCTACAAGTACCCACATGAATTTTCAGGTGGTCAGAGACAAAGAATTGGTGTTGCTCGTGCTGTTGCAACAAATCCAAGGCTGATCGTTGCCGATGAACCAACGAGTGCTTTGGACTTGTCGGTTCAGGCGCAAGTTTTGAACTTCATGAAACATATTCAACAGCAGTACAACATTGCATATTTATTTATTTCGCACGACTTAGGTGTTGTTAAGCACATGTCTGAGAACTTGGCAATTATGCACCGTGGACGACTAGTTGAAATTGGTACCCGTGAAGATATCTATAATCATCCAATTCACATTTACACCAAACGTTTACTTTCTGCGATTCCGGTTGTAGATGTTGAGCACCGTGAAGAACATAAGAAGCATCGTGAAGAAGTTGAACAAGAATTTCAGAATGATCAAAGTAAATGGTATGATAAAGACGGTCGTGTCTTCCCACTTCAACAAGTGTCCGGAAAGCACTGGGTTGCATTACCTAAAGATGAACTTCAGCGAGAAGAATTAAACGAAAAGGGGAGAGACTAATAATGTGGAAAACAGTCTTAAGACGTATATTAATTATGATTCCTCAATTGATTATCTTGAGTATCTTAGTCTTCTTCTTGGCTAAAATGATGCCGGGTGACCCATTTACTGGTCAAATCAATCCGAATACTGATCCAAAGCAACTTGAAGCATTGAAGAGAGCGGCAGGTCTTTATGATCCAGCTCCAGTTCAATATGGACGTTGGGTTGGCAATTTATTTAAGGGCGACCTTGGGACCAGTTACATTCAACACGTGCCAGTTACTTCTTTAATTGCTGATCGTGCTGTAAATACTTTTTGGCTTGCAATGTTGACTACTATTCTTAGTTACTGCATTTCTATTCCTTTGGGAGTTACTGCAGGACGTCACCAAGATCAATGGCAAGATCAAGCAGTTCAAATTTTTAACTACGTTACTTTTGCCGTGCCACCATTTGTCTTTTACATTTTAGGAATTTGGTTATTTGGTTTTACGCTAGGATGGTTCCCAATTTCTGGATCAGTTTCACCTAACGCTTCTGGCTTCTGGGGTACTTTAGGCAGTCAAATTTATCACATTATCTTGCCTGCTTGTCTTGTTGCATTGATAACAACGACATCAATTGTACAGTATCTGAGAACAGGAATCGTTGATAATAAAGTCGAAGATTACGTTCGGACCGCTCACAGTAAGGGTGTTCCCGAAAATGTTGTTTTCAACAAACATATTTTACGTAACTCGTTATTACCAATTGCGTCATCAATAGGTACAGTTATTACTGGTCTTTTAAGTGGTTCAATGGTTGTAGAATCAGTGTTCAGTTACCCAGGAATGGGTAAACTATTCCTAGATTCAATTGGACAACGTGATTACACCACTTTGACGGCATTGATTTTAATCTTTGGTATCCTTACTTTACTCGGAAATCTTTTGTCAGATATTATTATGAGTATCGTTGATCCAAGAATCAGAATTAAGTAAGGAGGAAAAGAAATGTCTGAAAAGAAAGAAAACACTTCAACTCAAGAAGTAAAAAAGAAAAAAGTTTCTTCTCCTGCTTCAAGTTTTAAGGTAGTAGTTAGAGAAATTGTCAAAGATAAAATTGCACTTACCGCATTTATCATTATTGTTTTAATTCTCTTATTTACTTTTGGAGGATCATTATTCTTAAATTCTGAAAAGGTAACAGAAACAAATATTATTGATGCCTATATGGGATGGGGCATGAACGGTCATCTGTTCGGCACTGATGATGGTGGTCGTGATATTGTTAACCTTCTAATCATGGGTGGACGTAACTCCATCTTGATTGGTTTAGGTGTTACTGCTGTCTGTGAAATTGTTGGTTTGGTAGTTGGCTTAGTTTCTGGTTATTACGGCGGTTATGTCGATGCAATTATCATGAGAATAGTTGACTTTGTTCAAGTTTTACCTGCTATGCCAATTGAAATTGTTTTAGTAAGTGTTATTCCGCATTATAGTCCTGTGAGTTTAGTATGGATTATCTCAATGTTCGGTTGGACAACTACAGCGAGATACTTTAGAGCGTTCGTCCTATCTCAACGTGGAAGAGATTATGTTCTTGCTTCGAAAACCTCAGGTTCATCAGATTTAAAGATTATGTTCCGCGAAGTTTTGCCGAATATTACCTCAATGGTTATTATTGATGTGGTTTTAGCAATCGCAAGTAACATTGGTATTGAAACAACACTTTCCTTTATTGGCTACGGTTTGCCATCAACAGTTCCTTCACTAGGTACCTTAATTGGTTTTGCTAACGATCCGGTTAACGTTGTAAGTCGGCCTTGGCTTTGGCTACCTGCTACGGTCATGTTGTTAGCAATTTCATTGAGTGTTAACTATGTTGGACGTGCATTCCAGCGTGCTGGTGATGCAAGACAAAGAGAAAACTAACTTAATATTAAAAATAACTTCGTCATTAAACGAAGTTATTTTTTTGGATTTAATTAGAATGTTAATTTTAATTTATCTATACATTAATGTTTATGAAATGATAAGCATTTGAACTTAAACTAACTTATGCTAAAATATAATTATTAGCTTATTCCAAGAACACACGGGATTATTCATTATTTAGATAGGAGTTTTAATAATATGAATAAGACAAAAATTCTTCGCGCAGCAGGTATTGCTTCAGCTGCAGCGTTGACTTTGGTAGCCTGTGGCAAAAATAGCAATACTGCTAATAACCAAAATGCTAAGACGGCAAGTAAATTCCCTCAAGCAGTACCTGTTAAAGAGACCAAGCAGGGTGGTACTTTGAAGTATGCTATTAAGACTGATACACCATTTACAGGTGTTTTTTCTGACGAACTTTCTACAACGGCGATAGATAGCTCAGTAGCTGAGCCAGGAGAAGAATCATTATTTGATACTGATGATAGTTATAAGATTACTAACAAAGGTCCAGCTACAATGAAGCTTGACCGTAATGCTAAAACTATCACAATTACCGTTAAAAAAGGTGTTAAATGGTCCGATGGTAAGCAAGTGACCGCTAAGGATCTTGAATATCCATATGAAATTCTTGCTAATAAAAAGACAAAGGCACAGAGATATAGTAGTCAACTGGAAGAAATTGAAGGCGTAAAAGAATACCATCAAGGCAAATCAAAGACAATTTCTGGAATTGAAATGCCTGATGGTGATAATGGTCGTACGGTTGTTTTACATTTTAAAGAAATGAAGCCTGGAATGTTATACAGTGGTAACGGTTATTTCTGGGAAAGTGCAGCTCCATATCATTACCTTAAGAATATTCCATTTGAGAAATTACAATCTTCTGACCAAATTAGAAAGAAGCCATTATATTTTGGACCGTATAAAGTTGAAAAAATTGTTCGTGGACAATCTGTAACTTGGGTTCCGAATAAATATTATTGGCGTGGTAAACCAAAACTAGATAAAATTGTTTCACAAGTTATTTCACAAAATTCAATTTCACAAGGTATCAAGAGTCGCAAGTTTGATGTCGCTGAAGTTGTTAATGACCAATGGAATGAGGTTAAGGACACTAAAGGCGTAAACTTTGTTGCACAAATTCCTCTCGCATATCACTACATTGGTTTTAAAGTTGGTAAATGGGATGCTAAGCAAGATAAAAATGTGATGAATCCTAATGCAAAAATGAATAATAAAGCTCTACGGCAGGCAATGGGTTATGCAGTTAACGTTGATTCTGTTGACCAACATTATACTTCCGGCTTAAGCTTTAGAATTCCAACCCTAATTCCAGCTCAATTTGGCGATTATTTTGACAAGGATGCTAAAGGATACAATTATAATTTAAAGAAAGCCAATCAACTTTTAGATAAAGCTGGCTACAAGAAGAAGGGTAAGTGGCGTGTTCAACCTAATGGCAAGCCATTAACTATTAACTTCATGGCAATGACAGGAAGTTCAGCTCAAGAACCAACGGTTCAAAATTATATCCAACAATGGCAAAAGATTGGCTTGAATGTAAAATTGCTTGGTGGCCGATTAACGGAGTTTAATTCATTTTATGATAAGATTCAAAATGATGACCCACAAGTGGACATTTATATGGCAGGCTGGAGTTTAGCTAGTGAGCCATCACCAGCTTCAATGTATGGTGAGTCTTCACCTATGAATTATTCTCGCTTCGCAACGTCTAAAAATAATAAGCTTTTAAATGAGATTGATTCGCAAAAGTCCTTTAATCATAGTTATCGGGTAGAAAAATTCCATCAATGGCAAGAATACATGAATGATCAAGCTTATGTTTTACCATTGGATAACTCTTATAAAGTGATTGCAGTTAATAATAAACTAACTGGGTATTCAACTAAGCCATCAGACAATTCGAATGGTCATCAATTATGGTATAAGGTTGGCTTTATTAAGTAATTAAGCAAATAAGATTAAGTACAAGATACTTCTAGAACTAGAAAAAACTAGTTTTAGAAGTATTTTTTTGCATAAATTAAAGTAAAATTATATTTATAGCTTTAAATATGGTAATATTTAATAAATAGTTAATTATAATTAAAAAGGAGTGTAGTATAATGACCAAATTAAAAACTATCGGTTCGGTTGGTATTGTCAGCATGGCTGCTTTAACCTTAGTTGCCTGTGGTAAAAGTAATCAAAGTAATAGTAATGATGCAAAGACAGCAAGTAAATTTCCTAGTTCTATGCCTAAGAAAGCCGCTAAACAAGGAGGAACAGTTAAGGTAGCTTTAGAAACTGATACACCTTTTACTGGTATTTTTTCTGATCAATTAGCTACAACTTCTTTTGATGCACAGATAGCTTCACCAGGTGCTGAATCACTATTTGATACGGATGATTACCATAAAATAAATGATAAGGGACCAGCAACCATTAAGATTAATCAAAAAAATAAGACAATTACGATTACGTTAAAAAAAGGCGTTAAATGGTCAGATGGCAAGCAGGTAACAGCTAAAGATCTTGAGTATCCTTATGAAATTTTAGGCAATAAAAAAACAAAGGCACAGAGGTATTCGACTAAGCTGGAGGTCCTTAAAGGACTGAAAGAATATCATGAGGGTAAAGCAAAAACTATTTCAGGAATTGAATTGCCAGATGGTGATAATGGGTTACGGATGATTTTACATTTTTCATCGTTAAAACCCGGGATGTCATTTAGCGGCAATGATTACTACGTTGAGTCTGCTGCGCCTTACCATTATTTAAAGGACGTTCCATTTAATAAGCTCGAGTCTTCAGATAAGATTAGAAAAAAGCCACTTTATTTTGGCCCTTATAAATTAGCCAAATTGGTTCGCGGTCAATCAGTGACATGGATCCCCAATAAATTTTATTGGCGAGGAAAGCCGAAGTTAGCCAAAATTGTTTATCAAGTAGTTTCACCTAATTCTGCTTCGCAAGCGATTAAATCGCATAAGTTTGATATTGTTCAGGTAGTTAATTCGCAATGGAAAGAGGTAAAAAATACCGAAAAAGTTAAATTCATTGCGCAAATCCCGTTGTATTACAGCTATTTAGGCTTCAAAGTGGGAAAATGGGATGCTAAAAAAGGCAAAAACGTCATGAATCCTAATAGCAAGATGAATAATAGGTCATTGCGGCAGGCAATTGGCTATGCAATGAATATTGCTGCGGTTAATAAGCGCTACACTAATGGCTTAAGTTTTCAGATTCCAACTTTAATTCCCAAACAATTTGGTGACTTCTATGATCCTAATGTCAAAGGTTTTACGTACAATTTAAACAAAGCAAATGAACTTTTGGATAAGGCCGGATATAAGAAAAAAGGTAAATGGCGTGTTCAACCTAATGGCAAACCATTAAAAATCAACCTTTTGGCCATGTCAGGAGCTGCAACGCAGGAACCGATTGTACAAAATTATATTCAGCAGTGGCATAAAATTGGTTTAAATGTTGGTTTGCTCAATGGTAGGCTAACTGAAATAAACTCGTTCTACGATAAAGTTCAAAATGATGATCAGTCGGTTGATATGTTTATGGCTGCATGGGGACTTTCAAATGAGCCGTCGCCTAATGGTTTATATAGTGAGGGTGGTCCGGCAAACTATACTAGATTTGTTACTGCTGAAAACAATAAACTAATTGATGAGATAGACTCAGAAAAAGCATTTAACCACAAATATCGTGTGCAAAAATTTCATGAGTGGCAAGAGTACATGTTTAAAGACGCTTACGTTATTCCAATGTACAATGCATATAAAATTTATGCTGTTAATGATTGTCTTACTGGATATTCTCTTAAACCGTCTGAATCTAATAATGATCATCCATTATGGTACCAAGTTGGCTATGTTAAATGATAATAGTAGCACTAAAATAGCAAAATCAAATACTATCTTAATATAGATTAAAAAATAAATTAAATAAAAACTAATATTTTTATTGATATACTAATTTTGTATGTTAATATTTAATCATTAACTTGTTTCAAATATTACCAGCGTGAAATTAGAAGGAGTTAAATTATGAAAAGTGCAAAATTTTGGGGGTCACTTGGTGTAGTTAGTGCAGCTGCGCTAACTTTAGTAGCCTGTGGCAAAGGCGGTAATTCGGCTAATACCGATGATACTAAGCAAGCTAGCAAATTTTCCCCTGTAGTACCAAACAAGTCCACCAAGGAAGGCGGGACGGTTAAGCAAGCTATCGAAACGGATACACCCTTTACCGGTATTTTTGCTAGTGAATTAACCACAACCCAGACCGATGTGGACGTTATGGAACCTGGTCTTGAGGGCTTATTTGATGTTGATGACGATTATCGAATCAATGACAAAGGCCCAGCTACCATGAAACTTGACCGTAAAAACAATACAATCACAATTATGGTTAAGAAGGGCGTTAAGTGGTCTGATGGCAAGCAAGTTGTTGCTAAAGATCTGGAATTTTCTTATGAAATTATGGCCAATAAAGCGACCAAATCGCAAAGATATACTAGTTCGATTGCCTCAATTAAGGGGATGAAAGAGTATCATGATGGTAAAGCTAAAACTATTTCTGGCTTAGAAATGCCAGATGGTGAAAATGGTCGTAAATTAATTATTCACTACGATAAATTAAAGCCAGGTATGTATAATAGTGGTAATGGTTACTTTAGTGAAAATGCCCAACCATATCACTACTTGAAAAATGTACCATTCAGTAAGCTGGAATCATCAGATCAAATTCGGAAAAAGCCGATGTTCTTTGGCCCATACAAGGTAGATAAAGTGGTTCGTGGTCAATCAGTAACTTGGTCACCTAACAAATATTACTGGCGTGGTAAACCAAAGTTAAACAAGGTTATTTGCCAGGTAGTTTCTACTAAATCCGCCTCTCAAGCAATTAAGAGTCAAAGATTTGACGTTGCACGTGTAATTAACTCACAATGGAAACAGGTAAAAGATACTAAAGGCGTAAACTTTGTTGCTAAAATTCCTTTGGAATATTCATACCTTGGCTTTAAGGTTGGTAAATGGGATGCTAAAAAGGGTAAAAACGTCATGAACCCGAACGCCAAGATGAATAATAAATCTTTGCGTAAAGCTATTGCGTATGCCATGAATATTTCACAGGCAACCAAACGCTATACTGGTGGCCTGACTTTCCAAATACCAACTTTGATTCCGGCTCAATTTGGTGACTACTTTGATAAGGATGCCAAAGGCTACGATTATAACCTTAAGAAAGCAAATGAACTGCTAGACAAAGCTGGTTATAAGAAGAAAGGCAAATGGCGGGTTCAGCCAAACGGTAAACCGTTAAAAATCAAAATTTTGGTTAGTGAGGGTTCAGATCCAAGTAAGGAACCAATTACACAAAATTATATTCAACAATGGCATAAAATTGGCTTAAATGTCAGTTTGATTAACAATCGATTGATTGAATTTAATTCTTATGTTGATAAAGTTCAAAATGACGATCCCGAAATCGATATGTTTACGGGAGCTTGGTCCTTGTCAAGTGAACCGTCACCAAATGACTTATATGGTGAGGGCGCGCCATTTGATATGACTAGATTTGTCACACCAGAAAATACTAAACTACTTAATGCAATTGATTCAGAAAAGGCATTTGATCATAAATACCGCGTTGAACAATTCCACAAGTGGCAAGAATATATGAATGAAGAAGCATACTGCATTCCGATGACTAATTCATATCAAATTACTGCAGTTAACGGTAAGATTACTGGATACTCGGTTAAACCATCAGATCTTAACGATAAATGGTTTAAAGTTGCATATGTAAAATAAGATTTTAAAACTCGAAATTATTTCGAGTTTTTATTTAAATAAAAATATTTAATATTAAAATTATATTAATAATTTGGTTGCATTTCTCATTAATAATGATATTATTTAATTATTAACTTGTTTCGAACACTATTAAAAATTAATTATTAAGAAGGAGAAACTCGTTTATGAAAAAAGTTAAATTTTTAGGTTCGCTAGGAGTAGTTTCAGCTGCTGCACTTACTTTAGTAGCCTGTGGCAAAGGCAGTAATTCGGCTAATACTGATGATTCTAAAAAAGCAAGTAAGTTCCCAGCCGAAGTAGCAAAAAAGGAAGCTAAACAGGGTGGAACAGTAAAATATGCTATTGAAACAGATTCACCTTTTACGGGAATTTTTGCTAATGAACTATATACTACGAAAACAGATTTCGATGTCGCCTCTCCTGGTAATGAAGCCTTATTTGATGTTGATGATGATTATCGAATCAACGATAAAGGTCCTGCGACCATGAAAATTGATCGTAAAAACAATACAGTCACAATTACGGTTAAAAAGGGTGTTAAGTGGTCTGACGGCAAGCAAGTTGTTGCTAAGGATCTAGAATATCCGTATGAAATCATGGCTAATAAAGCAACTAAATCACAGAGATATACTAGTTCAATTGCTTCAATTAAGGGTATGAAAGAGTATCATGATGGCAAAGCCAAAACAATTTCGGGCTTAGAAATGCCGGATGGTGAAAATGGACGCACAATAGTTATTCACTATGATGAATTAAAACCAGGAATGTATAATAGTGGTAATGGCTATTTTAGTGAGACTGCCGAGCCATATCACTATTTGAAAAAGGTACGATTCAGTATGCTAGAGTCATCAGATCAAGTTCGGAAGAAGCCATTGTTCTTTGGCCCATATAAGGTAGATAAAGTGGTTCGTGGTCAGTCAGTAACTTGGTCACCAAACAAATATTATTGGCGTGGCAAGCCGAAATTAGACAAGATTGTTTGTCAGGTAGTTTCAAACAATTCAACTTCCCAAGCAATTAAAAGTCAAAAATTTGATGTTGCAGCAGTCATTAACTCACAATGGAAGCAAGTTAAAGACGCAAAAAACACTAATTTCGTAGCTAAGATTCCTTTAGCATATTCATACCTTGGTTTTAAGGTAGGTAAATGGGATGCCAAAAAGGGCAAAAATGTAATGGATTCTAAAGCGAAAATGAACAATAAAGCTTTACGCCAGGCAATTGCTTATGCTATGAATCTTGATGATGTTAATAAAAAATATAATAGCAGCCTCACCTTTAGGATTCCAACTTTAATTCCTGCTCCATTCGGTGATTACTTTGATAAAAATGTTAAAGGATATCCTTATGATCTGAAAAAGGCCAATGAAATTTTGGATAAAGCTGGCTATAAAAAGAAGGGTAAGTGGCGTGTTCAGCCTAACGGTAAGCCACTGAAAATTAAGTTTCTAGCTATGCAGGGAGATGCTACGAAAGAACCTATTTATCAAAATTACATCCAGCAATGGCATAAAATTGGTTTAAATGTAAGTTTATATAATGGGCGCTTAACTGAGATTAATTCATTTTACGATAAACTGCAAAATGATGCTCCTGGAATTGACATGTACATGGCATCATGGAGTTTGTCTTCAGAACCATCTCCAGCAGACTTATATACCGAAGGTGCACCATTTAATTTTGGTAGAGTTGTTACACCTGAGAATACTAAATTGCTAAAGAATATCGATTCACAAAAAGCATTTGATCATAAATACCGTGTTGAACAATTCCATAAGTGGCAAGAATATATGAACGAACAAGCTTTTGTTGTTCCAACTAATAACTCTTACGAGATTACAGCAGTTAATAGTAAACTGACAGGATATTCGGTTAAACCATCAGACAGTAATCAACAATGGTTTAAAGTTGCATATGTAAAATAAGATTTTAAAAACTCGAAATTATTTCGAGTTTTTTGTTTGATTAAAAATATAAAAGACAAAAAGTATTCAAAATTAAGCTTAAATTAATCATTCTGTTGCAATTTTCATTTATAATGATATTATTTAATTATTAACTTGTTTCGAACACTATTAAAAATTAATTATTAAGAAGGAGAAACTCGTTTTATGAAAAAAGGTAAATTTTTAGGTTCGCTGGGAGTTGTTTCAGCTGCTGCTTTAACATTAGTAGCCTGCGGTAAGAGTAGCAATACTAGTAATGAAGGTGCAAAAACTGCAAGCAAGTTTCCAATCGAAACTAAAACTAAGACTGCGAAACAAGGAGGTACACTTAGGGTTGCAGAAGAAACTGATACTCCTTTCACAGGTATCTTTAATGATGAATTACAGATGAGTCAACCCGACGCTGATGTTTCAAGTCCTGGTCAAGAATCATTATTTGATACAGATGATCACTACAAGATTAATGATAAAGGTCCTGCTACCTTGAAACTTGATCGTAAAGCTAAAACCGCTACGATTACAATTAAAAAGGGCGTAAGATGGTCTGACGGTAAGCAAGTAACGGCCAAAGATATTGAATATGCATATGAAATTATTGCCAATAAGGCAACTAAATCACAACGTTATGCATCTCAATTTAATATAATTAATGGTATGAAAGAATACCACGAAGGTAAAGCCAAGACTATTTCTGGGATTGAAATGCCTGATGGTGAAAACGGTCGCGTTGCAGTATTACACTGCCAGGAATTGAAGCCAGGCATGTATTACAGTGGTAACGGTTATATTTGGGAAAACGCCGCACCATATCATTATTTAAAAGATATTCCATTTTCTAAACTAGAAGCTTCTGATCAAATCAGAAAGAGACCTTTGTATTTTGGTCCATATAAAGTGCAGAAAATTAATCGTGGTCAATCTGTAACCTGGGTTCCAAATAAATATTACTGGCGTGGTAAGCCAAAATTAGATAAGATTATTTACCAAGTAATTTCACCAAATTCTGCTTCGCAAGCAATTAAGAGTCATAAGTTTGATATTGCTCGTGTAATCAATAACCAATGGAAACAAGTAAAGGGTACTAGCGATGTTACCTTTGTTGCCCAAGTACCATTAGCATATAATTATATGGGCTTTAAAGTAGGTAAATGGGACGCTAAAAAGTCTAAGAACGTCATGAATCCTAAAGCTAAGATGAATAACAAATCATTACGGCAAGCGATGGCTTATGCAATGAACACTGATGCGGTATACAAGCATTATACTGATGGCTTAAGCTTCCAAGTTCCAACTTTGATTCCTGCACAATTTGGCGATTACTTCGATAAGAATGCCAAAGGTTATACTTATAACATAAAGAAAGCCAACCAACTTTTGGATAAAGCCGGTTATAAGAAAAAGGGTAAGTGGCGTACTACTCCTGATGGTAAACCACTGACAATTAACTTTATGGCCAAATCAGGTCAAGCAATTAACCAACCAATTGCTCAAAACTTTATTCAACAATGGAACAAGATTGGGTTAAACGTTAAGCTAGTCGGTGGTCGATTAACTGAATTCAATTCTTTCTATGATAAAGTGCAACATGATGATCCTAAGGTTGATGTATTTTTAGCTGGCTGGACACTCTCAACAGAACCATCTCAAGAGCAAATGTATAGTGAAGGGACAATGTCCAATTACTCACGTTTTGTAACTCCAGAAAATACGAAGCTCATTAAGGATATGGACTCACAAAAGGCCTTTGACCATAAATACCGTGTTGATAAGTTCCACGAATGGCAAAAATACATGAATGATGAAGCTTATGTCATTCCAACTTATAATGAATACCAAATCGATGCTGTTAATAGTAAGATTACTGGCTACTCATTGAAACCATCGAAATTAAACAATGGTCATCAATTATGGTACCAAGTTGCTTTTGCTAAATAAAACTGTTAAATTTAATTAGTAATTTACCGGTTTTTTTGCGAAAAATATTTAAAAGCGTTAGGGTTAATCACCCTAACGTTTTTTTGTTAAGCTGGTTTTTGTTTGTTAATCGTGATGCGGCGGTATTCGTCTGAATAATCAAGATTTAGCCTTGTTAAACTATATGCTCGCTCTCATAGTAATCAAGTTTTGATTTTAAACAAGTTTTAAAAATAAAGCTCATAAATAAGGGGTATTTGTTGTCTTTATGTAAATAAAATTAAAATATAGCGAATAATAATACAAAATAATGAATTAAAAATTAACAAATATATTGATTTTTTAATTTTTTCTGCTAATATTTATTTATTAGCTTGTTTCAAACACTTAATTACATATTTTTAAAAAAAAGGAGAAACTTGTTTTATGAAAAAAGGTAAATTTCTAGGCTCATTAGGAGTTGTTTCTGCAACTGCCTTAACTTTGGTAGCCTGTGGCAAGAGTAATAATAATAGTAATGAAGGTGCTAAAAAGGCCGACAAGTTTCCTGTTGAAACGGCGAACAAAGCGGCCAAGCAAGGCGGAACGATTAAGGTAGCACTTGAGTCAGATACGCCGTTTACTGGGGTCTTTCTAGATGAATTGCAAAATGATCAACCAAGTGCAGATGTTTCTAGTCCCGGTCAAGAGTCGCTTTTTGATACAGATGATAATTACAAAATTAATGATAAAGGCCCAGCAACCTTAAAGCTCGATCGTAAAGCTAAAACAGCAACGATTACGATCAAAAAGGGCGTTAAGTGGTCTGATGGTAAACAGGTTACAGCTAAAGACATAGAATATGCATATGAAATCTTGGCAAATAAGGCGACTAAGTCGCAACGATATTCATCGCAGTATGCCATTATTGATGGACTAGAGGCTTACCGTGATGGTAAAGCTAAAGCCATTTCTGGAATCGAGATGCCAGATGGTGAAAATGGACTGAAAGTGGTAATTCACTGTAAGGAATTAAAACCTGGCATGTATAACAGCGGTAATGGCTACTTATTGGAAAGTGCAGCACCATATCACTACTTGAAGGATATTCCATTTGACAAGTTAGAGTCCTCTGACAAGGTGCGTGAGAAGCCACTTTACTTTGGGCCATACAGAGCGCAAAAAGTTGTTCGTGGCCAAGCAGTTACGTGGGTACCTAATAAATACTACTGGCGAGGTAAGCCAAAGCTAGATAAAATTATTATTCAAGTAATTACGACCAAATCAGCTTCGCAGGCAATCAAGAGTCATAAGTTTGATGTTGCGAGGGTGGTTAATAGTCAGTGGAAGGAAGTCAAAGATACCAAAAAGATTACCTTCGTGGCTAAAGTCCCATTAGCCTATTTTTACATGGCTTTCAAGGTCGGCAAGTGGGATAATAAGACCTCTAAAAACGTCATGAATCCTAAAGCTAAAATGAGTGATAAGTCACTTCGGCAAGCAATGGCGTACGCGCTAAACACTGATTCTGTTTATAAGCACTATACAGATGGCTTGAGTTTCCAAGTGCCAACTTTGATTCCTGAACAATTTGGTGATTATTTTGCGAAAGATAACAATGGCTATTCGTTTAACTTGAAGAAAGCCAATCAGATTTTGGATAAAGCTGGTTATAAAAAGAAGGGTAAATGGCGGACTACGCCAGAAGGCAAGCCTTTAACAATTAATTTACTCGCCAAAGGCAATACGCCAATTGATGAACCGATCGTTCAAAACTATATTCAACAATGGGCAAAAGCTGGCTTAAATGTAAAGTTGATCGGTGGCCGTCTTAGTGAATTCAATTCATTCTATGATAAAGTTCAACATGATGATCCTAAGGTCGATGTTTTCCTTGGTGGTTGGATGTTATCTTCGGAGCCATCGGCAGAACAGTTATACGGTCAAGGATCAATTCAAAATTACTCACGGTTTGTTACTCCTGAAAACACTAAATTATTACAAGAAATGGATTCGCAAAAAGCCTTTAATCACCAATATCGGCTTGATAAATTCCATGAATGGCAAAAGTACATGAATGACCAGGCTTATGTGGTTCCAACTTATAACACTTACCAAATTGATGCTGTTAATAGTGAGTTAACGGGTTTTTCGCAAAAGCCATCGAAAATGAATAACGGCCACATCCTTTGGGGTAATGTTGCATATGCCAAGTAAAGATAAATAGTTAGAATTTAAGAAAACTATTGCATAAAGTCTGTGTAATAGTTTTCTTTTTCATTTTCGCTTACAAAAACTGGTATAATTTATAAAGAAAAAGGGGTTGAAAAGATGGTCAGTACGAAATTTATTAATCAATTAAAAACAAAATATAAAATTAGATTTAATAGCCCAAAATTATTAGAAGAAGCTTTCACTCACTCTTCATACGCCAACGAACACCCAGGAGATGGCGTGCGTGATTACGAAAAGCTTGAATTCTTAGGCGATGCAGTACTTGAATTGGCTATTTCAGATTATTTATACCGCAACTTTCCTCAGCTAAATGAAGGCGAATTGACTCGCATGAGGTCTAACATTGTTGATACCGAAGGCTTCGCTGAATTCGCTCAAAAATTTGGCTTTCCAGCAGAAATAAATCTAGGTCATGGTGAAGAAAAAGCAGGTGCTCGTTCACGCAAGACACTTTTGGAAGATGTATTTGAAGCTTTCAACGGTGCCCTTTTTCTTGATCAGGGCATGGATGCAGTTGAACACTTTTTGAGTTTGACGGTTTTTCCATTGATTGATGCGGGTAAATTTGATGCCTCTCGCGATTATAAAACTGATTTGCAAGAATTTTTACAACAAGATGGTCCAGTAAAAATTGAGTACGAAGTGATAAAAGAAGAACAAATGCCGTCACGATTTACCGTTCAACTGGTAGTTAATGGTAAAGTATTATCACAAGGCAAAGGACATAATAAAAAAGCTGCGGAACAAGAAGCAGCGCGTGCAGCTTTGCATAAACTCAATTAGGGGGATGAGTACTTGCCGTTAACAGAACTTATTATTGATGGTTTTAAATCTTTTGCAGAAAAAACTAGAATTAAATTTGATACAGGAATTACCGGCATTGTTGGACCAAATGGTAGTGGTAAAAGTAATATTACGGAAGCTATTCGCTGGGTAATGGGTGAATCTAGTGCAAAATCACTCCGGGGTTCGAATATGAAAGATGTGATTTTTGCTGGAAGTGAATTTCGTAAGCCTGCTAGCCATGCCGAAGTGTCGATGATCTTTGATAATTATAAACGTGAACTTAATTTTGATGAAGATCAAGTTATCATCTCTAGGCGTATCTTACGTTCAGGCGATAATGAATATCTGATTAATAAACGTAATGTAAGACAAAAAGATATTCGAGCGCTTTTCTTAGATTCAGGGATTTCGCAAGATAGTTTAGCCATCATTTCTCAAGGTCGGGTTGATCAAATCTTGAATTCACACCCTGAAGACCGCCGGGGGTTATTTGAAGAGGCTGCGGGAATTTTACATTTTAAAAAGCAAAAAGAAGAAGCGAGAGTTCAACTTGAGCAAACAACTGATAACTTGGTTCGGATTAATGATTTAGTAAAAGAACTTGAACAGCGAATTGAACCTTTACATGAGCAAAGTTCCCTTGCAAAGGAATACCAATTTCAAAAAGATGGCTTGGATCAAGAGCTGAAAACACTTTTAGCCTTTGAAATTGAGGATTTGGATATTCAAAAAAAGTCCGTTCAAACTAAAGCTGAGCAAAATCAAGTTCTTTTGTCAAAGCTTGATCGCGAAGTCAAAGAATCGCAAGCTGCAGTGGCTGCTAAAAGGGATGAATACAAAGAAATTAGCGGGCAGCGTGAGCAAATTCAAGAGGAATTGCTGGCTTTGACAAAGAAACTTTCCGAAATAAATACCAGTTTACAAGTAGCTGAGCAAAGTAAACAGTATAGTGAAGCTACTAAAAAAGAATATGAATCTGAATTAGTTGATTTAAAAAAGCAAGTGGTAACCTTACAAAATGAATGTTCTGAATTAAGCGAAAATAAGCAAAGTTTAGCTGCTGAACAAAAGCTTTTGCAAGACCAACGGACAGAATTAACTAACCAATTAGATGAAAATCCGACTAAGTTATCACAAAAATTAGATGATTTAAGAAGCGATTATATCCAACTTTTGCAAGATCAGACTTCTAATAATAATGAAATTGTTTATTTGAAATCTGAACTAAAACGGACGGCTGAAAACGACGAATATCAAAATGATGATGTTGCTGCTCAATTGCAAAAAGCAACTTTAGAATTAGATAGATTGCGTGAAACTGGCAAACAACTGAAGGAAAAGCATCAAGCAAAAAAAGACCAGGTTAATGCATTAACCAGCCAGCAAGCGGAAAAACAGGAAAAATTAGCTGATTTGCGGCAAGTTGTCAATACCAATAGTCAGCGCTATAGTCAGATAAATGCTCGTTATGAAGCTTTAGAAAACATTCGTAAGCGGCACGAAGGATATTATTATGGGGTTAAAAATGTTCTTAATAATTTAACGAACTATCCTGGCGTGATCGGTGCGATTGGTGAGTTAATCTCCTTTTCAGCTAAATTTGAAGCTGCAATGGCAACTGCACTTGGAGGCGGTGTGCAAGATTTAGTTACTACCACGAAGAAAAGTGCCCGTGATGCCATCAATCAACTGAAAAGTAGCCATTCTGGTCGAGCAACGTTCTTACCACTTGATGGCTTACGAGAAAATTCCATCCCGCCTTCAACAGTTAAAATTATCGAATCTTATGATGGCGTTCAGGGAATTGCTAATCAGTTAGTAGAAAATGCCACAGATTATGATATTACGCCTGCTATCAATTATTTATTAGGCAGTACGATTATTGTCGATACAATTGACAATGCCATGAAAATCCGTCAGAGAATTGCTCGCTACCGAATTGTTACGTTAGATGGTGACGTCATTTCGCCTGGAGGCTCAATGACTGGGGGAACGCGAAACCAGAAAAATAATTCGCCACTGCAAACCGTAACTGAACTTAATCAATTACAAAAAAGCCGGGTTCAATTAAAAAATCAGTTAACAGAAGATCAAACTGCTTTTACCGCCTTAGCTGCTGAAAGTGATGCGTTAAACCAAAAAATTACCGAAGCTCAAAAAAAGCGGCAGGATTATAGCCGTGAACTTGGTGAGGCAGTTCTTTCCTATCAAAACCAAGAAAAAGAAGTCAACCGCTTAAAGGCAGCTAATCAGTTATTTGAAGTTCGTAAAAAAGAACGCGATGAACAAGTTGTCGAGCTTAAGGAAAAGATTGCAAAAGCCGAGCAGCAAAAGGCTAGCTTTGTTAAGCAAATTGAGCAACAAAAAGCGGCAATTAAAAATATCCAGGAGCGAATCGAAAACTTTACCGCTCTAAATCAAAAGGTTCAGGAAAAATTAGCTGAACTTGATCCACAAATTGCAGTTTATACTAATAAACTAGAAAATCTGAGCAAGCAACAGTCAGATAAAAAACGTGATTTAAATCAGCATGAAAAACAAATTACTGCTTTAACTAAAAAGTTAGCGACGCTCAATGAGAGTGGCCAACTTGATCAGCAAAAAAAGCAGCAAATGGACGAAGAGCAAAAAAATGGAGCGGTAAAAAAAGAGCAGTTGCAAACGCAGTTAAGTCAATTAAGTTCCCAATTAGGTAAGGCTGATGCTAAAATTACGCAGCTAGACCAAGTTGCTAGCCGGAACTATGATTTACGTAAAGATGCCGCGGCAGAACAAGAAAGCTTTTCCGTCAAAATTGCACAGTTAACTAGTCAAATCGATCAGCGCTTGGATCAACTAAGTAAAGATTATTCGTTGACATTTGAGGCGGCTTTAGCCCAAGCCGACTGTGAAAATGATGAAGAAACCCGTCAGCGACTGCAAAAAAGTGTCAAATTGCATAAAATGTCAATTGAAGATATTGGTCCGGTAAATATTAAGTCAATTGAAGAATATGAAGATGTTAAGAAGAGATATGATTTTCTGAACAACCAGCAAAATGATTTAATCAAGGGGCGCGATAATTTGCGGGAATCAATGGCAGAACTTGATCAAGAAGTTTCTACTAGGTTTAACGCCACGTTTAGCGCTGTATCTGCGAGTTTCACGCAATTATTCCCTGTAGTCTTCGGCGGAGGGAATGCGAAACTTGTTTTAACCAATCCAGATGATATGTTAACGACGGGTGTCGAAATTATTGCGCAACCGCCTGGCAAGAAATTGCAGCGACTAAGCCTACTTTCGGGAGGAGAAAGGGCACTGACTGCCATTACATTATTATTTGCTATGCTGAAATACAAACCAGTACCATTTTGCGTATTAGATGAAGTCGAAGCCGCACTTGATGATGCTAATGTAACGCGTTTTGCTAAGTTTTTAGAAGATTACGATATGCATACGCAATTTATTGTAATCACGCACAGGCGGGGCACGATGGAGCGTGCTGACCAATTATATGGCGTTGTGATGCAGGAGTCTGGTGTATCGCAGGTACTTTCCGTTTCATTAAAAGAACTAAAAAATGAGGTAAATTAACATTGGGTTTATTTGATAAAATAAAAAAATCATTGTTTGGCGACAATGAAGAAGAGGAAAAGAATAAAAAATCTGAAGAGGAATCCCAAGACAAAGAGGCTCAAGATGACGATCAGGCAGATAGCGATTCTGAAAAGCCGTCTGAATCTGAGCAAGAAGAAGAAAATAGTCAGCTAAATGAAAGTGATGCTGACAGTCAGTCCGACATTTCAGCAAAAAGTTCAGCTGCAAATAAGGCAGAAGAGGAGGATGGACAAAAGCCGGTTGCGGTTGAAACTGAAAACCAGTCTCAGGACAACGATACCGCTTCAAGTGACGTAACGGCAAAGTCTGAAGCAGATGAAGCTGAAGAAGAAACTGATCAATCTGATAGCCAAACTGAGCTTTATGAAAAAGGGCTAGAAAAGACCAACCAGGGCTTTGGAGCGCGTTTAAATAAATTTTTTGCTCAATTTAGAACAGTTGATGAAGATTTCTTTGACGATTTGGAAGAACTGTTAATAGAGTCAGATGTTGGTTACGAGACGGCTGAACAATTAACGACTGCACTAAGAGACGAAGCCAAATTGCAAAAAGCGAAGTCACGTGATGATTTGAAAAAAGTGATCGTTGAAAAATTAGTTGAACTTTACGATCAAAATGGGGATGCAGCTAATGAAAAATTGCGCTCTCACGATGACGGTAAAACAAATATTTATTTATTTGTCGGTGTAAATGGTGCTGGTAAAACAACAACGATCGGCAAATTGGCTAAACGATTCAAAGATGAAGGAAAATCTGTTTTGTTAGCGGCAGCTGATACCTTTAGGGCTGGAGCAGTTGAACAATTAGTCGAATGGGGCAAACGAGTTGATGTCCCAGTAGTTACTGGAAAAGAGCAGGCCGATCCAGCCTCTGTTGTCTTTGATGCAACAACAAAAGCAATTGCGGAACATGCAGATTACTTGTTGGTTGATACAGCCGGCCGTCTTCAAAACAAAAAGAATCTGATGAGTGAACTCGAAAAAATTGAGCGAACAATCAAAAAGCAGGCGCCAGATGAACCAACCGAAACTTTATTAGTTTTAGATGGATCAACTGGACAAAATGCATTATTGCAGGCCAAGGACTTTGATAAAACGACTAAATTGACTGGCTTGGTGTTAACCAAGTTAGACGGCTCTTCAAAGGGTGGTGTTGTTTTAGCAATTAGAAATGAAATGAAATTACCGGTAAAATTGGTTGGCTTAGGCGAAAAAGCTAGCGACTTAGCCGATTTTGACGCGGCTGATTATGCAGTTGGTCTTTTCCATGATTTGGTTTAAGATAAAGAAAAAACAAAAGGAGTTTATTAATGAAAGAATATAGCGCATGTACAACTATTTTGGTTGGGAAAAAAGCATCCGTTGACGGTTCAACGATGATTGCTCGAAATGACGATACTTTTCGACCAATTACCCCGCAAAAATTTATTATTCACCCAGAGGCAAAAGGCGAAAAGGGGCGGAAGATAAAATCATGGCTTAATAAGTTTGAAATGGATCTTCCAGAAGATGCACAACGTGTGCCTGCAGTACCTAATGTTGATTACAAGCACCGGGGTTATTACGATGAAAGTGGTATTAACCAAGATAATGTTGCAATGTCTTGTACGGAATCAACCTATGGTAATGAACGTGCTTTGGCCTATGATCCCTTGGTGAAGGATGGTTTAGATGAAGATTGTATGCAGTCGGTTGTTTTACCATACATTCATTCGGCCAAAGACGGTGTCCAATTTTTAGGCAAATTAATTGCCAAATACGGATCACCTGCGGGCAACTCTGTTTTATTCGGTGACAAAGATGAAATTTGGTACATGGAAATTGTAACTGGTCATCATTGGGTTGCACAGCGTATCCCAGATGATGCATACGCTGTTGCGGCTAATCGGGTTTCAATTGAGCAGGTTGACTTCACTGATTCAGATAACTTCATGTGGAGTGACGGTATACGAGAATTTGTTGCTGATCACCACCTAAATGTTGACCATGAAGGTTGGAATTTCCGTCATATTTTTGGTACTTACAGTCAACAAGATCGTTATTACAACACTAATCGTGTATGGTATGGGCAAAAGTATTTTAATCCTGAAATTGAACAAGAACCAACTGATGGTGATTTGCCATTTATTCGCCAGGCTGCTAAGAAAATTACCCGTGAAGATATCGAATTTGTCTTAGGAAGCCATTATCAAAATACTCCGTTTGATCCTTTTGGTAAGGGAACAGAAGAAGAAAAGCACCGTTTCCGTCCAATTGGTTTAAATCGGACCCAAAATGCGCATATTTTACAAATTAGAAATGATGTTGCTGCTGATAAGGCAGCTATCATGTGGCTATGTATTGGTGGACCTACTTTTACGCCATTTGTACCATTCTTTGCAAATATGAGTGATACTGATCCTTCCTATAACAATACATCAATGGACTATAACATGAATGATGCATGGTGGTATTACAAATCTCTTGCTGCACTAGTTGAAAGCCATTATCCACAATTTGTTCAGTTGGATACTGATTATTTAAATGAATTGAATCAATATTTCAGGCGTCGTGTACACGAAATAATTGATGGTGCTGGCGATAAGTCCGGTGCTGCCTTAACTGAATACTTAACAAAGGCGAACCAAGAAACAGTTGCTTATACTCGTAAGCGTTCAGAAAAATTATGGGCACAAATGATGATTGATTCTATTAACATGTCAAAATTAACTTTTAACATGGATGCTAATTTATAATCTTTAGAAGAAACTTGTATGACACAGATTGTGAAATACAAGTTTTTTACTCGGCAAATCTAGCAAATTACCTTGCTTTAGATAGCTGTAAGCGTTATTATGATTAAGACAAGTGAAAAAAGTGAAATTGTTAACCGCTAAGACGGTGCAAGGCTCGCTTATCCCCAAATATGGGATAGGTGGGCCTTTTTGTTTTTAAAAGGAGTAGGAATGAGGATTAGGAAAATACTCAATAACGGCAGTGTCATCGTTAATAATAAAGAAGGAGCGGAAATGATCGTTTTGGGTAAGGGAATTGCCTATGGCAAAAAGATAGGAGATGAAATTGATCGAACAAAAATTTATAAAGTTTTTACGGCTTTTAATAACCAAGAGAAAAAGCTTTTATTACAAACAATTCATGAAACTGAGCCAATCTTTTTCCAAATAGCCCAGAAAATTGTTGATCGCTTAAAAAAAGAAGAAAACATTGAATTAGCCGATAGTGTTTATCTAACTTTGACGGATCACTTGGCCACCAGTGTTGAGAGGGGGAAGAAGGGGCTATATTTGAATAATAATTTTTTATGGGAAATTCAAAATTATTATCCCAAGGAATATCATTATGGGCTTTGGGCTTTGAAGCTCTTAAATGATCAATTTAAGTTAAAATTTCCAGAGGATGAGGCAGGTTTTATTGCGGTCCATATTATTAGTGGGGAGTTAGGCAATGATATCAATGATTTTCGTCAATCGGTTAATTTCATTAAGGAAATTACCAAACTAGTCCGTTTCTATTTTGACTTAGACCTTGATTGTCAATCTCTGAGCTATAACCGTTTTGTTTTACACCTAAAATTTTTCTGGAAATACATGATGTATGGGCAAAAAAGCCATGGCTTTGGCGATTTAAGTAAAGAAATTTTGGCAGTTATCAAAAATAGTGATGTTGCAGCTTACGAATGCGCACTAGAAATTAAAAAATTTATTCACCAAAATTACTCATATAACCTGAGTAATGAAGAAGTTATGTATTTAGCCATTCATATTAATAAAATAACTACAGAAACGAGGAATCAAAAATGAAATATCAGGCAATGATTCAGCAGATCTTGCAAGCAATCGGAGGAGAAGATAATATTCAGTCAGTCGTTCATTGTGCGACTCGGCTGCGCTTTGTTTTAAAAGATGAAAATAAAGCTGATGATCAAAAAGCCGAATCAATATCGGGCATTTTACAAGTGGTCAAGAAGGGCGGTCAATATCAGCTAGTAATCGGTAACAATGTTGACGAAGTTTATAATGAGCTAATATCAATGATTAAATTTAAGCCAGCTGAGGGTACCAAGCAAACTGGAGGGCATCTATTTGATAAAATTATTGGTGCGATTACTGGATCTATTGCGCCTGCCATTCCTTTATTGGCAGGAGCCGGGATGGGGAAAGTCTTATTGCTCATTCTAACGATCACAAATGTTTTATCAGATAAAAGCCAAACTTATCAGCTGCTAAACCTAATCTTTGATACTGGCTATTATTTTATTCCCGCTTATGTTGGCTTTTCGGCAGCAAAAATTTTTAATACGGATAGTATGTTAGGTGCTTTTATTGGCCTGGTAACTGTTAATCCTAACTGGGTACAAATCGTCACTGCGAATAAACCATTTAAGTTTTTTGGAATACAAGTTCCCTTAATCCAGTATTCATCAACTTTAATCACAGCAATTCTGTCCGTTTGGATTATGTCCTATATTTATCAGTGGGTTAAGAAAATTACTCCAGGAATGATTAAAGTTTTTATGGAGCCAATGCTAACAATGCTTATAACTGCACCGTTAGTTTTCTTAATTATTGGGCCGCTGTCTAATTGGATTTCTCAGGGAATCGCGTTTATTTCAATGTGGCTTTTCCATCACGCAGGATTCATTGCTATTCCTATCCTAGCTGCGGCTTATCCTTGGTTAGTTTCAGTAGGGATTCATAAGGCACTATCTCCGATTAGTATTCAACTCGTTGCGGAACAAGGATTTGATCCGATAATTCGTGTTGTAGCTCTTTGCTCTAATATTTCTCAAGCTTCTGCAGCTTTAGCTGTCGGACTTAAAAGTAAAGATCAAAAATTAAAATCACTGGCTTTGTCTTCAAGTGCAACAGCCTTTTTGGGTGGTATCACCGAACCGGCATTATTTGGGGTTAATTTAAAACTTAAGAAGCCAATGTACGGAGCAATGATTGGTGGTGCTGTTGCTGGCTTAGTGGCTAGCTTTCTCAAACTTAAAGCCTATATTTATGTGACGCCTGCGATTTTGAGTTTACCTATGTGGGTTTCAAAGACAGAAAACTTTGTTATTCAGGCTATTATTGTTATGATTGTTGCCACGATTGTTACCTTCATTGCTACTTGGCTCATTGGCTTTGATGATCCAGCAGATGAAAAAACAAAGTCGCAAGAAAAGCAAAATGATGCTGTAAATAAGTCATCAGAGCATGCTCTCAATGCACCGGCATATGGTCGAATTGAGGATCTTTCGAAGGTTGATGATACCACTTTTGCTAGTGGCGTAATGGGACAAGGTATAGCGATTATTCCCGCCAGCGGAAGGCTTTATGCACCTGGCAATGGTATTGTGACAGCAACTTTTAAAACCGGGCATGCTATTGGCCTTCACCTCGATAATAACGCTGATATTTTACTCCATATTGGTATTGATACGATTGAATTAAAGGGTCAGGGATTTAGGCAGCTAGTTGAAAAAGGACAAAAAGTTACAGCAGGTCAGGAACTAATTGAGTTTGACCTAGATAAGATTAAGGAAGCTGGCTATGATCCAACAATCATGATGATTATCACTAACACCCAGGATTTTTTGCAAGTTTTACCTGTACAAACTACTTCAGATGAAGCAAAGAAAGTTACAATAGATGATCCTGTTTTAGTTTTAGCATAGGGAGTAATTATGGAATATTTTTACCTACCAAAAGGGTTTCTATGGGGAGCCGCTACTTCGGCTAACCAAGTAGAAGGCGCATGGAATGAAGATGGGAAAGGCATGTCGATTGCTGATTGTGAGCAATATCAACCACAAATAGATGTGACTGATTACCAAAAAGTTAACGATATGACTACTCAAAAAATTTTGACCGCTATCAAAGATCAAAGCTCCAGAAAATGGGGCAAAAGACATGGTGTAGATTTTTATCATTACTATGAAAAAGATCTTGAACTGCTAGCACAAACTGGAATTAAGGCAATTAGAACTTCAATTGCTTGGAGTAGAATTTTTCCTAATGGGGATGATACTAACCCTAATAAACAAGGTTTAGAATTTTATGACCGTCTTTTTCGCAAAATGCATGAAGTCAGAATTCAGCCTATTATTACGTTATCCCATTACGAGATGCCACTTAATTTAGTAATGAACTATGATGCTTGGTATGATCCAAAGTTAATTGATTATTTTTATCGGTTTGCTAAGACTGTTATCGATCGGTATCATAACCAAGTAAAATATTGGATACCAATAAATGAAATTGATAGCATTATCAGACACCCATATTCTTCAGCTGGATTAGTCAAGGATCGTTTTCCTAACAAAAATTTTCAAGAAGTAATCTACCAGGCAATGCATTACCAGTTCGTTGCCTCTGCTAAGATAACGAAATACATTCATCAAAACTATTCTGATTTACAAGTCGGTGGGATGATCACCAGTACAATGGTTTATCCTTATAACAGTGATCCGCGAAATGCGTTAGCAGCAACAGAAATTATGCGTGAGAGTTATCTTTTTAGTGATGTTCAAATTAGGGGAAAGTATCCTAACGCCTTGTTCAATAAAATTAAAAACTTGGGACTCAACATCAAAATGACGCAGGATGAATTAAAGTTATTGAGCCAGAACACAGCTGATTTTGTTGCTTTTTCTTATTATTCCTCAGTTTGTGCGGCCTATGATACTTCAAACTTGCAGGTGACTAAAGCTAATCGGACAACTGGAGTTTACAATAAATACTTGCCCGAAAACGAATGGGGCTGGCAAATCGATCCGATTGGGTTACGACTAACATTGATAAATTTGTATGATCGTTATCAAAAACCTCTTTTTATTGTCGAAAATGGTCTTGGTGCTACGGATCACTTGACTCCTGACGGCCGTGTTCATGATGATTATCGCATTGCCTTTTTAAAGGAACATATCAGAGAAATGTTAATATCTTTGGCAAATGATGGAATTGAGTTAATTGGCTACTTAATTTGGGGGACAACAGATATGGTATCAGCGTCTACGACACAAATGTCTAAACGATATGGTTTAATCTATGTTGATTTAGACGATGAAGGTAAAGGAACCAATCGTCG
Source organism: Lactobacillus panisapium (assembly GCF_019469265.1). NCBI lineage: Bacteria > Bacillati > Bacillota > Bacilli > Lactobacillales > Lactobacillaceae > Lactobacillus > Lactobacillus panisapium. Next base: position 1,265,937 of record NZ_CP048268.1, on the reverse strand, counting down.
CTTTATTAAAGATTCTTTTTATTGGTATCAGAAATTGCTGCATTTTGGTCAGAAGATTCCTAAAAGCTTCTTGCTGGAAGAATAGGTCAAAAATGTGTGGTAAGTAAAAAACCTCCCGCTAATATTTCGACCGTCTACTTGACACGGTACGGATCATTTAGTTAGCGAGAGGCTTTTTTATTTTCTATTATTAATGTTGGAATGTCTGATACCGTAAAAGCAATAAATTAGTATCCCGATGATTGACCAGAAGAGCATATACTTTTTGGCTTGTAAATCTAATCCCCAGAAAACTGCGAAAGAACCTAAAAAGGCTAGGAACGGTAGGACGGGATAAAGAGGCATCTTAAATGCAGGATCCACAATATCATGACCTTCTCTAGGACGCAGACGATAAATTCCAATTGAAACAAACATGAAAGCAATCAGAGTACCTGCGGAAACTAGTTGTGTTAAAAATGAAAAAGGAATAAAGGCAGAAATGATAATAGCTACGATTGCAACTGTCCAGAGTGAATTGGCAGGACGATGATCACTATTTAATTTTCCTAATTTTTTAGGTAACATCCCATCTCGGCCAAAAGAATACACTAAGCGTGAGCTGGCCATGCATAAACCAATTAATGCCGTAAACATCCCTAAAACGGCGACAGATTGAACGATTACAGCAATTACGCCATGTCCAGTATGCCGCAAAGCGTAACCAACGGGCTCGGCTGAATTAAGGTATTGGTGATATGGTACCATTCCAACCAATACGAGGCTAACTGCAACAAATAAAACGACAGCAATTAATAATGAACCAATAATACCTCGTGGCATTGTTTTTTGCGGATTAACGGCTTCAGCTGAATTTGAAGCAATTGTGTCAAAGCCTAAAAAAGAAATATAAATCATTGAGACACCAGCGTAGATACCTTGCCAACCACCGAAAGGACCATGGCTTGTTGCCCGGTATTGCGGCACAAAAGGTAGAAAATTGGCTTTTTTAATTGCAGTTAAACCAACCACAACAAACAAAATAATTGCCAAGACTTTAATTATCACTAAAAAGTTTTCTACTTTGGAGGCTTTTGAAACGCCGAAGCTTACTAAAATAGCACACAAAAAAATAGCGATTAGGGCAACTAAATCTAAGACTCCGCCGTTAACTCCAAGAGGATTGACTAAAGCATTCGGCAGGCGCCAACCTAGGGGAGAAATTAAGGCACGAAAGTTAGCTGATAATCCAGAAGCAACAAAAGCCATACCGATTAGGTATTCCGCTAATAAAGCCCAACCTGAGAACCAACCCCAAAATTCGCCAAAAATAACATTGATCCAGGAATAAACTGAACCTGCAAATGGCATCGCTGCTGCCATTTCAGCGTAGGCAAAGGCAACAAGTCCAGCGACGATTGAGGCAATCACACAGGAAATTGCTACAGCTGGGCCCGTATGTAAAGCTGCCACTTCACCTGGTAAAGTGAAAATCGACGTAGAGACAATGGTCCCAACACCAAGTGCTAAGAAATCCCGTACTTTTAATGTTCGAACTAAATGTCCGTCTTTTTCTTGATAAATACTAGGATTTTCTTTTCGATTCATTTTTTTCCATAAATTCACGTTAAAATCTCCTTATTATTTTTTCCGAAATCAGAGGACTTAAAATGATCCAAGTTCAGCTAGTTGTTCAAGCAAAGCTGCTAGTTGATAATCAAACTACTTTGGATCGCTTTAAAATTGATTTTAATATTACTTATCTATTATGATAGTTGTTTTTAAAAAAGTTAAGTCCTATCAAATAATTTTGTAATTATTCTACTATATTTCTATGTGAAATAAACATTCGTAATAATACAGGCATTAATATCAAAAAGCAAGTTTCGCAGTAGGAGATTTTCAGACAATATTAGCTTTCTCGATCGTCAATTACCCGTATTTTTGCTATACTGGTTCAAGGTGAAAGTAATGGATGAACTCGTAAAAAATGAAATATTAGGTGATTTATATGCCTATTACGGAAAATTGCTAACCAAAAATCAGCAAGACTATTTCGAAGACTACTATTATAATGATCTATCCTTGGGAGAAATCGCCCTTAATCATCAGGTATCAAGACAGGCAGTTTATGATAACCTTCGGCGCTGCCGCAAGCTTTTGACGAATTATGAAGAAAAATTGCATATGCAAAGAGATTATAATGACATTGAACAAAAACTAACTAAAATTTCTGTAACGATTAAAGAAAATCAACCAGCATGTGCGCTTAGTCAAATAGAACAATTATTAAGTAAAATGAGGGGAGAATGATTCATGGCTTTTGAAAATTTAAGTGAACGAATTCAAAAAGCGTTACGCAACCTAACTGGCAAAGGTAAAATTTCCGAAGAAGATATCAATACTGCTAGCCGAGAAATTAGATTGGCATTGTTAGAGGCCGATGTTAATTTTAAAGTTGTCAAAGACTTCATTAAAAAGATTAAGAAAGAGGCTCTGGGCAAAGAAGTTCAGGAAAGCCTGAATCCTGGTCAGCAAGTAATTAAGATTGTTAACGATGAACTGACCAAGATGATGGGTGAGAGTGCAGCCACTCTTAACAAGTCCAAGCATATTCCGACGATCATTATGATGGTTGGTCTTCAGGGTACCGGTAAGACGACTACGGTGGGTAAATTAGCTAAGCGGTTAATTGATAAGGATAAAGCTCGTCCATTGCTAATTGCCGGTGATATTTATCGTCCCGCCGCAATTGATCAACTTGAACAAATTGGTGAGCAGTTAAATGTTCCTGTTTATAGTGAACACGATGAAAAAAATGTTGCCAAAATAGTTGAAAACGGCTTAAAGCAGGCTGATGACAATAAAAATGATTATGTAATTATCGATACTGCTGGTCGACTAGAAATTGATGAACCATTAATGGAAGAGCTTGAGCAAGTTAAAAAGGTTGCTCAACCAGACAACATTTTGCTTGTCGTCGATGCCATGACAGGTCAAGCCGCTACGGATGTGGCTAAAGGTTTTGATAGTCGACTAGATATTACTGGGGTAATTTTAACTAAACTTGATGGTGATACCCGTGGTGGTGCAGCTTTATCAATTCGAGCTGTCACTGGTAAGCCAATTATTTATACTGGTCAAGGTGAAAAGTTAAGTGATCTGGAACAATTCCACCCTGACCGGATGGCTTCAAGAATTTTAGGCATGGGAGACATGCTGACCTTAATTGAAAAGGCGCAGCAAGATTACGATGCCAAAAAGGCTGAAGAAGTTGCAGAGAAAATGAAGGAGAATACCTTCGATTTTAATGACTTCGTAGACCAGCTTGAACAAGTTGAAAAGATGGGTCCGCTTGATCAGTTAATTAAAATGATTCCAGGCATGGCCAATAACCCGCAATTGAAGAACATGAATTTTGATAAGAAACAGATTGTTTACGTCAAAGCAATCATTTCTTCAATGACAGAAGCAGAACGGGAAAATCCCGAATTGCTTAACCCAAGTCGGCGCCGGCGAATTGCTGCAGGTTCTGGACGACCAATCGTTGAAGTTAACCGAATGATTAAGCAATTCAAACAAGCCCGTGATATGATGAGCAAGATTACAAAGGGTAATCTAAAGGGCATGGGCAATCTTCCTGGAATGGATTCACCAATGGGCAAGATTGCAATGCGCCGCATGGGTAAAAAGTTTAAGAAGAACAAGAAGAAGAGAATGAAAGTCAAGCGTTATCATTCTTAAAAAAATATCTGTTAAGGAAAAACACTTTACACCTATTTTGAAAAGTGCTATATTATTATTCGTAAGTTTTTAGGAGGAATTTAATATGTCAGTTAAAATTCGTATGCGCCGCATGGGTGCCAAGAGAAAGCCTTTCTACAGAATAGTTGTAGCAGACTCAAGAATGCCTCGTGATGGTCGTTTTATCGAAGAAGTTGGTTACTACAACCCAGTTTCAGAACCAAAAGAATTGAAGCTTGATGAAGATAAAATCTTTGAATGGTTAAAGAAGGGTGCACAACCTTCAGACACTGTTCGGTCACTTCTTTCTGGTGCCGGCTTAATGAAGAAGCTGCATGAATCAAAATTTAACAAATAATTGATTTGTTTACTTTAAAAGTTTGAAGCAGTTTGCTTCAAACTTTTTTCTTTGTTGAATTTAGGAGAAGAAATGCAATATTACGATGTCGCACGCATACTGAACACACATGGTCTAAATGGGGAAGTTAAGGTAACAGTAATTACTGATTTTCCTGAAGAACGTTTTTCACCGGGGAGTGAACTTTCTTTAAAAGACAATCCTAATTTTGTCCTAACCGTTAAAAGCAGTCGACCATTTAAACAATTCTGGCTATTGCAGTTTGAAGAAGTTAGTACGATTGATGATGCCGAAAAATTAAAGGGAGAAACAATCGTAATTAGTCAGGAAAACCAACACGAATTACCTGCTGGCGCCTACTATTACCGCGATATTTTGGGTTGCCAAGTCTTGGATAACGAAACCAACCAAGACCTAGGCAAAATTACGGGTATTGAAACTCCTGGTGCAAACGATGTCTGGGAAATAACCGAAGACTCGGGCAATGAATATTTAATTCCATATATTGATGAGGTCGTTAAGCAAGTCGATATTGCCAATAAAAAAGTTTATGTTGAGTTATTGGAGGGCTTACGCGATGAAGATTAATGTTTTAACTCTTTTTCCTGATATGTTTACCCCATTAACAACTTCAATGTTAGGACGTGGACTGGAAGATGGAAAATGGGATCTTAACTTAGTAGATTTTCGAGATTTCACAAGCGATGTCCATCATCACGTTGATGACACGCCATACGGTGGTGGTGCAGGCATGGTTTTACAAATTATGCCAATCAAAAAGGCATTGGATTCTCTGGCAAATAAGGGCAAAGTCATTATAACAGCTCCACAGGGTAAAACTTTTAACCAAAAGATGGCGCAAAATTGGTCCCAAGAAGAGAATTTGACCTTTATTTGTGGTCACTATGAAGGTTTTGATCAGCGGATTTATGACTTAGCAGACGAGACTGTTTCGATTGGGGATTATGTTTTAACTGGTGGTGAGTTGCCAACAATGAGCATGATCGATGCTACTGTTCGTTTGCTTCCAGGAATTTTAGGGAATGCTGCCTCACCAATTGAAGAAAGTTTTGCACATGGTCTGCTTGAATATCCGCAATATACCAGGCCAGAAGATTTTGAGGGGATGAAAGTTCCTGCAGTATTAACTTCTGGCAATCACCAAAAAATTGCTGAATGGCGAAAGAAAGAATCTTTGCGTGCTACTGCATTATATCGCCCGGATTTATTAGCAGATTACCACTTAAGTGATGAAGAAAAGAAATTGCTCGCAGAAATTAAGCATGAAGATGATGAAGCTTGATTTAATAACTTTATTTTGCTAAGATGATTGAGGTGCAATTTTTTTGCATTAATAGTTATGGGTGTTCCGCTGGCGCATAGGACGTTGATGAATGCCGCAGAAGGAGAAAAATTATGGATCCATTAATTCAAGAATTGACTAAAGAACAATTACGTGATGATATTCCTGACTTCCGTGCTGGTGACACAGTTCGTGTTCACGTACGTGTTGTTGAAGGTAGTCATGAACGTATTCAGATGTTTGAGGGTGTCGTAATCAAGCGTAAGGGTGCAGGCATTGCTGCTACATACACTGTTCGTAAGATTGCTTCTGGTGTTGGTGTTGAACGTACCTTCCCAGTTAACGACCCTCGTGTAGCTAAAGTTGAAGTATTACGTCACGGTCGTGTTCGTCGTGCTAAACTTTACTACTTACGTGAACGTCACGGTAAATCTGCAAGAATTGCGGAAAAACGTCGTTAATTCACTGTTAAAAAAGAACCATCTCGCATTTAAGAGATGGTTCTTTTTTTGTGCTTTTTATGATAGCATTTTAATCAATATCTTAATTTTGAGGTAATTTGATGAGCAAACCATTTTTATTAGATTTTGACTCAACTCCGCGTGCGGTTTTAGAACCAGATCATGAAAGAAATGAAACGCATTATCACTTTCATGCAAAATTGCTCTTTGCCTTTTTAACGCAAGAAGCAATTGATGACTTCTTAGCTCAGCATCCGCACCGAGTTCTGGGTCACTTCGATTGCTTTGGTAAAGTGACCTTAATTTATGAGGTGGAGATGCCCAAAGAAAAAATCACTTTGTGTCAGGCAATACTTGGCGCTCCTGCTGCGGTTCAAATGCTAGACTGGCTCATCAGCTATGGTGTCAAGCAGATTTTAGCAATCGGTTCAGCAGGGACACTTGTTGATCTGCCAGAAAATTATTTTTTGGTTCCGACCAAAGCCATTCGTGATGAAGGAACATCTTTTCATTACATGGAGCCAGGCAACTTCGTTGATTTGCGTTCAGCTTTTTTAACTAAAACTGAAAATTTGATGGTGCAAAATGGTTTTAAAGTCAAAGAGGTAACGACTTGGACTACTGATGGTTTTTTCAGGGAAACTGCTAGAAAGGTCAAGCAATTTAAGAAACTTGGTGCTGCATGCGTTGAAATGGAATGTGCCGCAATGGCTGCTTGTGCACAATTTCGGCAAGCTTATTTTGCGCAAATTCTGTTTACTGCCGATTCACTTAATGATATTGAGGATCATCAAGAACGTGGCTGGGGTAAAGATGCGCATGGTAAAGGACTGGAACTAGCAACAAGCATACTCGATCAATTGTAGTTTTTACTTTGTGAAAAGTTGTGCTGTGAAACCAAAGTGAAACATCTAAATAATTCACAATGTAAAATAAAAATATTGTAATATCGGTATTTATTGCTAAAAATCACCAAAAACTTTGTGAAGTGAAAAAGCATAGCTGATGTGGAAAGTCATCAGATTCTTTTTATGAAAGCGATTATACTTGACTTAACGTTAAAAATGGTAACAAATATATTGAAGTGGAATTAAATAGCAAACAGAAGATCTCTTTTGTAAATTAAATAATGCCATTATTTTAGAAACACCAGTTTAACCAACTTAAAGCAATAGTTATGGTCAGTCTGATAAACCAGTGAAGCCAATTGATTTTTCCGTTTAGGCAATAGCCATTAATTAACGCAATGAGTAAGAGTGCAAATAAACAAATTGGCGCATATTTATGGTAACCAATTAAGCAGGTCAGTATTAAGAAAGCGCTTGCGATAACGTTTAAGCAGATTAACCAAACAGGAATTTTGGGGATGCTAGCTACGGCCGCAATTATCATTATTGTTCCGTAAATAATAGTCAATAAATTAGTTGAAATTTTCAATTTTCTTTCCTCCTAACGCTAGTTAACTATAGGGGGTTGACCCAACGTCAAGGAGAATATACATGTATTTAAAAGAATTTATCACTAAAATGAATACTACTAAGGATACAGTTAGGTTTTATCTTGAATTAAGTTTATTAACGCCAATACGAAAGGGAAAAAATTATTGGTTTACTGATAATGAAGTAGAATCATTTCAGGAAATAAAAAACTTACAAGAATTGGGTTTTTCACTAAAAGAAATTTGCGCAATCAAAGAATTGCATGACCAATCATGTGGCACAAAAAAGCAGCATGAGCAAAATCTTAGGCTAATCGAAGAAAAAATAGCAGAAAATGATGCTGCAATCAGAGAACTGCGTCACAGAAAAAAAGCTTTAGTGGCATTGAAAAAAGCACTAAAAAAACTGCTCATTAAGTAAATGAACAGTTATTAATTAAACGATCTAACAGACTAAAAACTTTTTAAGCTAATTAATATTATTGCGGTAAAGACCAACAACTTTACCTAAAATATGAACACTATTAAGAATAATCGGTGCCATGTTATCATTTTCAGGTTGAAGACGATAATGATCTTTTTCCTTATAAAAACGTTTAACAGTTGCTTCGTTTTCATCTGTCATGGCAACAACAATTTCACCATTTGTTGCTGAGCTTTGTTTACGAACAATAACATTGTCACCGTTTAAAATACCAGCATTAATCATACTTTCTCCGTGAACACGTAGCATGAACAGGTCACCAGCATCATTTTCTAAATCTGGTGGAAGAGGGAAGTAATCTTCGATATCTTCAACCGCCAAAATTGGCTGACCGGCAGTAACAACACCGACAACAGGTATTTCAGTTGGCTTAACGCCAATGGCTTTCTTACCTTCGTCTGTTATTTCCAATGCTCGCGGCTTGGTGGCATCCTTAACAATAAGGCCTTTGCGTTCCAACCGTGACAAATGACCGTGAACAGTCGAAGTCGAAGAAAGTTGAACTCCTTGGCAGATTTCTCGCACAGTTGGCGGAAATCCGCGCTTTTCAACTGTGTCATAGATATAACGTAAAATTTGTAATTGTTTTGAACTTTGTTTGTTAGTCATCTTTAGCTCCCATGATAGTCTATTTGTTGATAAACATATTCTAACAGAAATTAAGTCATAATACAAACAAGCGTTCTAAGAAATTAAACTTTTTTTCTTAGCTGAAATAGGGTAGACTCTTTTTATTAAGAAGTGCGAAAGAGGTGCAAAAAATGACAGAAGACAATGAAAAAAAGATGATTAATCGGATAAACGAACTATATCATAAGAAAGAAAAAGAAGGTTTGTCTGATGAAGAAGAAAAAGAACGTGAAAAACTTCATCAAGAATTTATCAAGAACTTTCGTGCCGGTTTTAAGCAAGATGTTGAAAACCTTGTCATAATTGATAAGAATGGCAAGGAAATTACTTCTGAAAAAGCAAAGAAAGCTCAGCGGAAGAAAGGTTTACGAAAAGACTAATTTACGTCTTTAAATTTACTTAAATTTTCGGTAAGATATATCTATTGGACAAATTGAGGTGATTATTTTATGAAATTAGGATTAGCGATTGTTTTAATTATTGTTGCATTATTAATTGGCCTTGTTGGCGGTTTTTATGGTGCAAGAGCATACATGAAGAAATACTTTAAAGATAATCCACCAATCAGTGAGGATATGATCGTTGCCATGATGTCACAAATGGGGCAAAAGCCTTCCGCTAAGAAGGTTAACCAGGTGATGAACATGATGAAGCATCAAAAATAGTCAATCTTACTGAATTGAAAATAAAGACGGAGGATTATTTCTCCGCCTTTTTATTTGGAAAGAAAGGTGAAAAATGGGTATATTTTTTAAGCTTGGATGGTTTTTTAAAAAGGAGAAAAAACGGTACCTAATTGGTGTGACCTTCTTGGCTTTAACGTCTGTAATTAATTTGGTTCCACCGCGAATATTAGGACTAATGGCTGATCAGCTCGATAAAGGACATATTTCTTGGCAAGAATATGGCTTGTTAATTTTGACAATCATTTTCGCGGCACTACTATTATATGGCTTTCGTTACTTGTGGCGCAGGCAAATATGGGGTGGAGCGGCAGAACTAGAACTGCAGTTGCGCTCGAAATTATTTCGGCATTTTATGGAAATGGATCGCACTTTTTATCAACGCCACCGAACAGGTGATTTAATGGCGCACGCAACCAATGATGTTTCAGCTATTCAAGAAGTTGCTGGTGAAGGTGTTTTGACTTTGGTCGATTCTTTATTAATGAGTGTTTCAACCATGATTGCAATGATCATCTTTGTTGACTGGCGGTTGACGATAGTTGCTTTAATTCCCTTACCATTCTTAGCTTGGGGAGCTTGGAAGTTGGGCGATCAATTATATGATGCCTTTGATGAATCACAGGCTGCTTTTTCCCGCCTCAATAATAAAACACAAGAATCTGTTTCAGGAATTAAGGTCCTAAAAACTTTTGGTCAGGGTAAAGAAGATACGCAAGCATTCAATGATATGATTGCTAATACGATCAAAATCAATAAACGTGTTTTCAAGTGGGATTCGTTGTTTGATCCACTAGGTACTTTACTAATCGGTTTAACTTACACAATTACAATTATCTATGGTGGGTTATTGGTTAGTAACCGGGCTCTTACAATTGGCCAATTAGTTTCTTTCATTGCGTATATTGGGAACATGGTTTGGCCAATGTTTGCAATTGGCTATTTATTTAATATTCTAGAACGTGGTAGTGCCAGTTACGACCGTGTTGAAAAGTTACTGGATGAAAAGCCTGCAATTACTGATCAAAATGCTGATCAAAGCATTCATGCCCAAGATATTGATGGCGACTTAAAATATGAAGTAAAATCCTTTGCTTATCCGGATGAACCACAAATTCCGGTTTTGCACAATATTGATTTCACTTTGAAAACGGGTCAGACTCTTGGCTTGGTCGGTAAAGTTGGTGCTGGTAAAACGACCATCATTCAACTTTTGCTGCGCGAATTTGATCAATATGATGGCAAAATCACTTTAAACGGTCATGATATTCGGGAAATTCCTCTGAATGTTCTATTAAGACAAATTTCTTACGTGCCGCAAAACAATTACCTCTTTTCTACTAGTATTCAAAAAAATATTGCTTTTTCTGATGCAAATTCCGATGAAAGTGCGGTCATTTCTGCTGCGAAAAAGAGTGATTTGCACAATGATATTCTACAAATGCCTGGCGGATATAATACGCTAATTGGCGAAAATGGCGTTTCCTTATCTGGTGGTCAAAAACAAAGAATGTCTATTGCTAGGGCGCTTTTAAAGCAAAGTAAAATTTTGGTTTTGGACGATGCGCTATCAGCAGTCGATGCCAGAACAGAAATGGCTATTTTGAAATCACTTCGGCAGGAGAGAAAAGGGAAAACAACCTTAATTGCAACTCACCGATTAACTTCCGTAATGGGAGCAGATTTGATTTTGGTATTAAAAGACGGACGAATTGTTGAACGAGGCACACATGATCAATTATTAGCAGAAAATGGCTGGTACGCTGATATGTGGCAACGGCAAGAATTAGAAGAAAAGGTAGGTGAATAGCTTGGAAGAACAAAATAATTATGGATCAGTCTGGTCCAAAGAAATACCTGTCAAGGAACAAATTGGCATCTTCAAGCGACTACTTCGTTTTGTGATGCACTTTAAAAATGAAATGATTATTGCTGGTGTGGGTGCATTTCTTGTCAGCGTCATTAATATGCTGTTACCGTATGGTCTGCAGTATTTCTTGGATAATTATTTAGTCAAAGCCAATGTTACGACACAAGTGATTTTATTTGCCGGTTTTTTATATGCTTTTGGCTCAGTAATTAAGGGTATTCTACAATTTACCTACGAATACTTTTTTGCTCTTGGATCCGAAAAGTCATTGGAGGGCCTACGGTCGGCTTTGTACCAAAAACTCCATCAGTTGGGAATGCGTTATTTTGACCAAACGCCAGCAGGCTCAATTGTGTCAAGAGTAACAAATGATACAATGACTTTGAGCAATTTTTTAACGGTCCTATCTAGTGTCGTTATCTCTTTCTTTTCGATTATTTCAGCGCTAGTAGCAATGTTTACAACTAATTTTTTAGCTGGACTAATCGTACTGGCTTTTTTGCCAATTTTATTACTTATTATTTGGCAATATTCTAAAAGAAGTTCCAAACTCTATCGTAGTTACCGTGAGCGGTTAAGCCGGATAAACACTAATTTAAATGAATCAATTGAAGGTGTTTCTCTGATTCAGCAATTCAAGCAAGAAAAACGAATGACTGGCCATTTTGAAAGTGAAAACACGGCACTAATGAAAACCCGTTTTAACATGATCAATCTTAATTCGCTTTTACTTTCGCCCTTAACTAGTTTGCTCTATTCTCTTGCACTTGCTTTAACTTTAATGTACTTTGGCTTTCCACTACGCCAGACTTTTGTGCCTGCGGGTGTTGTGTACGCTTTTTCACAATATATCTCACAGTTTTTTAATCCGATTGCAAACATGATGGATCAGATGACCTTTTTCCAAGACGGAATAGTTGCTGGTAAGAGAATTTTTCGAATTTTAGATAATACTGATTATGAACCTAAGCAGCAAGAACAACCGGGATTAACAATCACACAAGGGAAAATTGAATTTAAGCACGTAAGCTTTTCCTACGATGGAAAAAATGAAATTTTACACGATATTTCCTTTACCGTTAATTCAGGAGAAACTCTTGGAATCGTAGGTCATACAGGTTCCGGTAAAAGTTCAATCATTAATGTTATGATGCGCTTTTATGAATTCTACCAGGGTGAAGTTTTAATTGACGGCGTAGATATTAAGAAGTACCCGAAAAAGGAATTACGGCAAAAATTAGGTCTAGTTTTACAAGAACCATTCATGTTTTATGGTGATATTAATTCTAATATTAGGCTGTATAATCAAAACATTACTGATGACGAAATTAAGGCTGCCGCAAAAACTGTCCAGGCTGACAGTTTTATTGAAAAATTGCCTGGCAAATATCACGCTAAGGTTGGCGAGAATGGCAGCGAATTTAGTCAAGGGCAACGACAATTGATTTCTTTTGCACGAACTTTAGTAACTGATCCTAAAATCTTGGTTTTAGATGAAGCTACTGCAAATGTTGATACCGAAACAGAAACCTTGATTCAACAGGGATTGAAGAGCTTACGAAAGGGAAGAACAACTTTAGCGATTGCTCACCGTTTATCAACTATCGTCGATGCTGACCAGATTATTGTTCTAAATGATGGTAAGATTATTGAACGTGGTAACCACGAGGAACTGCTTTCCCAAAAGGGTTATTATTATAACTTATATACCCTTCAAAATAACCAAAATTAACTTTATGCACGAGTTCACAAATAGCTCGTGTTTTTGTTTCCAATATAGTATTGACAGCGTTTACATAAAAGAGTAGATTATTTATGTCAGATATTAATTAAGTTTATGATTTAGGAATGGGAAGAAAAATATCATGGAATATCATAAAATAGATCAAACTGATCGGACAAACTTAAGTAAATTTATTTCCGATCCAGAACGTTTTATTAATCAACCTACAAAGCACTGGGATCACGATCAATTTCGGACAGTAACCGCTCTGCCGGACTTGGTTATTCAACCGGTTAATAATGAAGAAGTTATCCAAGTAGTTAAGTATGCGAATGAAAAGCACATTCCTCTGGTACCACGGGGTAATTCAACCGGCTTGATGGGAGCCAATTTATCTGTTGACGGCGGTATTTCTCTTGATATGGTTAAAATGAATAAGATCTTGGAATATGATCCAGATGGCTTAACAATGACCGTACAAGCAGGAATAAGATTAAAGGATATCGAAGAATATTTGGCTGATAAGCCATTTACTTATATGCCAGCACCTGCAATGCATTGGGCAACAATTGGTGGTAATGTGTCAACTAATGCTGGTGGGTTAAAGGCAATTAAATACGGCGTAACCAGAGAACATATTCGTGAGTTAAAAGTGGTTTTAACGAATGGCAAATTATATAAGTTTGGTTCTAAAGCGGTAAAATCATCTTCCGGCTACTCTTTAAAAGACTTAATTATTGGAGCGGAAGGAACGCTTGGTGTGGTAACGGAAGTAACATTGAGACTATATCCTAAACCACATAAGACAATCAATGCTATCATTCCTTTCCCAACTTTAAATGATGCTATTAAATCAGTACCAGCAATTTTAGCTTCTGGAGTTGTACCAACAACCGTTGAATTTATGGGCAGAAAAGTAATTAAGTTATGGGAAAAATATGCTAATGATGAATTTCCAATCAAGAATGGTGATGGTTTTATCATTATGGGCCTAGACTCATTCACTGAGGGAGAATGGCGTGCAGAATTGGATCAAGCACTAGAAACTGTTAAAAAGTTTAAAGCTGAAGAAGCAATTGTTTTAAGTGCAGACTCTGAAGAAGCTAAAAAGATTTGGAAGTGTCGGGAAGAGCTATTGTTGGCAATTCAGAAATCAACGCCAAAAATGGATGAAATTGATGTTTGCGTGCCAATTAATCATATTCCTGATGTGCTGGACCGAATTGAAGAGTTAGAAAAAGAGTTAAAGATCAGAATACCTAGTTTTGGTCATGCTGGCGACGGTAATTTGCACATCTATCTCTGCTCTGATGAAATGACACCAGAAGAATATGCTAAAACTAGTGATAAAGTCATTTCAGAACTCTATAAGACGGCTAAGTCATTAGATGGCAATATGTCTGGTGAACACGGAATTGGTTATGCACGAGCAAATTACTACGAAGAGTTCTATGGTCATGATTATACAGAGCTATTGCGTGAGGTTAAAAAGTTATTTGATCCAAATGACATTGTTAATCCAGGAAAAATCTTTGAAAGGTAAATTTTGGCAATAAAAAAAGAATGAGGTAACTCATTCTTTTTTTTGCGCTATTTATTGACCTAGCATATAATCGCGTGTCATTGGTAAGTTTTTACCTGAAGCACCTTTTGTTAGTAAATATTGGACAACATCAATGTTACCTGATTCAAAAGAGGCTGCACAGGCCTGTAAGTACAAGTCCCACATTCGGGTGAAGCGTTCACCCATTTTCTTTTCAATAACATCACGTTGCTTATTAAAATTATTGTCCCAAATTTCCAAAGTTCTTTGATAATGGCGTCTAAGCATTTCCATATCATCAATTTGCAAGCCACTTGCAACGATGTGATGAACGTTTTCTTCTAAGCCGGGGATATAACCACCTGGGAAAATGTAACGGTCAATCCATGCGTTACTTGCTCCACCTTGCTGACGAGTTATGCCGTGAATTAACGCAACGCCATCCTTTTTAAGGTATTTGGCAACATCAGCGAAATATTGACCCAAGTTTTCTTTGCCAACATGCTCAAACATCCCAACAGATGTAATATAATCCCACTGCTCATTGCCAAGTTCACGGTAATCTTCAAGCTTAACTTCAGCTACATCTTGCAGGTTTTCATCATAAATCTTCTTTTGAACTAGCTTGTATTGTTCTTCACTGAGAGTAACACCAGTGACTTTTAAACCATATTCTTTAGCTGCGGTGAGCATTAAGGTTCCCCAACCACAACCGATATCTAGCAATGTTTTACCCTTTTCAGGATTCAGCTTTTCAAGAATATGCTTAATTTTGTCAATTTGTGCTTTTTCTAAGTCATCCTCATTGTCCTTTTTAAAATAGGCACATGAGTATGTCATGGTTGGATCTAACCAAAGACGGTAAAAATCGTTTCCGATATCATAATGACTTTGAACGTCTTTTTCACTTTGTTCTTCAGTGTGTTTTTGGTGAGGCATAAATTTACGAAACTTGCTGGAACGCATAAAACTATCAGCACTTTCATAAGCACCAAAAATCAGCTTCTGCAAACTACCATTTATTTCGATTTTTTTGTCCATATATGCTTCTCCTAAAGCTAGGGAAGCATTGCGCGTTATATCACTAATTGGAATTTTTTCATTAAAAACAATTTCAATATTGGGAGTGCCATTGCCGTAAATTTCACTTTTGCCATCCCAATAACTTACCTTAATTGGAAAAGGAAATGACTTGCTTAGCATCTTCTTATAAAACGACTTTTCTAACAATTTTAGAATTCCTCCATTCAATTACTGTTGTAATTTATTTTAACACTACAAAAAAAGACTGAACTCTTTCGAATTCAATCTTTTTACTTTGCATGATAGTGAAAAGCAGGGTTTTGTTCCTGATCAATTTTTTTCCAAGCATCTTTTAGCTGATTATCTAAAAGATGTTCATTTTCGTGGGTTAACCTTATTTTTGGATCTACCCGAAATGGGTGCCCAAAACAAACTTCTAACGGTTCCCTTTTCAATAGCCCAGTAAAAGTTAACGGCCCCTGATAAACAACCGGAACAATTGGTTTACCAGATAATTTAGCAATGGCAATTGTCCCACTTTTAAGTTCAGCGGAATGACGGGTACCGGATGGGAAAATGATCAGTGAGTAATTGCCTTTTCTTAATCCCTTTATTGGGGTTTTTAAAGCGGATGGACCTGGATTTTTACGATCAACTGGAAATGCATGTGCGTGCTTTAAAATAAAGCGCAAAATTGGATTTTTGAATAATTCAATTTTAGTCATAAACATAAATTCCTTAGGGCTAGCAGCTAGTGCAAATAAAATCGGCTCCCACCAAGTACGGTGAGGTGCAGCCAAGATATAATTTCCCTCGGGAATACGATCTTGATGATTAACATGTAAATGCCCGTTTAACACCCACACAATGAAGCGGGCGATGGGCCGTATAATGTGATAAAACATATTTTCCTCCAATGATGTAAAATATTATAGCAAAGCTTTGCGAAGGGATAAAATATTTATGGTAAATTTGAGCAAAAATGAACGAATCGACTATATGTATAGCGATAATTTGAAAATTATTCAAGATAAAGATGCCTTTAGTTTTTCACTTGATACCTTATTATTGGCGGCTACGGCCAAAGACGCGATTAAAGATAGCTCTAAAGTTGCAGACTTATGTTCTGGCAATTGTGCTGCGAGCATTTATATGGCTTATTTTAACCGAGCAAAGTATGATGCAGTTGAAATTCAACCAGAAGCGGCTTCACAGGCTATGCGTTCTGTCCAATTGAATCAAATGGAAAATCGGATCCATGTTTTTCAAAAAAACGTTAAGGATGCCGCCCAGTTTTTGCGAAAAGATTCTTATGATGTGATTGTCATCAATCCACCTTATTTTAAAGTTGCCAAAGATCACAAGGTTAATCCTGATCCTAAAAAGGCAATTGCCCGCCATGAAATAATGATTACTTTAGAAGAAATTATTGCAGTTGCTAGTGGTTTATTAAAAATGAAGGGCAAGATGTACATGGTTCATCGACCCGAACGGTTAAATGAAATTGCCTATTTTTGTTTAAAACATGACCTAAGTATTAAGTTCATTCAGCCTTATGTTTCTCATCGCGGCGAAGATACAAACTTGATTATAATTGAAGCTGTCAGGCACACTGCTAGTGATGGCTTAGTTTTAAAAGATGCTATTGAAGTTCACGATCACGATGGCTCATTTTTACCAGCGATTCAAAAAATCATTCGCGAAACACCAGAAGAAAAAGCCAAGCACGATCAACAAGCAAAATATTACTTTTATGTTTTATTGTGCAGCGATGGAAGTTTTTATGGCGGCTTTACTAACAATTTAACTAAAAGGCTTGAGGCCCATAATACGGGGAAGGGTGCCAAATATACTAAAAATAGGCGACCGGTCAAAATGATCTATCATGAAGAATTTAGTGATAAACGCTTAGCTTTAAAAAGAGAATATTGGTTTAAACACCATACACGCCAATGGAAAGAAAAATTTTTACATGAGCATGCTGTTAATTTTTAGACTTGATTCTTAGCCTTAAATTTAGTATGATTTTATCTGTGTGTTGTGTGAATACACAGTTAGAAAACATCAAGAGCGATCAACGTTTTGGTGCCAAACATTGGTGAAGCGTTGAAATGACCGCTTGAGAGGACTAAAACCATAGGAGGAATTTATTATGTCAGTAGTTTCAATGAAACAATTACTTGAAGCTGGTGTCCACTTCGGTCACCAAACTAGAAGATGGGACCCTAAGATGGCTCCATATATCTTCACTCAAAGAAACGGTATCTACATTATTGATTTGCAAAAAACTATCAAGATGTTGGATGACGCTTATGCTTTTGTTAGAGCCGTTGCTCAAGACGGTGGAGTTATCTTGTTTGTTGGTACAAAGAAGCAAGCACAAGATTCAATCGCTGAAGAAGCAACTCGTGCAGGTCAATACTACGTTAACCAACGTTGGTTAGGTGGTACTTTGACTAACTGGAAGACTATCCAAAGTAGAGTTCAAAGATTAAAAGATTTAAAGAAGATGTCAGAAGATGGTACCTTTGATGTATTACCAAAGAAGGAAGCTTCACTTTTGACTAAAGAAATGGACAAACTTGAAAGATTCTTAGGTGGTATCGAAGATATGCCTAGAATTCCTGATGTTATGTTCGTAGTTGACCCTAAGAAGGAAAAGATTGCTGTTCACGAAGCTAACATTTTAGGTATCCCTGTTGTTGCTATGGTTGACACTAATACTGATCCAGATCCAGTTGATGTTGTTATTCCTTCAAACGATGATGCAATCCGTGCTATTCGCTTAATTTCAGGTGCAATGGCTGATGCAGTTATCGAAGGAAAACAAGGCCAAGATGACAGCGATGCAAACGTTGAAGCTGAAATGGCTAAAGACGCTGCAGCTGATGACGCAGAACAAGCAGCTGAAACTGAAGAAAGTTCAGAAGAAGATTAATTTAATAATTAGCTTTTATTTGGAAGGATACATCAATGGCAAATATTACTGCTAAACAAGTTAAAGAGTTACGTGATCGTACTGGTGCCGGAATGATGGACTCCAAGAAGGCTTTGGTTGAAGCTAACGGAGACATTGAAAAGGCAATTGATATCTTAAGAGAAAATGGTGTTGCTAAAGCTGCTAAGAAGAGTGGTAGAATTGCTGCTGAAGGTTTAGCAGAATACGCTTTTGAAGGTAACACTGCTGCTCTTGTTGAAATCAACTCAGAAACTGATTTCGTTTCATCAAATGATAAGTTCATTAAGTTGGTTGATGATGTAACTAAGGCTATTCTTGCTGCAAAGCCAGCTAACGTTGAAGAAGCTTTAAAGGCACCAATGGGTGATTCAACTATTGGTGAAGAAATCACTAACTTAACTGCTGTTATTGGTGAAAAGATCACTTTAAGAAGATTTGATTTAATTAATAAGAACGATGATGAAGTTTTTGGTGCTTACAAGCATAATGGCGGTGCAATTGTTGCTGTTGTTACCTTAAAGGGTGACAGCGAAGAAGCAGCAAAGAACATTGCAATGCATGTTGCTGCAATTAACCCAGAATACCTTGATAAGGATTCTGTTCCAAAGGCTGACTTTGATCGCCAAAAGGCTGTTTTCACTAAGGAAACTGAGAATGAAGGTAAACCTGCCAACATTATTCCTAAGATTGTTGAAGGTCGTGTCAACAAGTACTTAAGTGAAATTTGTTTAGTTGACCAACCTTACGTTAAGGATGGCGACATGACAGTAGCTGAATATGCTAAGTCAGAAGGCTGTGAAGTTGTTGCATACACTCGCTATGAAGTTGGCGAAGGTATTGAAAAGAAGCAAGAAGACTTTGCTGCTGAAGTTCAAGAACAAATGAAATAATTAAAATTATAATATAAGTAAAAAAGAATCTTATCAGTGATGATAAGATTCTTTTTTATTAGAAAAATAGGTAAAACAAAACTTACCAAAATAGATTAATAAAATATCGAAACTATATCTTTTTAGTTCGAAGTCTGGACTAAAAATAGTTAAAAAATTCTGGTATCCTTCCTATCTTATTACTGAAAGCGCTTGCTAAAAAAGCTTATTTCTGGTAACATATACAATTGCACTGTCAATTAAATGGTAACAAACCATTTCGTTCATGAAAGGAGATTATCATGAAAATAACCGATAAGCAATTTACTAAGAGAAAAGAATATGTTAAGGGAATGTTCTCATTAGGTGGCTTAAGTGAATGCGGTAAATCAGCAGCTGGATTTTATTTCGATAGTATTGGCATAAAACGAATGAAAATCATTGCAATTGAAAAAGAGATGATGCTTGAACGAAACTATCAATTTAGCGGACATCCAACGGAAAATGATTTCAAAAAGTTATATGCAAACAACCCTGAACAGATTTTTCGTGAATTCTTGTATCGTCTAATTGGTAAAATGCAGGAGGCAGGAACTCATTACGCTTCATTGAAAGTTTGTATCGCTCAGAACTTGGGGCATACCTGAAAAAGGAACTAGGAGAAAAGATGCTTAATATTTATATTGAAGCTCCTCTTGAGGTTAGAGCGAAACGCGAATTTAAGAAACAAACTATCGATAATGGGGAAAACTATACCTTTGATGAAATAGTTGAACGAACCAAGAAAAAAGACCAGTTTAAGATAAAACATGGGGCATTGAGGGTTAAAGAAATTGCAGATATTATCGTTAATAATGACAAATTTGTTGAAAATGAGCAGCAATATGAAAACATCATGGCCGGATTAGCTTCTATTGTCAAAAAGTAAAGTTTTCAAACTCAATTATTTATTACGTAATTTTAGCATATTAGTAAAACATAAAAGGCTTGATTCAGTTGACTACCGAACCAAGCCTTTTTATCTAGTTAGATTATTTGTTTTATTTTCGTCCACCAAATATGCAGACAATAAGCTGACGTGAATGACAAAATCCATGTTAATATCCATGTGCCAAAGAAAGTTAAGAATGGGTGGTATGTTGCGTGGAATTGCATATTTAGTCCGCGCCAGACCAGTTGATTCCAAAAAACATTTGATAAATAGGCACGATAGGCATAAGTAGCAAGAAAATGGAAAACTGTTAAAGCTGTTTCTGAATTTTTTCGTACTTGATATAAGCAAAGTGCAGCGATTAATGCAATAACCGCTAAGCAATAAAATGTCATTGATGGCTTATAATACGGTGCATTGGCAAAAAGAACGGGATGACCGAACTGATATAATTCAAAGTTGGTCCAAATGAAACAAGCAACAAAAGTAATTAAGATCAGCCACCAAAATTTTTGTAAAAAGTTGTTAACTTGATTCCGCAATTGCCAGCAGAGGACACCAAAGACTCCGTAGATAAAAAACGAAATAAACACGCGATCAAGCAGATACCACGTTTTTTCATGCGCACCGTGAAATACCTCTGTGTCGTAAAACAAGAGCCAAGCTAAATATAAAACTAGCGTGATTAATGCTACAGCAATTCCTTTTTTCACGTTATTGCCGACAAAGCGACTGATTGCCCAGAAAAGTGGCATTAAGATGATAAATTGCAACATCATTGTGTTGTACCACAAATGTGGCGCAGCGTTACCATTAATAAAATGCCAACAAAAAGAACCAAAATTATGAAATTGATTAATCTGTTGGAGCCAAGGCATTCCTAGTAAATAAATCAAAGTCCACCAAATAGTTGGTACAAACAAGTTCGACCAACTTGAACGCAGATGCTTGCGGTAAGAAAAGTTTCCCGCTAAATCATTAGTTCTAATGGTGGTATATAAAATGCCAAAAATAAAGGCTGGAGCAGTATATTTGACTAAATTATACAGAATACCAAAAATGTCTTGTGTTCTTATAGGCTGACCATTTCCCATGATTAAGGACATGATTGGTTGAGACATCACTGCTGTACAAGCAAATACTTTTAAGTAGTCACCAATGTCAGCAATTTTATAGGTGGGATAAGGATATTTATCCATTTTAATTAAGACCTTTCTTAGAAGATTCGTGAGATCCCTAAGAAGTTCCAGTTCAATATATGCGCTTTTTGGTAAAAACGCAAGCCCATTTTTAGTAATTATATTCTATCTATTTTGTGCACCCGTTAGTACTGCAGCGATTTCGTTACTAAATAATCTTTGGTTATCAGTTAAATTTTGGTAGGGCGTATTTAGATAAATTGTTCTTTGCGGCGAATTGGGGAAAATTCTTGCACTGTCGATTAAATGAAAATTGGTAAAAAAGCTTCCCCAAGTAACTTTGGAAATAAAGCCCATGCCTAGACCTGCTGCAATCATTTCTCGCACCGTAGCTGGTTCATCAGATTGATATTTAAAATTGAGTTTTAATTCATTTTTAGCTAAAAACTGATTAATTGTTTGTTGCAATTCAGTTTCATCACTTTCGCCGACAAAAGTAAAATTCGGTAAATCTTTAACATCTAAATTATGTTTACCTTGCATAAAATTCTTTTGCCAGCCAATTACTATTTCTTCTTTTAATAACGGAATTGCGGTAAAATGGTCAATTTTATTGGAAGAGATAATAAAATCAAACTGCTTTAAATCCTTAGCGAAGGTTGTCCGTTGATGAATATTTAGACTGACATTAGGCAGTAATTTTTGCATTTTAAGGGCAACAAGTGGGATGAGCGGTGAGCCAACAGTAAAAAGAACATTAATTTGGCTATTTTCTTGGTCTTTATTAGTTTGGACAGCCTTAATTCCACGGTTTAGTAAATTTAAGCTATCGGAAACATATGAATAAAAAATCTTTCCTTGTTGGTTAAGCTGAATTGTTCTTCCTTGCCGGTCAAACAATTTAACGCCTATTTCTTCTTCTAATTGCCTGATGGTTTTACTAATTGCTGATTCACTTACGTATGCTAGCTTAGCTGCTTCAGTCACTGAACCTATACTTGCGACACTAACAAAATATTTTAATCCGGTTAAATTCATTTTTTACACCAATTGATAACCTTTTAGTTAACTATTATTCCTATTATCTATTATAAATGGTTATCGATTAGGGTTAAACTGTTTTTGTGAGATCCAAAGAGGTGATAACTTGAAATACTTATGGTTATTTCCCGGTCAAGGGGGTCAAAAGGCCGGGATGCTTCAAAAGATTGACCCGACATTAAAAAGTAAGGTTGAAAGTTGGACAGGTGTGAAGCTTGTAGACAGTGAAAAGGGCTATCAAAATTCGCAACAAATTCAGCTTAGTATTTTGTTGTTGCAAGTTCAGCAAATTGATCAGCTCAAAGAAAAAGGCTGGCTACCAGATATCGTAGCGGGGCATTCACTTGGAGTTTTTGCCGCCGCCTATGCTGCCGGCGTTATTAATAGAGAGGATGTTTTTAAACTTGTAAGTTTGCGAGCAAGTCTAATGCAATCATCATTTCCAATAGGTTATGGCATGGGTGTCGTTGTAGGCCTATCTCGTCAAGAAGTTGGGAACTTGGTGCAACAAGTGAACACGGAAAAAGATCCGGTCTTTTTATCAAACCAAAATTCTGAATTGCAAAACACTTTGTCTGGCAAAATAACTGCTATTCAAGCCGTACTCCAATTAGCTAAAGAAAGCGGTGCAGCCAAGGCTAAACTTTTACAAGTTCCGAATCCTTCGCATTCACCATTGATGCAAAGCGTGGCGGATAAATTGACCAAACAGATTGGGCAGTTAGAGTTGCATTCTCCTACCTGTATTTATTTAGCAAATAATAATGGACATCCGGTTAAAAGCATAGCTGAAATTAGCTATGATTTGGCCAATAACCTAACTCATCCTGTTTTTTGGGAAACAATGATCAATGTGGCTCTTGAATACAACCCACAAGTAAGCGTGGAATTTGCTCCAGGAACTGCTTTTACTAAATTATTAAAGGCAAAAACGAATCAACTAGCTAATATAACTTTGGCAAATATGACGATTGATGACGCAGATTTTTTATTACATAAATGGAAAGGAAAAGATAATGACTGAAAGAAATTGGCACACCCATCGGGATGCTAAAAATGCACGCTTAGCAAAAGCGGCGACACTGCTCGAGGGGAAATTTGCTAAAACAGAGGATGTTGTTAAGGTCCTTGAGACACTAATTAAACCTGGAGACAAGGTTGTTTTGGAAGGCGATAATCAAAAGCAAGCTTCATTTTTGTCAGAAGCACTGACAAAAGTAGATGCGGAAAAAGTTCATGACTTACATATGATTATGTCAAGTATTTCTAGGCCAGAGCACTTAGACATTTTTGACTTAGGAATTGCTGCCAAAATGGATTTTTCATACGCAGGTCCTCAGAGCACTCGCGTTTCGCAAATGATTTCTGATGGCACCATGGAAGTTGGCGACATTCACACATACTTGGAACTTTTTGGCCGTCTATTTATCGATTTAATTCCTAATGTTGTTTTAGTAGCCGCTGATAAAGTAGACCATGAAGGCAATTTATATACGGGCTTTAATACTGAAGAAACACCGACTATTGTCGAAGCAGCAGCTTTTCATGATGGCATTGTAATCGTTCAAGCTAACGAAATCGTTGATCAAGTACCAAGAGTTGATATTCCCGCCGGTTGGGTTGATGTGGTTATTCCCGCTGATCAGCCTTACCAGCTTGAGCCACTATTTACCCGTGACCCACAAGCAATTAGCGAACTGCAAATTTTAATGGGCATGATGGCAATTCGGGGAATATATGAAAAACACAATGTTCAAACTTTAAACCACGGTGTAGGTTTTAACACTTCCGCAATTGAACTTCTCTTACCAACTTATGGTGAGCAACTGGGCTTAAAAGGTAAAATTTGTCGTAACTGGGAACTAAATCCAACCCCAACCTTAATACCAGCAATCGAAAGCGGCTGGATGGAATCAATTCACTCGTTTGGTGGTGAAGTAGGGATGGAAAAGTACATTATGGCGCGGCCAGATATTTTCTTTGTAGGTAATGACGGAACAATGCGGTCGAATCGTGCCCTAGGCCAAGTTGCCGGACAATATGCTTGTGATATGTTTGTTGGTTCTACTTTACAAATCGATCAATGGGGTAATTCTTCAACAGTCACCAATGGTCGTTTATCTGGTTTCGGTGGTGCGCCTAACATGGGCTCTAATCCAACCGGTCGGCGTCATTCAACTCCTGCTTGGCAAAGCTTGAAGCCCGAAGATAACCCATTGGCAAAAGGGCAAAAGCTCGTTGTGCAGATGGTTGAAACATTTGGTTCTAATAAAAAGCCCGTTTTTGTTGATCACTTAGATGCTGAAAAGGTACGTAAAGAAGCTAAATTAGCTAACGTTCCAATTATGATTTATACCGAGGATACGACCCATATCGTGACTGAAGAAGGAATCGCATATCTGTATAAAACTGACAGTATGGAACAAAGAAAAGCTGCAATTGAAGCAGTAGCAGGTGTGACACCGGTTGGCTTGCGCTCAAAGCCAAAAGAGGTCCAAAAACTGCGCGATCAAGGGATCGTTGCTTTACCAGAAGATATTGGTGTTGCCCGCCGGGATGCAAAACGTTCATTACTGGCTGCTCAAACAATGGACGATTTAGTGCAATGGTCACATGGCTTGTACAATCCACCTGCCAAGTTTAGGTCATGGTCATAATAAGGAGGTTAATAAAATGGAAAAACTTAATTTTAGCTATCAAAACACTCAGCCAGTGACTAAATTTGTTCATGTTGGTGTCGTTGCCTCCGGAGATTTAGAAGTATTAATTTATCCTGATGACAAAACTTCATTAGAAATTGTGACTGGTAGTGACGGTTTCAAACAGGTTTGGCAAAATGTCCTTGACCGCTTTTTTGCAAGGTATCCTTTACAAGGCAGGTTTGTTATTCATGATTTTGGAGCCACACCGGGTGTCGTTAATTTACGATTAACACAGGCAATGGAGGCATTAAATAATGAAGAATAGTTTTGTAGAATTAAATGGTCGTCAACGAGCAAATGCTTTAATTGATAAAGGCACTGGTCGAGAATTAGTTGGACCAGAATATGATATGATTTCACCACATCTTGAGCCGCAAAAAATTGTTCCAGAAAGTGATGATGGTGTTGTTCTTGTCAAAGGTAAACTAAACGGTAAAAGGGTCGTAATTATTTCTATCGAAGGAAAGTTTCAAGGTGGTGGAATTGGTGAAGTATCTGGCGCCAAAATAGTTGCAGCTTTAGAAAAAACCTTAGATGATAACAAGCAAGGTATAAAGGAATACCCAATAATTATTCTTGATACTGGTGGTGTTCGTCTGCAAGAAGCTAATTACGGGTTATTGTCTATTTCTGAAATTCAAAATGCCATTATTGCCTTGAAACAATATGTTCCCGTAATTGGACTAGTACCGGGAAGGGTCGGCAGCTTTGGCGGAATGTCAATTACTAGTGCAATTATGTCATACTTAATTACAACACCAAAAGCTAGAATTGCTTTAAATGGTCCCGAAGTTATCGAACAAGAAGCTGGTGTACGTGAATTTGATTCTAGTGATAAGGACTTAATTTGGAATACGCTTGGAACTCGTCAAAGAGTAGCTACAGGAATTGCAGATGAAGTTGACGAAGATGATATCACGACTATTAAAGAAGCTATTGATAGAGCAATCGAAGAAAAAAAGGATGCTCATCGGACTGAGCAATCTGATTTTTATCTATCTTTACTTGATCAAATTGATTTTGCTAAGCCCCTTACTACAAAGCAATATTGTTCTCTTTATGCTAAAAATCAGGCTAATAAGCATGATATAAACCAAGCGGTAGCTGGGGATAAGGCAACTGCCAAGTCTCGTGGCCGCTTGTGGTTTGAAAAACTAACTGGTTTACCGAATGCAAAATCAGATTATCCAACAGTTCTTCATGCGGAAAAAGATGGCAAAGAATTTATTGCGATTGTTCCTAATGAAAATAACCGCTTTCCTCGTGTACGTCACGGTGAGGTGGGGTTGCAAGAAGGATTTTTAGTCGCAAAAATCGTTAATCAAATTGTTGCTGAAGATCAAAATAATGATGTTAAACGTCCGCTTATCTTAATCGTTGATGTTCCAAGCCAAGCTTATGGGTATAAGGAGGAATTGATAGGTATTCACATTAGTTTAGCTTCTGCGGCAGCCGCCTATGCAAAGGCTCGGCAGGCCGGTCATCCAGTTATTGCCTTTATTCCAGGGGATGCAGTTTCAGGCGGCTTTTTAGCCCACGGTTTGCAATCCAACAGAATGATTGCCTTAGCTGATGATTCAATTACCATTCAGGCAATGTCAAAAGCTTCGGCTGCTCGAATTACCCAAAGATCAATTCCAGAACTAGAAGAGGCTACGAAGCACGTTCCGGCAATGGCTTATGACATTAAAAATTATGCCAAATTGGGTGCTTTGTATAAATTAGTCCCTGATGTTTCTTCTTGGGACGCAAATGATGCGGCCGTTTCAGAAGTTGAGCAAATTATTAATGAGGCCATTACAAGTACCAAGAAGCACTCGACCGATTTACATTATAGGTATGAAAATCCAGTTGCCATTGCAAGTGGCCGGAAGGCAACTAATGAGATGCGTAAAGCTGTGTTTGACCAATGGAACGATTAACGGCAATATGGCCCAATGATTTACTGCAATTCACTAGTTTGCAAGATCTAGTTTTAACCGAGAATCCTTTACCTGGCTGGGCAAAGGATTCTTTGTCTGAGACAAAAACAGTGGTGGTTAGACGGGGCTTAATCAACGATAATCTGATCCCAGTTGGAATAAGAGGTTACGAAAGAAAGCAAAGGTTTGCTTGCTACTTAAATGTTGCAGCTATTAAAAAGCAATATCATCCCCAGTACTTTATTCAACATAAAAGTTGGGAAGGTTTATCTGAAGATAGACAAAAACTTCCACCTTTTCAGGCATTACAAAAGATAGTCCCGCTATTAAACAATTTTCAGTGGGGAATAGGAGGCTCGTTAGGATATGAAATGGCAACCGGTGTAAAAATGGTTAAAAGCACGACGGAACATGTCAGTGACTTAGATTTGCTACTTTATCAAACTCCTACGTTAAACAGAAGTCAGGCCCAAGAACTTTTGCAAAAGCTGAATCAGTATCATGTGCACGCTGATGTACAAGTAGTCAAAGGTCAAAACGGTTTTTCATTAGAGGAATATGCTGCTAATCGTAGTAAAAAAACTTTGGTAAAAACCGCTGCGGGACCACTTCTAGTTGTCGATCCTTGGCAATTTTTACAGGAAAATAAATGAGTATTTTTAAAACAAGCGATAACGTAGAACTTAATTTTCATTTTTATGGCACCGGTAAGCCACTGATTCTAATAACCGGTTTTGGTGGCTATCAAGAAGTTTGGACAAAACAAGTTTCCTACCTTAGAAAAATGGGTTATAGCGTTTTAACTTATGATCACCGTAATATGGGTAAAAGCCAGCGTACAGCCAAAGGACAATCACTTGAAAGACTAACTAAGGATCTAATTGAGCTATTAAGTTTTCTAAAAATAACTCGGGCCACGTTTATTGGCCATTCAATGGGCGGGAGTATTATTTATAACTTGTTAAAAATTAAACCGCAAATTATTGATATAGCAGTTATTATTGATCAAAGCCCATATATGCTAAATACGAAGTCTTGGCACTATGGCTTTATGAATTTTACTTTGGAAAATTACCAAGACTTGACCCTATTAGCTCCGCAGGTGCATGAAACGCTTCATGGCATCGATAGTTCTGTTATGACGGAATTATTACCAGCCAAAATTGCTTACCCATTTGATCGAAAAGCAAATTTGGACTTATTGCAAGAGCATGTTCAGCTAGACTGGCGGAAAATAATTAAACGTAGCAGCCAGAAGATGATTATCTTTGCGGCTGAAAAGAGTCCATATTATCCTTTTCAGTTCGCAAACTGGATGGCAGAACAAAATCCTCAAATTACCGCTTCCATTGTGCCAAATTGTGGTCACGATATAATGGCAGAAGTACCGCAACAATTTAATCAATTACTACGCCATTTTTTATTACTTAATCATTATCTACCACAGTAAAGGAAGATAAAGATGTTTCGTCATGAAATTATTGTTACTAAGGGAATCTTACCGTTTAAGATTATTATTCATAATTCTTCAGCACTTCAAATTACTAAACACTGGCACCGTGCCCTAGAAATTGATTTTACTATTCATGGTGAAGGCGATTACCTAACTTCGGGGCACAAAACGCACTTGAGTGACGGCGATTTCATAATTATTAATTCTGGTGAAGTTCATGGTGTCGAAAATATTTGTCCAGGTAATGCTCGTTGATCAATTACCATTCTTGTTCCATTTGAGTTCTTGAATGAATTGCTGCCTGAAATTAATCATTTGTATTTTATTTCTCAAATCACTGATCAGGAAATAATGCTGAAGGTAAAAACTGAGCTAACAAGGATTTATCAGCTTTGGACTAATCAACATAATCATGAAAATAAGATTGAAATATTAGGACATTTTTATCTTTTAATGGCGCTTCTTCTCAGAAATTTTGTTGTACCAAAAAAGAATATTATTTGCTTTAATGATGCCAGAAAGCAGGACAAGGTTAAAGATATCATTAATTTTTTAACCGCCAATTATCGAGATAGCTTAACTTTAGACGAAGTTGCTGATCACTTTGGCCTTTCAAAGGCATATTTGGATCGCTTATTTAAAACCGAAGTACAAACAAGCTTGATTCATTACTTGCAGCTGATTCGTTTACAACATGCCTATGATTTACTAGTTAATACTGACTTGCCTGTTACCGTTATTGCCGACCAATGCGGTTTTGCCAATGTTCGAAGCCTGCAAAAAATATTTAAAGATGTCTATAGTGCAACACCTTCCACTTATCGGAAAAGGTTAAAAAGTCAATAATTTACCTATTTAATAAAAATAATTGCAATATTTAGTCAATATTCTTCTTTTATAATATCTTAGTAAGCGATTACATGGAAGGAGAGGAAAATGACTCAGAATATTAAGCAAAAAAGTCCACTTTTAAAAGTAGGTATTTTATCAATTTCAACCTTGTTAACTGCAGCTAGTGCGGTTTCGGGCACTTTACCAATGATGACAAAGCACTTTACCCATGAAAGCGTAGCGAATGTGAAAGCATTAGTGACTATTCCTTCAATTGGTATGGTAATCTTTGTCCTTTTGTCAACGTTATTTATTAAATACTTGGGTAAAAGAAAAACCGTTTTGCTTGGCTTGTTTTGCGGTTTAATTGGGGGCGTTGCGCCATTTTTTAGCACCAACTTTCACCTGATTCAAATTGCGCGTTTTGTATTAGGAGCAGGTAACGGTTTATATTCAACTTCAACGGCCAGTTTAATTGGAGATATTTGGAGTGGGGATGAGCAACGGACCTTACTTGGGTATCAATCAGCAATTCAAACATTTGGTCAAAGCTTGGCGGTTTTTGTTGCTGGTTTACTACTTGAAATTAATTGGCAAGCAGCTTATTTAGTTTACCTGCTGTTTATCCCAATCATTTTGTTATTTGCTTTAGGCTATAGCAAAGAGACTGAAGCACAAATTAAATCTCGGCAAAAAGAAGAACTAGTTAAAGCTAAATCCGAAAAGAAAACTACTAATGTGCCGATCTTAGCGTTAGTAGCAATATTAATGTCATTTGTATATTTCAATGCAATTATGCCACAACAAACCGATACTCCGCTTGTAATTCAGCAACTAAATTTAGTACACCAAGAGTTTTTCTCAACTGCGTTAGCGTTAGCAGGACTGGCTGGCGCAGTTTTTACAGCTTTTTATGGCAAAATTTACCAGTTACTAGGACATTACACACCAGTATTTACGATGTTGTTAGGGGTTATTGGCTATTGGGGCGTGCTTCATTCGCCTAATATGCTGGTATTCACGATATCAATGATGGTAATTTCTGCCACGAATATTATTTTTCCGTATATTTATGGTGCGGTAATGGAAGATGTGCCAGCAACTTCCAAGGATTTCTTCTTATCTTTGGCAAAAGTATTTAACAATGGTGGAGCTTTTATTTCACCATACACGATGGCACTTACAGCATCCATTTTACATTTGTCGGGACCAATGAACATTATCAGAATTGCAATGTGGTATTTAGTATTTGTCGGAATTGTTTTTGTGATTTTGGCAATTATTAGAAACAATAGGTTAAGAAAAACAACAAAATAGGAGTTATGAGCATGAAATTAAATGTAGTGTATCAAGAAGAAGTTACTGACAATGGTTATTTCGTAACCAGCGCCAAGATTACGCCAAGTCAAATGACCAAAGATTTACAAAACCGAATTTCTTTTACAATAGAAGGTAAAGAATTACAAATAACTAGGATTGAGAAAGAGCAAAATCAGATAATCTATTATTTTAAATTGACCAAGGAATTGTTAGCCTTAAGTTTTGATCCGGCTAAGTTTATTAATCAGGTAGCTTTGCCACAAATAATGCTTCACGTTAACGGGATGCAACCTGAAATTGAAGTTGCGTTCCAACCAGATCCATTTTTAGCAGATTTTAAGCAAAAAATTATTCAAACGGATACAATTCAATTAAGCTATTCAATTTATGCTTCTGGTACCAATCGGAAAAAGCGGCCGTTAGTATTGTTTTTACATGGTTCTGGCGAGCGTGGTTTTAACAATGGCATGCCGCTACTGGCCAATGATGTGCCAAAGACCTTGCATGATTATGCTAAAACTAAAGAAGATGCTGTTATTTTAGTTCCGCAAGCTACTTGGGCACCAACTCTAAATGGGTGGTTTAGAAAAGATTTTCGCAAAGCACTGTTCATTTTACTTAAACAAACAGAATCTGAGTACAACATTGACACGAAGCGCATTTATTTAACTGGCTTATCAAATGGTGCTTCGACAACCTGGTATATGGGCGTACATCATGCAGATATTTTTGCAGCTCTAGTGCCTTGTTCCGGTTATGTTTATGATGATGGCAAAAAAGGTTATGGTGATCAAGGAAAAGGACGGTATATGCTTGCAAGCCCTGAAGAAGGTAAGACTTTGGCACAATTACCAATTTGGGCCTTTCATGCCGAAGATGATCCAACTGTTGGGGTACTCGGAACTAAGAAAGCTGAAGAGGCCATTCACAAAGCAGGGGGCAAGCAGCTGAAGGTCACTATTTATCCTAAGAACACTGTTAAGCCTAATCCGCATGCAAGTTGGGCGAGAGCTTTTAATACCCCAGAGTTATTACCATGGCTTTTTAAGCAACACAAATAAAAAGGGGGTCATATAATGATCGTGTTCCCGGACTAGCATCAAGTCATGCTCAAACGTTTGGCCGTTTAGCCGGAATAAACGCTGCAAAAAACTAAACGCTAATTATAATTGATAGTGTTTCGCAAGATTAATTAGGATGACTGCTGGTACTAAACATTATCAAATTGTTTAAAAACTTTTCTTAAAACTGATTTCAAACTTATTGAAGTCAGTTTTTTTGCTTAGTCAGATATTCTCAAAGACAAAAAATTTTTTAAAATCTTGCAAAGAAACAAATAAAATCTAATTTTATCAAAAAAGAAATTTTTTTAAGTTATAATTTTAAAAGGAAATTTCATCAGACATTGTTTCAAGATGATTCCATGTTAAATTTAAGTTTTGATAGTTATTTGGTTTTTGACTAAATTTTTTCTTGAAGGGTTAGTATGAAAAATTATTTAAGTATTGATATTGGCGGTACTGAAATCAAGTACGCACAAATTGATGTATCTGGTCATATAATTGAAAAAGGTAAAGTGAGCACGCCAGATGGCAAAGACAAGTTTCTGGCACAAATTGATCAAATTGTTCAAAAATATTCCGGTTCAATTAAAGGCTTAGCTTTTTGTGCACCAGGTAAAATTGACAAAACGAAAATTAGGTTTGGTGGTGCTATTCCTTTTTTAGATGGAATAGATTTTGGTCAAATTTATGAAGCAGAAGATTTTCCTGTTGCCGTAATTAATGATGGTAAAGCAAGCATTTTAGCAGAAAATTGGTTAGGAAACTTAAAAGACGAAAAAAACTGTGCTGCTATTACCTTGGGTACCGGAGTGGGTAGCGGTATTATAGTCAACGGTCACCTTCTTCAAGGTACGCATAATCAAGCCGGAGAAATGAGCTTCATGATTGCTGATATTTCTAATCCTAAGGATATGCAGGGTAGTATCGGCAAGTTATGTTCGGCCGTTCGCTTTGTTGGCCAGGTAAATGAACAATTAGGTTATGAGGATGTAAGCGATGGTGTTCACGCTTTTGAAGCAATTAAAAACCATGTTCCCGAGGCAGTTGCTATTTTTGAACAGTATTGTTTGCAGATTGCTACTTTAATTCTTAACATGCAAACTGTGGTTGACGTTAATAAAATTGCCATTGGTGGTGGAATTAGTGCCCAATCATGCTTGATTGATGGAATTAAGCAGGCTTATGATCAACTAGTTAATGATGATAATTCGATTATCGGTCAAACTTTAACTAAACCGGAAATTGTTGCTGCTAAGTTTAGAAATGATTCTAATTTGTACGGTTCGCTATATAATTTACTGCTACAAACAGATCACGAAACTGTTTAAGATAAATGCGATCCGTAAAAATCGCTATCTGTTGCAAATGAAAACAATTTATTAGATTTTAGAAAAGGACCAACTCCCAAAATTTAATTGGAGTTGGTCCTTTTCTTAGTCTAGATAATGATTAATTCAACCGCTATGCATAAAACGGTGTCAACTATTTGTTGCTTTTTACCATGTTTTGCTTTAGTTTAAACCTAAATTTTTGATAGTCATTTAAACAGCAGCTTTCATCTGGATACTAGTGCAAAGCATATCTTTAGTCTGTTTAAATTGGAAGATAAGGAATGCTGTAGGTAATCACTACGATCAATAATGGATAATATGTAAGTCTTGTAACTATTGAATATAGTTTATGCTCTGAGAGAATCATGCCAAGATTACGTTTAATTAGATCGAGCTTAATTGAACCCAAGATGCAATGACAGGATTTTAACCTAAAAATTGTTTAATTAAGTTACACTTTTTGCTTTGCTTAGGATAAATAGACTGAATTTTAAATTTTTGACTGTTTTCATTTCCTTGCAAAGGTAGGTAGCTAATTTCTGATTCGGTATTAGAACCTAATTGAATTAGACCATCGGGATAATATGCATTAGCTTGATTAGCTGTAACTAAAGTTTGCATTTGCTCAATTGTTGAAACACGTGCAACTGGAATGTTTTGATATGCTTCTGGCAAAGTTGCCAGGAAAGCATGTTTTAGATAATTAGTTTTTTCTGGACTATAGTAGAGCATCGGCTTATCTTTCAATGCTTTAATAGGAAAGGTATTGTTCTGACTTAAGGGATTGAGTTTGCTGACGCCAATAACCATGGTGCTTTGAAATACGGTTTTGCTAGTTAGATTTTTTGTCAAAAATTCTTGTGAACCGTAGTCCAATATATAAGCCATATCTAGAATACCTAGAGATACATCAGAAATAAGGTGCTCAATACTTTCTTCAGTAATTTTAAATTTTATGTTCGGATACTTCTTACTGAAAGCATAAACTTGCTTTCGCATTAATGCTCCTTCAAATGGTGAAAAATAACCAATTTTAAATTCTTGGTGAACTGATGTAGTTTGATGACGTAAAGAATTAATTTCAACAAAGTAGCTATGAAGCATTTCCTTAGTTTTTAAGAAGAATGCTTGTCCCTGATCAGTAACAATAATTTTGTTTTTGCCACGCTTAAAAAGTTCAAAGCCTAATTCTTCTTCCAATTTTTGCATTGATTGAGAAACAGATCTCTGGCTAACATATTTAGTCTTTGCAGTCTTTTGGAAACTGCCCGTTTCAACTACTGATATAAAAGTATTTAGTTGATCAAAATTCATTTTTACCCGAACCTCCATCTTCGCCTGACGCAAAATATTCTACCTGTCATTCTACGCAGATAGAAGCTAGGATTAAAGCATAAATTATTTATTTTGGAGGAAAAGTCTAATGAGTTTAACAAAGTTATCAACTTATGATGTAGTCGTTGTTGGTTCGGGTGCTGCAGGTCAGGCTGCTGCCTTAACCGCCGTTGAACATGGCAATCAAGTTTTAATGCTCGAAAAAGGACGTCATACAGGTGGGTCGGCTAATTATAGCGAGGGTTTATTTGCAGTTGATTCATATTTACAGAAAAAGCAAGGAATTGACGTTTCAACAATTGATGTTTTGCAAGAAGAAGTCGAATATTCAAAGTATAAAGCTGATTCAAGAATTTGGCGCAAATATTTAGATGCTAGTGCAGAAAATGTCCAATGGCTCCATGATGAAGGTGTTAAGTATGAAAACGTTCAAGCAATGGGAGCAGGAGAGGCTACTTGGCATATTTATGAAGGCTTTGGGGACGCAGTGATGCATAAAGCGTTACAGCCTAAATTTAAAAAATTAGGTGGCGAATTGTTGACTTCGGTTTCTGCAATTGATTTGGAAATTTGTCGCGGGGGTAAGAAAAAAATAACTCTTAAAAGCGAGGCTGATGGTCAAACTGAGACAGTTACTGCTAAGGTGGTTATTCTAGCTGCTGGTGGTTATCTGAACAATTCAGAAATGATGGCTCATGATACTGACTATGATTTGACGAGATTAGTTACCGTTTCTTCTGGTAAAGGTACTGGTGATGGTTTACGCTTAGGTTGGCAAGTAGGCGGACAAAAAGCAGGAATGGGCATGGCAATGCTATTTGGTGGCTATTTAAAAGACCCTGAAGAACCATCTTTTAAAATGATGAACAGTCAGATGAACGTTGCTGCTGGGCAGCAGCCACTACTTTGGGTTAATGAAAACGGCGAGCGTTTTGTTGATGAATCAGTAATTTATAATTTCTCTTATGCTGGAAATGCTTTGTATAGTCAAAATAGTGTATATAGTATTTTAGATCAAAAAAATATTACCGAGATGATTGAAAAAGGGAATTTTATGGGCCTAGGCGTCTATGTTAAACGTGGGCAAAAAATGACTCATTTACAAGATGAAATTGATCAAGCTCTTATTGATAACAAACCATTTATTTTTAAAGCCGACACTATTGAAAATTTAGCAAAAGAAATGAATCTTCCTCAAGAAAAGTTAACAAAGACGATTGGACAATACAACCAGTTTGTTGAAAATGGTGAGGATCAATTCTTTGGTAAGGATCCCCAATATCTAAGGTCGGTAGAAAAAGGACCGTTTTATGGTTTCAAATTGAGTGTTGGTGCTTTTTGTACAATGGGCGGTTTAAAGGTGACCCCTGATAATGAGCTTGAAGATAAATACGGTAAACCAATTTCTGGTATCTATGCAACCGGTAATGATGCAGCAGGATTAACAGGTGACACCTATGGCCCTAACATGCCGGGTACTTGTGCTGGTTATGCCTTTTATTCCGGCAGAAATGCTGCTCAACATGCACAAAGATATTTACAATAAAAAGAAATAGAAAAATGCTTTATTAGGATAAATTAATAATCTTAACGAAGCATTTTTTTACATAAAAATTTAGAATTGAACCAGAAATGTGCTGTTACTTTTTATCTACAGTAAAAGTAAAAAAGAAATATAGGTGGTAATGTAGAAAAATTTAGCGAAATTTACTTTTTTAAAATAAAATTATTCTCTTTTGTTTTGTTGCCCCACATTTGCGTATTTAATATGTTAGAATAATTTAAGTTAATAGAGGAGGTTGTCATGACTCAAGTTAAATATCAACGTGTCGTTTTGAAAATTTCTGGAGAAGCATTGGCCGGTAACAACGGAACAGGGATAGATCCGACAGTTATTAGTCATTTAGCTGAAGAAATCAAATCAGTGCACGATTTAGGAGTTCAAATTGGAATAGTCTGCGGTGGCGGTAATATGTGGCGTGGTGAGACTGGTGAAAAACTTGGCATGGAACGCTCACAAGCAGATTATATGGGCATGTTAGCCACTATCATGAATGGTTTAGCTCTTCAGGATGGTCTGGAACATGTCGGTGTCCCAACTAGATTGCAAACTTCAATCGAAATGAGACAAATTGCTGAACCTTATATAAGAAGAAAAGCAATTCGTCATTTAGAAAAAGGACGCGTTGTTATCATGGGCGGAGGTACTGGTAATCCTTACTTCTCTACTGATACTACTGCAGCTTTACGCGCAGCGGAAATTAATGCCGATGTTATTTTGATGGCCAAAAATGGTGTTGACGGGGTTTACTCTGCCGATCCAAAATTAGACCCAACGGCAAAGAAGTTTAGCGAACTGACTCAACTCGACGTTATTTCAAAAGATTTAAAAGTTATGGATCGGACCGCTAGCTCGCTTTCAATGGATACCAATATTCCGCTAATTGTATTTAACGTAAATACTGAAGGTAACATTAAGAAAGTTGTTATGGGCGAGCATATTGGAACAGTAATTGAAGGAGGCAAATAAATGAATAACGAAACAATTAAAAAAGCAAAACAAAACATGGACAAGTCAATCACTGTTTTTGAGAAAAACTTGGGTACTATCCGTGCTGGTGTTGCTAATGCCGCATTGCTAGATGGAGTTAAAGTTGATTATTATGGTGCACCAACACCTTTAACCCAGATGTCTAGTGTCACTATTCCTGAACCACGTGTTTTATTAATTACGCCATATGATCAAAACAGTGTGGATGATATTGAACATGCTTTACTAGCATCCAATTTAGGATTAACTCCAGCAAACGATGGTAAAGTTATCAGATTGGTAATTCCTCAATTGACTGGTGAAAGAAGACAAGAGATTGCTAAAGAAGTCAATAAAATGGCTGAAGAGGGTAAAATTGCGATTAGAAATGTCCGCCGTGATGCTATGAATACCCTTAAAAAGCAACAAAAAGACGATGAAATTACCGAAGATGAACAACGCAATTTAGAAAAAGAAGTTCAAAAGGTAACTGATCAAGCAACCAAGAAAATTGATGAACTGGCTGAGCAAAAACGTAAAGAAATTACTCAAGGCTAACATATGGCAGTAAAAAAGAATCAATTAAATCATCTTGCCATTATCATGGATGGCAATGGCCGCTGGGCTACTAAGCAGGGTAAGCCTCGTGTAGCAGGTCATTATGAAGGTATGAATAACGTTGAACGGATTACTTTAGCAGCAGATGAATTGGGAATTAAAGTTTTATCACTTTATGCTTTTTCGACAGAAAACTGGGCTCGTCCCAAAGAAGAAGTCGCATACTTAATGAATCTGCCTGTCCGTTTTTTTGACAAGTTTATGCCTACCTTGATGGAGCATAACGTTAAGGTCAATATCATGGGCTTTTTGGACAAATTGCCACGTAAAACTTATGATGTTGTTCAGCGTGCAATGGCTGAAACGGCAGATAATACTGGACTAATTTTGAACTTTGCTTTTAATTACGGTTCAAGAAGTGAAATTACTTCAGCTGTCAAAGAGATTGGAACGCTAATTGAAACAGGAGCGATTAATAGTGATCAAATTGATGAAGAAATGATTTCTCAACGTTTGATGACTGCTAGTTTTGGAGAATTTAGTGATCCAGACTTATTAATACGAACTTCTGGTGAACAGCGTATTTCCAACTTTATGTTATGGCAGCTGGCTTATTCTGAACTTGCATTTAGTCAGAAGAATTGGCCTGATTTTACTAAAGAAGATTTAGAAAAAATTGTCATTGATTTTCAGAACCGTCATCGCCGTTTTGGCAAACTAGATGAATCGGATAGTTAGGTAATTTTGATATGAAACAACGGATAATCACAGCAGTTATTGCTTTAATTTTATTTATTCCAATCGTTATTGCGGGTGGATTGTGGATGGACTGGCTGACCGTGGCCTTTGCTGCAGTCGGCATCAGTGAAATCTTTTTAATGAAAAAACAGATACTGGTTTCTGTTAACTTTTTGTTGGCACTGCTTGCAACAATTACTTGGGCGGTTCCAGATAGCTTTATTAAGTCAATGCCATTCCATTGGACTAAATATGGAATTTATTTTGCCTTAATCATGATGATGCTAACTTGGACAGTTTTGTCAAAAAACAAGACAACTTTTGACGATGTTTCAGTTTACACGTTAGGTTCACTATATATTGGTACCGGTTTTCACTATATGGCAAGTATTAGAAATAGCAGCAATGGGTTAGCACTTTTATGCTATGTCTTTGTTGTAGTATGGCTAACAGATACTGGTGCCTATATGATAGGAAGGCAAATTGGTAAACATAAGTTGTGGCCTGTAATTAGTCCTAATAAAACCTGGGAGGGTTCAATTGGCGGAACTATTTGTGCTGTAATATGTGCCGCAATTTACGTTTACTTTGTTAATGTTAATTATCCATTCTGGCAAATGGTTATCTTTGCCTTTGTATTATCCATTGTAGGTCAAATGGGCGACCTAGTTGAATCTGCTTATAAGCGGTATTATGGCGTTAAAGATTCAGGTAAAATTCTGCCGGGACATGGTGGTATTTTAGACCGGTTTGATAGTATGCTATTTGTTTTACCCGTCTTTGCTGCTTTATTAGGAATCGTGCATTAGGAGAATTCCATGAAGGGAATACTAATCTTTTTAGTTGTATTTGGTCTTTTGGTTTTTGTCCATGAATTCGGGCACTTTATCGTCGCAAAAAAATGCGGTATTTTAGTGCGCGAATTTTCTATTGGTATGGGACCAAAATTATTCCAAGTTCGTCGTAATCCTACAACTTATACTATTCGTTGGTTACCACTTGGTGGTTATGTTCGTTTAGCTAGTAAAGACGATGAAGCTGAGCTTAAACCTGGAATGACCGTAATTTTGCAGACTAATGAGCAAAATGAAGTCGTTCGGATTGATGCTTCTGGATCAGACATTCCAATTGAGGGCTTGCCGCTTCAAATAACAGAAGTTGATTTAGTGGATCAACTCGTTATTAAAGGCTATGAAAATGGGGAAGAGGATAAATTAGTTTCTTATCAGGTTAATCACGATGCAACTGTTATTGATCAATCCAATACGGAATTAATCATTGCTCCTCGTGACACCCAATTTCAAGAAGCTAATGTTTGGCAAAAGCTTGCAACTAATGTTGCGGGTCCCCTAATGAATATTATCTTGGGATTCGTTGTCTTTCTAATTTGGACCTTTACTATTCCCGGTCCGGCAACAACTACGATTGGAGCTGTTGAAGCCAATTCACCAGCTGAACAAGCAGCGGTTGAACCTGGATCAAAATTTGTTTCAATTAATGGTCATAAAACAACTACTTTTAATGAAATTTCTAATCAAATAAATGCCAGTAAAGGCAAAGCTTTAAGTATTGTTTTAACAAGTCATGGTAAAACTAAGACGGTCTCTGTTAAACCCAAAACGGTGAAAATACAAGGCCAAAAAGTTTATCAAATTGGTATCAAAGCCAAAAGTGATGACCGTGTCCTTGCAAAGGCTAAGCGTGGTTGGGATACAGCTGTATCAACAACCGGAATGATTTTTAATGCACTTGGCGGCTTGATTAGGCACTTTAGCTTAAATAAGCTGTCTGGACCTGTAGGTATTTATTCACAAACTTCACAGGTATCACAAATGGGCTTTACCTACTTATTAGCATTCTTGGCAATGATTTCAATAAATCTAGGAATTGTGAACTTAGTGCCAATTCCTGGCCTTGATGGGGGAAAGCTTTTGCTTAATCTCATTGAGATTTTCCGTGGCAAACCGATATCGGAAGATCATGAAGCAATAGTTGAATTAATTGGTTTTGGCCTTTTATTACTATTAATAATCGCAGTTACCGGTAATGATATTTACCGCTACTTTATAAAATAAAATCTAGAAATTTATTTCTTGGGAGAGAATTGTTAATGCGTCAATCTAAATTATTTATGCCTACGTCAAAAGAAGCACCAGCAGATGCTGTTGCTGAAAGTCATAAGCTGATGCTTCGTGGCGGATATGTCCGTCAAGTAACAGCTGGTGTTTATGCTTATTTACCATTAGGCTATCGTGTCTTAAAAAAGGCCGAAAGAATAATGGAAGAAGAAATGGCTAAAATTAATGTGCCAGAAATGGCAATGCCTGAACTTTTACCTGCAACTTTGTGGGAGGATTCTGGTAGATGGCAAAAATATGGTCCAGAAATGTTCAGGTTAAAAGACCGTCACGGTCGTCAGAGCCTGCTAGGCCCAACTCATGAAGAAACATTTACAGAAATTGTTGCCAAAAATCTTAAGAGCTACAAGCAAATGCCAATTGCTCTTTACCAAATTCAAACTAAATTTCGGGATGAAAATCGCCCAAGATTTGGTTTACTACGGACCAGAGAATTTATTATGCTTGATGCATATAGCTTTGCAGCAACTAGAGAACAACTTGATCAACAATTTGATGATGAAAAAAAGGCGTTTGAAGCAATTTTTCGGCGCTGCGGTGTAAAAGTAACTCCAGTAATTGCAGACTCAGGAACAATGGGTGGCAAAAACTCAACTGAATTTCAAGCACCTGCTGCAATTGGTGAAGATACTATTGCGACCAATGAAACAGGAACATATTCTGCTAATTTGGAAATGGCAGTTAGCGAAGATACTTTTAAACCAGAGCCTGAAGATGAAGCTGAATTAACAGAAGTTGCTACACCTGGACAAGAAACAATTGCTGATTTAGCTGAGTTTTTAGCTGTTCCTAAGACTAAAATTGTTAAGAGCGTTTTATACATTG
The DNA here is from genome assembly GCF_019469265.1 of Lactobacillus panisapium. Lineage (NCBI taxonomy): Bacteria > Bacillati > Bacillota > Bacilli > Lactobacillales > Lactobacillaceae > Lactobacillus > Lactobacillus panisapium. The sequence goes on along the minus strand of NZ_CP048268.1, from coordinate 1,225,012 downwards.
TAAATGAACAAGAAAAAGTATTGGTTCTTATTCGCGGTGATAAACAAATTAATGAAGTCAAGTTAACTCATGCTCTTGATGCAGATTCTGTCCGTGTTGCTTCTGACGATGAATTAAAGGAAATCACGGGAGTTGGCAAGGGAAGTGTAGGCCCAGTTGCTTCTGATTGGGCAGATAAAGTGATTGCCGATAAGACAGTTGAAGGTCTGATTAACGTCATTGTTGGTGCAGGCAAAGAGGGCTATCAGTATAAGAATGCTAACCTTGACCGCGACTTTAAAGTAAATGAATTTGCTGACCTTCGGGTTGCGAACGAGGGCGAACCTGATCCAGTTGATCACTTACCATTAAAATTTACGACTTCAATTGAAGTAGGACACATCTTTAAGTTGGGAACGTACTACACCGAAAAAATGGGTGCAGATTTCTTAGATCAAAATGGTAAGACACAACCCGTAATCATGGGTTCCTATGGCATTGGTGTAACCAGAGTTTTGTCTGCTGTTATTGAACAACATCTTACTAAATTTGGCATTGCTTGGCCAAAGGAAATTGCTCCGTTTGATTTGCACATTGTTCAAATGAAAATGAAGGATGAAGAACAAACCGAGTTAGCTGAAAAACTTGAGAAAATGTTTAGTTCTAATTATGATGTATTATATGATGATCGTAACGAACGGGCTGGTGTTAAATTTGCTGATGCAGATTTAGTTGGAGCCCCAATTAGAATTACTATCGGTAAAAAGGCTAGTGAAGGTATTGTGGAAGTTAAGCGACCAACAGATGATAAGGCTAGCGAAATTTCGGTTGCTGAACTTGCCGATTTTGTAAATAAAGAGTTAGGATAATTTTCGTGACTAATAAAAACGAACTTTTCTTACGACTTTTACAACAAATTAATTTTCCAAATCAATTTTCAGATAATGATTTGTTGCAAAAAGGCGAAATTGAGAACGTGGATGTTTACGCTAAAGAACATAGGTGGGATATTCACGTTCTTTTTACTACACCCCTTAAATTTGAAACATATGACGCATTAAATAAGGCGATAAATGCTACTTTTTCATCTTTTGTTAAAACCCGTCTATTTGTGCGTACGAAAGATGGATTAGACGACTATCTCACGGACTATTGGCATTTTGTTGTGCAAAATTCGCAAGTTTTACAACCGGTTGCACGCGAATTTATTTCTAGCCATAAACCCAAAAAAGAGGATGGTCGTTGGATTATTCCAGTCGATAATTTAGTTGTTGATGGTCTAATTGAGCAAAAAATGCTGGACCAGCTTGCTGAAGAAATGCGCGACTATGGCTTTTTTAATCTTAAATTTGTGACTGAAATAGATGAAGCAAATTCACAGAGTAACTTGGCCAGCTTACAGCAGTTACAAGAACAACATGAGCAAATTATGCAGGAGGCATACAATGCCGCTCCGCCTAAAGAAAAACCGAAGCAGCAAAATAATTATCCGACTAGGAAAACACGCTATGGCAGCCGACAACTTGACGAGAGTTTACCAATCACTCAAATAAAAGAGGTAATTGACGGAACGCGTAATGTTGTAATTGAAGGTAACATTTTTAATATTGAAAGTCGCGAATTAAAGACGGGTACCGTGATTTTTACCGGTGAAATTACTGACTATTCAGATTCAATTTCTTTCAAAAAATTTATTTCTGACAAAGAACAAATGAATAGCATCTCAGAGTTAAAACCTGGCACTTGGGCAAAAATGCAGGGATCAGCTTCAGAAGATCAATGGAGTCATGATGTGGTTTTCAATGTTGCCAGCTTTGAAGCAGTAGAACATGTCGGCCGGCAAGAAAAATACGATGGTGAAGAAAAGCGGGTAGAATTGCATCTTCATACTAATATGAGTCAGCTTGATGCAACTAATACTGCTTCGGATTTTGTTGCCGCAGCTAAGAAATTTGGTCAAAAGGCAATTGCAATTACTGATCACGCAGATGTCCAAGCCTTCCCTGAAGCATATAATGCTGGTAAGAAAAATGGTGTCAAAATTGTTTATGGTCTGGAAGCCAACATGATTGATGATCATGCTTTGTTAGTACTAAATCCAGCTCCTATGACTTACGAAAACCGGGAATTTGTGATTTTTGACGTTGAAACAACTGGTTTGTCTTCTGTTTATGACACTATTATTGAAATTGGTGCTGTCAAAATGAAGGACGGTGAAGTCCTTGAGCGTTTTGATAAATTTATTAATCCGCATCATCCATTAAGTGAACAAACTATTAATTTAACTTCGATTACTGATGAAATGGTCACGGCTGCCGATGATGAAGCTGTTGTTATTAAGCAATTTCAAGATTTTTATGGCGATCGTCCGTTGTGTGGTCATAATGTTCAGTTTGATGTCGGCTTTGTTAATGCCGCTTTACGGCGTGCGGACTTAGCAGAAATTACGCAACCAGTTGTTGATACACTTGAAGTTTCGAGGCTGCTTCACCCAGAACAAACGCGTCATACGTTAGATTCTCTTGCAAAGAAATATAATGTTGTTCTTGAACATCACCACCGTGCTAATCAAGATGCCGAGGCAACGGGTTACTTAATGTTTAAGCTTTTAGAAGCTTTTACTAAAAAGTATGGTGAGGATGATCTTGGTAAAATGAATGATTATGCTGCCCACGGACAAGTCTTTCAGAGGGCGCGACCGCAGCATATGACCATTTTAGCTAAAACCCAAGCAGGTTTAAAAAATATGTATCGTTTGGTATCAATAGCCAGTACCAAATACTTTTACCGCATTCCACGTACACCTAAATCAGATTTAGTTAAAAATCATGAGGGGTTACTATATGGTTCCGGTTGCTCTGAAGGCGAAGTCTTTGTTGCAATGATGCAGAAAGGGTATGACGAAGCACGGAAAAAAGCTAAATTTTATGATTACCTTGAAGTGCAGCCACCAGCAAATTATTCGCAGTTAATTGAGGATCATTTAATTGCCGACCAAGCAGAATTGGAAGAAATCCTAACCAATATCTATAAGTTGGGGCATGAACTAGATAAACCAGTTGTTGCAACTGGCGATGCTCATTATTTGGAAGAACATGATGCTATTTACCGGACAATTTTAATTTCTGCTCAGCGTAGTAATCCTGAACGAAACAAGAAACAAGCCGATTTGCATTTTTATACAACGCAAGAAATGCTTGATGCGTTTAGCTTTTTAGGTGAAGAAGCAGCAAAAGAGATTGTAATTACTAATCCAAACAAGATTGCTGAATCCGTTGAAGAAATTGCGCCGATTAAGGATGGACTGTATCCACCTCATATTGAAAATTCCGACGAGGAAATGAAACGGCTAACTTACGATAAAGCGTATGAACTCTATGGCAAGCCACTTCCAAAAATTGTTCAAGATCGTTTGGATATGGAATTAAATTCGATTATATCTAACGGCTATGCCGTTATTTACTTGATTTCTCAACGACTAGTAGCTAAGTCAAATAAAGATGGCTATTTAGTTGGTTCACGGGGATCGGTTGGATCTAGTCTAGTTGCAACAATGTCTGGTATTACTGAAGTTAATCCTTTGGCGCCGCATTATCGATGTCCCGAGTGCCAGTATTCAGAGTTTTTTGAAAATGGTGAATATGGTTCTGGTTATGACTTGCCCGACAAAAAATGTCCTAAATGTGGTGCCGAACTCGTTAAAGATGGTCAAGATATTCCGTTTGCAACTTTCCTAGGCTTTCACGGCGATAAGGTCCCAGATATCGATTTGAATTTTTCCGGTGACTATCAGCCTGTTGCCCATAATTTTATTCGGGTTATGTTTGGCCCAGGCAATTCATATCGTGCTGGTACTATTGCTACTGTGGCTGATAAAACGGCCTATGGCTATGCTAAGCATTACGATGAAGAAAAAGAACTTAATTTAAGAAAAGCCGAACTAGATCGGTTGGCCGCTGGCGTCAGTGGAGTAAAAAGAACGACGGGCCAGCACCCAGCGGGAATCGTCGTTGTTCCTGACGACATGGACATTTACGATTTCACGCCTGTTCAATATCCAGCCGATGATGTTGACGCTGCTTGGAAAACCACGCACTTTGACTTCCATTCAATTCATGATAATATCTTAAAATTTGATATTTTAGGACACGATGACCCGACGATGATCAGAATGCTGCAAGATTTATCTGGAGTTGATCCACTGACTATTCCACCAGATGATCCAGGTGTCATGTCACTCTTCTCAAGTCCAAAAATATTAGGAGTAACTCCTGAACAAATTCAGTCAAAAACTGGAACGCTAGGGGTGCCAGAATTTGGAACTAGATTTGTTCGTGGAATGCTGGAAGAAACCAAGCCAACCACATTTTCTGAATTGTTACAGATTTCTGGACTTTCTCATGGTACTGATGTTTGGCTAGGCAATGCCGAAGAACTTATCAATGATGGAACTTGCAAGTTGAAAGATGTAATTGGGTGTCGGGATAACATCATGATGGACTTGATTCACTGGGGGGTAAAACCAGAGGTTGCATTTTCCACGATGGAATCTGTTCGTCACGGTCGTGGTATTAGTGATGATGACATGGCAGTTTTGAAGAAAAATGATAAAATCCCCGACTGGTATATTGAGTCTTGTTTGAAGATTAAATATATGTTCCCGAAGGCCCACGCGACTGCTTATATTCTAATGGCTTTGCGGATTGCTTGGTTTAAAGTATATTACCCTGAAATTTACTACACTGCTTACTTTTCTGTGCGGGCTGACCTCTTTGACTTAGTTGCAATGAGTCATGGTAAAAATACTGTCAAGAAAGCAATGGCGGATATTCAAGAAAAGGGTAATGATGCCTCAGCAAAGGATAAAAGCTTATTAACTGTTTTAGAAATTGCAAATGAGTGTCTTGAGCGGGGAATTAAGATTAAAATGGTTGATATCAATAATTCGGAAGCAACTAATTTTAAGATTATTGATAAGCACACTATTTTGGCTCCGTTTAACGCTGTTCCCGGTCTAGGAAATAATGCCGCAAAGCAAATCGTGGCTGCTCGGACCGAGCAAGAATTTCTCTCCAAAGAAGACTTATCTAAGAGAGGAAAAGTTTCGCAAACAATTATGGATTATTTAGAAGAAAATGAAGTTTTGGAAGGGATGCCTGACCAAAATCAACTTTCACTCTTTTAAATTTTGCAGTATTAATATAATTATGGTATACTTCTTAAAGAAGTTCGAATAAATGATTCGGAGTGAGCAAGTTTTGCTCACTCTTTTTATTACGGAGGAAAGTACTTGACGAAAGTTAAAGATTCTGTACTTGCAGAGATCAAACCAATCATTGAACAACGCAATGATGAATTTGTAGATATTGAATACGTAAAAGAAAAAGGTCAAAATTATTTAAGAATATATGTTGACCGCGAAAATGGAATTGATATGGACGAAATAGCTGGACTTAGCGAATTAATTTCCGCCAAGTTAGATGAAATCGAGCCTGATCCATTCCCTGATCCTTACGTTTTAGAATTATCTTCTCCTGGTATCGAACGACCTTTAAAATCTGAGAAGGATTGGCAAAAAGCATTGAATAATTACGTTCACGTTGGCCTTTACCAAAAAGTTCTCGGTGAAAAAGAATACGAAGGTACGTTAAAGTCATTTAATACTGATGAAATCGAATTAGAAGTAAAGATAAAAACAAGGCGGAAACAATTAACTATTCCCCGTAAGTTAATTGCAAATATACGTTTTGCAATTGAATTTTAGAAAGGCTGATTAAAACTTATGTCTAAAGAAATGCTAGAGGCGTTTGCTACTTTAGAAAAAACAAAGGGTATCAAACAAGATGTGATTGTTGAAGCTATCGAGGCAGCGCTTGTTGCGGCATATAAAAAGAATTATAATCAGGCAACCAATGTTGTTGTTGAATTTGATGAACGCCGAGGCGATTTCAAATTAATGACTGAGAAAGTTGTTGTTGAAGAAGTTCACGATGACAGACTGGAGATCAGTTTGAAAGATGCCTTAGCCATTAATAAAGCATACGAATTGGGCGATAAAATCAGATTTGAAGTTGCACCTAAGAACTTTGGTCGAATTGCTGCACAAACAGCTAAACAAGTTATTATGCAACATTTGCGGGAAGCTGAAAGAAACCATATCATTAACGAATATTCACAATATGAAGATGAATTGATTACGGGTACAGTTGAACGGCGCGACAACCGCTTTGTTTATGTTAAAATTGGTAATGTTGAAGCTGTTATGCCTAGAAACGACCAGATGCCTAACGAAACTTATAACCCTCAAGACCAGATTCGGGTACTTGTCACTCATGTTGGTTCTGATACCAAGGGCGCACAAATTACTGTTTCACGGACAGCTCCTGATATGGTTAAGCGTCTTTTTGAACAAGAAGTTCCTGAGATTTACGATGGGACGGTAGAAATTGTTTCGATTGCGCGTGAAGCGGGAGACAGAACTAAGATTGCCGTTAAGTCTAACGATCCAAACATTGATCCTGTTGGTACTTGTGTCGGTCAACGCGGTGCCCGAGTTCAAAACGTAGTTAATGAACTAGGTGGCGAGAATATTGACGTCGTTAAGTATGAAGAAGATCCGTCTGATTTTATTGCCAATGCATTGAACCCTGCAGAAGTTATTGCGGTTCAATTTGGCGATGAAGAAGATGAAAAAAGTGCATTGGTAATTGTTCCGGATTACCAGTTATCGCTTGCCATTGGTAAAAAGGGTCAGAATGTTCGTTTAGCTGCTCGGCTAACGGGCTACAAGATTGACATCAGGCCAGAATCAGAAGTTGAGTTTGTCGATGAAAGCTCAAACGAAGCCAATCAGGAAAATGAAGATGCCGCTTTAAACGATGTAGTAGATGAAGCCGCTGAAGATATTGCTGATTCCGTTTCAGCTGACGATGATTCTTCAGTTGATGATGAAGATGAGAATGCCGCTACTTCTACTCAAGAAGATGAAGAAACAGAGCAAGATGCTGAACTAACTTCTACTGAAAGTGAAGATACTGTCGACGAATAAGGCAGGGGGTGAACTCTTTTGAAAAAAAGAAAAATTCCGATGCGGAAAGATTTATTAACCAATACCATGCAACCGAAAAAAGAGTTAGTTCGGATTGTAATTGATAAGGAAAAAAACATTTCTGTTGATCCTACAGGGAAAAAGCCAGGACGTGGTGCATATGTATCGCTTGATCCTGATAAAATTGAGCAAGCAAAAGAAAAAGGAGTTCTTGAGCGAAGCTTAGGTGTTAAAATTGCCGCTTCATTTTATGAAGAATTATATTCCTATGTTGATCATCAAAAAGCAAGAAAAGAATTGTTTGGTGATGATTAAAGTTGCAAAATAGACAAAAGGCATTGAATTTGCTAGGGCTTGCTGAGCGAGCTGGTAAGCTTGTTTCCGGTTTGGAAATCGTATCAGTTGGCTTAAAGGCAAAAAAAGTTAAAATAGTAATTTTGGCTAATGATAGTCACGCGGATACAAGCGAAAAGCTTACTCGAATTGCTAAGCAAAATGATGTTACTGTCATTTCTGAATTCAGCAGTAGCGAGATATCGCATGCAATAGGTAAAAACCGTAAGGTATTGGGGATTACTGATACAGGTTTTTGCAAAGCGTTAATACAAAAGATAAATGAAGGAGTGTGATTTGATGGCTAAGAAAAGAATCTATGAAATTGCAAAAGATTTAGGCATCGATAATAAAGATGTGGTCAATAAGGCGAAAGACCTTGGCTTTGATGTAAAAAATCATATGTCATCACTAGAGGATTCACAAGTGAATCAGTTAAAGGGTAGTTTTCGTAACCCCGCTCCCGCCAAAAAGCAAGAAAAAGCTGCTAAAAAGAGTAGCAAGATTAAGATTTCTGTTACTTCCATCCGTAAAAATGAGAAAAACCATGAAGACGGTAAAAGTAATAAGAACAATCGGCACAATAATAATCACCGTTCAAACAACCGCAATCGCAAAGAGCAAGATCATTCACAGCAACGTTCTAACCGAGAACAATCCACAAGAACACAGAAACCCGCTGCACAAGATCTTTTGAAGCAATTAAAACAAAAACAGAGAGTTGAAGAGAGTACGCTGAATCGTCAAACTGAAAAGGCTCGTGAGTCTTATAAGAATAATACAAGTAAACCACAAGAAACTAAGGAAGAAACCAGTGCCAAGAAGCAAGAAGTTGTTAAAGTAAAGAAAGTTGAAACTTCTGCTCCTAAAGTGACCGGTCCTAAAATTATTAAGCCCTCGCCAGCTAGAATGAAGCAGAACCAAACTGCTACTTCAGAGCGGCCAAAGGCTATCGACAATAATTCTGTTCCAGAGCCTGCCAAAGAAGAAAAGCGTCGTGGTAATGGCCATAATTCACGTAATAATGGTAAACCAGGTCGCAAAGGAAAGAATCAAGCATTTGGCAATAACAACAATACTTATTCTAAGCACCAAGAGAAGCGTAAGCGCAAGAATAAGAAACGGCAATATGAACAAATGCCGAAAAAGCAGCCAACTCAAAGAAAAGAGCGTCCATTACCAGAAACTTTAGTTTATGAAGTTGGGATGAATGCACAAGATTTGGGTAAAATTCTTCACCGTGAACCAGCAGAAATTGTTAAAAAGTTATTCATGCTTGGTGTAATGACTAATCAAAATCAATCTTTGGATAAGGACGCAATTGAACTAGTAGCGGCTGAATACGGAATTAATGCTGAAGAAAAAGTTCATGAGGACATGTCTGATATTGATAACTTATACAATAAGAGAATGGAAGCCTCTAAGGAATCTAAGCATCAGATTAAGCGTCCACCTGTAGTAACAATCATGGGTCACGTTGACCACGGAAAGACGACTTTACTTGATCGTTTACGTCATACTCATGTTACCGACCATGAAGCTGGCGGTATTACGCAAAAGATTGGTGCATATCAGGTTAGAATTGATAATCATTTGATTACCTTCTTGGATACCCCTGGACACGCGGCCTTTTCAAATATGCGTGAACGTGGTGCAGAGATTACTGATATTGTTGTTTTGGTCGTAGCTGCTGATGACGGTGTAATGCCACAAACAATTGAAGCGATTGATCATGCTAAAAGCGCTAAAGTTCCAATTATTGTTGCAATCAATAAAATGGATGCTCCAGGCGCCAACCCACAACATGTTACTGAGCAATTGATGAAGTATAATCTTATTCCAGAAGATTACGGTGGCGATACCATCTTTGTTAATATTTCTGCCAAAACTGGTGAAAATGTTGATGAATTATTGCAAATGATTTTACTTCAAGCTGATGTGATGGAATTAAAGGCTGATCCAAAACAAAAAGCTATCGGTACTGTTATTGAAGCTCGGTTATCTCGTGGACGTGGTCCAGTTGCCGACTTGTTAGTTCAACAAGGTACGCTTCATACTGGTGATCCAATTGTTGTTGGTAACCGGTTTGGTCGTGTTCGGGTAATGACCAATGATCGTGGTCGGCAGGTTGAAAAGGCAACACCTTCAATGCCAGTTGAAATTACTGGTTTGAATGATGTTCCTGAATCAGCCGATAAGATCGTTGTCTTTGATGACGAAAAGACTGCTCGAAGTGTTGGTGAGCAAAGAGCTCAACAAGCATTACAACAATCACGTGAAAATGTTACTCATGTTACTCTTGATAATTTGTTTGACACAATGAAGAAAGAGAATATGAAGGAAGTCGATGTTGTCTTAAAGGCAGATGTTCAAGGTTCGACAGAAGCTTTGCAACAATCTCTAGAAAAGATTGAGGTAGAGGGCGTTCGCGTTAACATTATTCACGCAGGCGTAGGTGCCGTTAATGAATCTGATGTCACATTGGCTGGTGCTTCCAATGCCTTCATCATCGGCTTTAATGTTCGACCAACGGCAACTGCTAAGTCGCAAGCTGAGGCTGATGGTGTCGATATTCGCTTATACAGTATTATTTACAAGGCGATTGATGATGTTAAGGCAGCTATGCAAGGAATGCTTGAGCCAACATACGAGGACAAGGTTGTCGGCAACTTAACAGTTCGTGAAACTTGGAAAGTTTCTAAAGTTGGAACTATTGCTGGTGCTTTTGTTGACTCGGGTTACATCACACGCGATTCTGATGTCAACTTAATTCGTGACGGTGTGGTCATTTATAACGGTAAAGTTGCTTCACTTAAGCGATTTAAGGATGATGCTAAAATTGTTAAGCAAGGTTTTGACTGTGGTTTGACAATTGAAGGCTATAATGACATTAAAATTGGTGATGAATTAGAAGCAGTTGAACAGCAAGAAGTTAAGCCTAACTAGTTTGACGGGGAGGAAAACATGAAACACAGAGTAGGTCGTGTTGAAGGAGAGATCCTCCGTGAATTAACCAAAATTCTGCGGAAAAATATTCGTGATCCACGCGTAAGCGATGTTACAATTACTGCAGTTGAATGTACTAATGATTTGTCGTATGCAACTGTTTACTACAGCATTCTTTCTGAAAATCCAAAAAAGGAAGAAGAAGCTGCTGCAGGACTTGAAAAAGCAAAGGGCATGATGCGTCATTTGCTTGGTCAAATTTTAACAGTTTATAAAGTGCCTGAATTAATTTTCAAGCGAGACAATTCAGTAAAATATGGTAGTAAAATTGATCGACTAATTGCTGAAGTTAAAAAGCAAGATGAAGATCGAAATAATTAACCAAAAAGCGCTGTTGGGCGCTTTTTTAGTGGGTAAGGTAAAATGATAAATGGAATTTTAGTGGTTGATAAAGACAAAGGCATGACCAGTGCTGACGTCGTCTACCATTTACGTAAAGCCCTTCATATTAGGAAAATCGGTCATGCTGGTACTTTGGATCCCGATGTAACTGGTGTTTTGCCAATAGCGATTGGTCAGGCTACCAAGTTAATTGAACTAATGCATACGCAAAATAAGAAATATGTGGGAACAGCTATTTTAGGCTATGCTACTGATAGCTATGATATAAGTGGCAAGGTTCTCAAGAGTCAGAAGTTGACTGATCCGATTGCAAAAGAAGAAATTGAACAGCAAATGAAAAAATTTGTTGGCCAAATTGAACAAGTACCACCAATTTATTCAGCTGTCCGGGTTAATGGTAAGCATCTATATGAATACGCTCGTGAGGGTATCGAAGTAGACCGGCCAAAAAGGCAAGTGCAAATTTTTGCCTATGATACTATGTCTGAACCGGTATTTGATTCAAAAACCGGTTTTCAAGAATTTGATTTTCAAATTGAATGCAGTAAAGGTACATATGTAAGATCCCTTGTTAATGACTTAGGCACCCGGCTCGGGGTTCCAGCCGTGATGAAAACATTACGCCGGACTGCAAGTTCTGGTTTTACCATTGATCAAGCGGTTAAACTTGATCAAATTATTGCTCATCCTGATGAAGTGACCAACTTTATTCAACCAATTGATGCCTTTTTTAAGGACTATGAAACTTGCGATTTAACTAGTGGTCAATGGCTGAAAGTAAAAAATGGCAATTCAATCCCTTTGAAAACGAATGCAAAAAAGGTTGCATTAAGGTACAATAATAGCGTTAAAGCAATCTATCAAAAGGATGATGCTGTTTATCGCCCTGATTTGATGCTGTTACAAAACGAATAGGTGAAATGAAGGTTATTTATCGTGCACATTATCCATTTAACTTACCCCATCGGCGAAAAGCTATTTCCAACTAATATTATCTTAGCGCTTGGTTTTTTTGATGGCGTCCATCTCGGACACCAGCAGTTAATTAAAATTGCCAAAAAAAAGGCAGACGACAAGCACTTGCCTTTGGTTGTAATGACCTTTGACCGTCATCCTAAAGAGGTTTACCAAAATTCACAAGTTACCTATATAGATAATTTAGGTGAAAAAGCCTATAAAATGCAAAAACTTGGTGTCGACTATTTATTGGTCATGCATTTTAATGAGCAATTTTGCCAGTTAACTGCACAAGAATTTGTTGATAACATTGTCGTCAAACTGGGTGCTGACACGGTAGTGGCTGGCTTTGATTATACTTATGGTCCTAAAGATATTGCTAATATGAAAAATTTTCCTAAATTTGCTAGAGGCAGATTTGAAATAATTGATGTTCCGAAACAATCTTATGATGGTCAAAAGATTGGCTCGACGGAAATTAAAAAGGCAATTACTGCTGGTCAGATGGACTTAGCACAAAAACTTTTGGGTGCGCCATATGTTATGTCTGGGACAGTAGGTCATGGTCTGCGTAATGGGCATAAATTGGGCTTTCCTACAGCTAATCTAGTATGGGATACTAACAAAGTGGTGCCAAAGGTTGGCGTGTATGCAACCCGAACTAAAATTAAGGGTCAATGGTATGACTCAATGACTAGTGTTGGCTATAATGTAACTATTAATGATAATAAGAAGATTTTTATTGAATCTAATTTATTTGGGTTTAATGAAGAAGCTTATGACGAGGACATGGTTATAAAGTGGTACAAGTATACACGTGGTGAGATTAAGTTTGCTAACTTGAACGAGCTAAAAATGCAGATGAAACAAGATGAAGCTGAAATAAAGGCTTATTTTGCCCAGAGAAACTAATAAATTCTTCCGGTTAATTAGAAAACTGCATTTTGTCATAAAAAAGTTTAGCACTCGACTTGACATTCTGCTAAAAACTAGTATCATAATAATTGTTAGCACCTGATAAGTATGAGTGCTAAAAGTGAGGGCGATTTTTATGTTGACCGAACGTCAAGAATTAATTTTAAAGACAATTATTAATGATTTTACGCAAACGCATGAACCGGTTGGATCTAAAACGGTCATGAATCAGTTGCCAATTAAAGTTTCTAGTGCAACTATTCGTAATGAAATGGCTGCTTTGGAAGACAAGGGATTACTTGAGAAAACACACCTTTCAAGTGGACGCGTACCGTCTACTGAAGGATATCGGTATTACTTAGATAATTTACTTGAACCTCTTCAAATCCCGTCGTCTGTTTACCAGAAAATTGTTAGTCAATTAGATCAGCCTTTTCACCAAGTCAACGAGATTGTACAGGAAGCTGCCAAAATTCTTTCTGACTTGACTAATTACACTGCTTTTGCAGAGGGACCCGAAAATAGTGATTTAACTATCACTGGCTTTCGAATCGTACCGTTATTTAATCGCCAAATTATGGCAATCTTGGTAACTAGTGATGGTAACGTCCATAGCCAAGTTTACAGCTTACCTTATAATGTTCACGGTGATGAAGTAGAAAAAGCTGTGCGGATGATTAACGATGAGCTCGTAGGAAAAGCTTTAAGTGAGATAACTCCTACCTTGCTTAATCAGACCTTGGGTAAAAAGCTAACGAGTAATCATGTAAGCGAACTAATTGATTTAGTTGAAGATGTTATTAACGATGCTGCTAGTGAGCAGATGTACGTTGATGGTCAAATCAACTTATTGAATAATAGTTCGTTTGATGATGTTTCTAGCTTGCGTTCACTATATGAATTGATTGATCACAATGATTTGATTTCTAATTTTGTTGATGACAAGACTAATTCAGATGGTGGCAAATATCCGGTACGTGTAAGTTTGGGTTCTGAATTGTCAAATGATTTGTTAAGAGATTATAGTCTGCTTACGGCAGAGTATAGCGTTGGCTCCCATGGCAAGGGCATAATTGCTTTACTTGGCCCGAATAATATGCCATATTCACAAGTTATTGGCCTTTTGGAATACTTTAGAAATGAATTGGCTAAGAAACTACTTGAATATTATGGTAGGTTTAAATAAAGGAGGTTAGCCGTGAGTAAGGAAAAATATGTTAGCGAAAAAGATTTGGCCAAAGATAAAAGTCAAACAGAAAAAGCTAAAAAAGATGAAAAAAGCAAAGTAAGTACTAAGGTTGACGAACACAAAGATCAAAAATCCGCAGAAAAAAAGCTTGCGGAAAATTTAGCCAAAGCTCAAGAAGAAAAGAAAGACTTGGAGGACAAATTCCTTCGTAGTCAAGCGGAAATGCAAAATATGCAAAATCGCTACAATAATGAGCGTGCACAATTAATCAAGTATGAATCACAATCTTTAGCAAAGGATGTTCTACCAGCAATGGATAACCTTGAACGTGCCTTGAATACTAAAGTAGATGATGAAGCTTCTAAACAACTTAAAAAGGGTGTCCAAATGACTTTGGATTCTTTGATTAAGGCGATGAAGGATCATGGTATCAGTGAAATTGAAGCTGAGGGAGCTAAATTTGATCCTAATTTACATCAAGCAGTACAAACTGTAGAAGCTGAAAATGATGAACAAAAAGATCACGTTGTTCAAGTTTTACAAAAAGGATATTCATATAAAGATCGTACACTAAGACCAGCAATGGTTGTTGTTGCACAATAATTGAAAGGAAGATTATTAATGTCAAAAGTTATCGGTATTGACCTCGGAACCACTAACTCAGCAGTAGCAGTTTTAGAGGGTAAAGAACCAAAGATTATTACTAACCCAGAAGGTAACCGTACCACTCCATCCGTTGTCGCATTTAAAGATGGTGAAATTCAAGTAGGTGAAGTTGCTAAGAGACAAGCAATCACTAACCCTAACACAATTTCATCAATTAAGCGTCATATGGGTGAGACTGATTACAAGGTAAAAATTGGCGACAAGTCTTATACTCCACAAGAAATTTCTGCCATGATTTTACAATACATCAAGAAGTTTTCTGAAGATTATTTAGGTGAAAAAGTTACGGAAGCAGTTATCACCGTACCTGCATACTTCAACGATGCACAACGTCAAGCTACTAAGGACGCTGGTAAGATTGCCGGTTTAGAAGTTAAACGGATCATCAATGAGCCTACTGCATCATCACTTGCTTACGGTCTTGATAAAGATGCCGAAGACGAGAAAGTATTAGTTTACGACCTTGGTGGTGGTACATTTGATGTTTCTGTATTGCAACTAGGTGACGGCGTCTTCCAAGTTCTTTCGACTAACGGTGATACTCACCTTGGTGGGGATGACTTTGATAATAAGATTATTGACTGGCTTATCAAGAACTTTAAAGATGAAAATGGCGTTGACCTTTCTAAAGACAAGATGGCTTTACAACGGTTAAAGGATGCTGCTGAAAAAGCTAAGAAAGATTTATCAGGTGTATCATCAACTCATATTTCTCTTCCGTTCATTTCTGCTGGTGAGTCTGGTCCTCTTCACCTTGAAGCTGACTTAACTCGTGCTAAGTTTGATGAATTGACTGCTGATTTAGTTGATCGTACCAAGATCCCATTTGATAATGCGTTGAAGGATGCCGATTTAACTGTTAGCGATATTGATAAAGTTATTTTAAACGGTGGTTCAACTCGTATACCTGCTGTTCAAGAAGCAGTTAAAAAGTGGGCTGGTAAGGAACCTGACCATTCAATCAACCCAGATGAAGCTGTAGCTTTAGGTGCTGCTATTCAAGGTGGGGTTATCTCTGGTGACGTTAAAGATGTCGTATTACTTGATGTTACACCACTTTCATTAGGGATTGAAACAATGGGTGGCGTCTTCACTAAATTAATTGAGAAGAACACCACAATTCCAACTTCAAAGAGTCAAATTTTCTCAACTGCAGCTGATAATCAGCCAGCAGTAGATGTCCATGTTTTACAAGGTGAACGTCCAATGGCAGCTGATGACAAGACTTTAGGTCGCTTTGAGTTAACTGACATTCCTGCTGCTCCTCGTGGTGTACCACAAATCCAAGTTACATTTGATATCGATAAGAATGGTATCGTTAATGTATCTGCTAAGGATATGGGTACTGGAAAAGAACAAAAGATTACTATTAAGAGTTCTTCCGGCTTATCTGATGAAGAAATTCAAAAGATGCAAAAAGAAGCTGAAGAACATGCTGAAGAGGATAAAAAGAAGAAGGAAGAAGTCGATCTTCGCAATGAGGTTGACCAATTAATCTTCTCAACTGAAAAGACCTTAGATGAAGTCAAAGACAAGGTATCAGATGATGATACTAAGAAGGTTAAAGATGCTCTTGAGGCTTTGAAGAAGGCACAAAAAGATAATAACTTGGATGAAATGAAGACCAAGAAGGATGAATTATCAAAAGTTGCTCAAGATTTAGCCGTAAAATTATACCAAGCTAACGGTGGAGCTCAAGGTGCCCAAGGTCAAGCTGGTCCGCAGGCAGGCCCACAAAACCCAGGTTCACAAGATGGCGGCTCTGATAATGGCTCTGCTGGCGATGGTGAATTTCATAAGGTAGACCCAGATAAATAAAGGGTTTATAATTGAATAAATTAGAAAAGAACTGCCGCATAAGTAGTTCTTTTCTTTTGTAAAGTAAGGAGCTTTTAGATGGCACAAGAAGATTACTATGATGTGCTAGGCGTTGATCGGAATGCCAGTGATAAAGAAATTAACTCTGCTTACCGTAAACTAGCTAAAAAGTATCATCCAGATATCAATCATGAACCTGGTGCAGAAGAAAAATATAAAAAAATTAACGAAGCATATGAAGTTTTACATGACCAGCAAAAGCGGGCACAATATGACCAATTTGGTTCTGCTGGCGTAAATGGTCAGGGCGGCTTTGGCGGTGGAGCCGGCCAAGGATATGGCGACTTCGGTGGCTTTGGCGATTTCGGCGATATTTTTAATGATTTCTTTGGTGGTGCTGGGGCTTCGTCACGTCATGTTGATCCGAAAGCACCAACTCGCGGAGAAGATCTTGATTATACGTTAACAATTGACTTTATGGATGCGATTAATGGTAAGAAAACACAAGTTTCTTATACTCGCAGTGAAACATGTCCAACTTGCAAGGGTAACGGTGCTGAAAAGGGTACTCAACCTATTACCTGTGACAAATGTGGTGGTACGGGAATAATGACCGTTAGCCAAAAGTCAATGATTGGTGTAATTCGGCGGCAAACTACCTGTGATAAATGTCATGGTCGGGGTGTCATCATTGAGCATCCATGTAAGACTTGTCATGGTAATGGCGTTGTAGACGGTAAAAATACCATTGAGGTTAATATTCCAGCCGGAATTGATAATGGTCAACAACTCCGTTATGAAGGTCAAGGTGAAGCAGGTAAAAATGGTGGACCTTATGGTGATTTGTACATAAGCTACCGAATTAAGCCATCTAAAGAATTTGAGCGTAGTGGGAACACAATTTATACTACCGTACCAATCTCATTTGCTCAGGCTACTCTTGGTGATGAAATTACGGTTAAGACGGTCCATGGTGATAAGAAGTTAAAGATACCAGCAGGAACACAACCAAATAAGAAATTCACTATCCGTGGTGAAGGTGTTCCTTACCTTCGCGGTAATGGCAATGGTGATCAGGTTACTACTATTCAAGTCCAGATTCCAAAAACAATCAACGAAAAGCAAAAGCAAGCTTTAGTGGACTTTGTTAAAGCTGGCGGCGGTTCAATCACTCCCCAAGAAAAAGGCTTTTTTGAAAGACTAAAAGAGAAATTGCAGTAATATATTTCTGACAAATCTTTTTATTAAGGCTTGTTAAACAATTAAGCGTCAGACCTATTAAGTAGTTTGACGCTTTTTTGTTTTGAACAAAAATAAGCTAACATAGAGAGTTGATATTTCAGAAGAAAAATATTCACTTTTTTAAAATGAATAAGCAAAAACAGACAAAAAGGCTTAACCATCTATATTCTATCGATGGTTAAGCCTTTGCCAATTAAATATTTTAATTTATTTTAGATTCTTTAATTCTCTACATAGCAATAATCTATAAAAAAATAATTATATTATAAATTATTTTTTATACCATTTACATATATCATTTAATTCATTTAATAATTTCTTTTTTTGAAAATTATTCATTTTTTTAACTTCCGCATTATGACCTGGCACAGTTGCTATATGAGCCCGAATAGATCCTTTATTTTTTATTATTATTATCAAAGGAACGGTTAGTCCTTTTCTTTTACTTATATAGTGAATAAAGAAAGTTTCTAATTTAATATTATCACTACTAGTGTAATTATTTCCTCGTGTATTTACTACATATGCCTTTAGTTTATTTTTTTTAGAGAAGAGTCTAATACTGGTAAAAGTTCTTGACACCAAGGACAGGTAGGAAATCCAAAATAGTAAATTCCACGTTTCTTGCTTTCTAACTTCTTCATAATTTTACTTGTATCCTCATGTATAAACTGTGAGGTACAATCATTATATTTTCCTGTTCCTCCGCCATTATTTTTAGTTATTGCATAGCCAATGTACAGTAATAACATTATTATAAAAATAGTTAAAATGCTATATATTATTTTTTTATTTTTATCCATAATTTAATAAGTGCATAAATAGCAACTTCTCCATCAGTTGTTATAGGTAATAAATTGAATATATTTAAAAGTCCCATTAATTTGATCAGATTAAACTGATCCGATTCAGGTAACAAAATTGCGATTACAACCACCACAATAGGGGGCACTAATAGATGTTAAAAACGTCTTAAAATATTTGTTTTCGTTTTTATACTTGACTGTTGGTGTTCCATATTTACTAACATAAAAATGAGGTGATAATTTCAAAATTTTTGCTACTACAAAATGAATTGATTCATGAAGAGATACAACGATAAAACTTGATAAAATAAAATTTATTGTAAAAAGAATCATCACTATCTGCTTTTTATTTTTCTAAAAGCAGAAAATATAAGCATGAAAACAACCATGAAAACAGCATATGTAATTAATACCTTCCATGTTAAAGAAAAAGTGGTATTCAACGAGTTTTCTCGCATGGAAGTAACGATTTTTAGACCTAAGAACGTGATCTTTTCTCCAGAGCTATTGATCCTGAATAGTTCTACAACATAGTCAACCATGAAAGCTACTAAATATGTACAACTTCCTAGGCTTATACCTTTAAAAAAATTCATAATTCTTTTACATCCCCTTTTTTAAAATCATAAATAAGATAAATATCAAAAAGCAAATTATTATATATAAAAGCTCAGCTTTTACCAAAGTTAGTGATAAGAGAACTATAACAATTAAAATTATTATCGACGATATGGTTTCGTTAACACTTCCATATGATTTAGGCAACAAAAATCCTAAGATTATTGAAGATAAATAAATAGAGAATCCAAAAGCAAAGACATCTAAATTTCTCAACTTTATTAATGAAATTACTAAAGCAGGAATTAATATCACAACGCCGGTAAATAATATAGACAACAACTCGTATTTTTCGGAGATATTATAAAGTTTGAAATGTTTTCTGAACTTTAGAGTTGCATCAGAGTAGCTAATTCCAGATACACCAATCAAAGGAAAAACAAACATCATGTTATTTAAAGTATCATTTGCAGAATTGTATATTGATGAGAATAAAAATATCACTATCGTAAATAAAAAAATATAGGCAAAATTTGGTGTTCTTATTATAGCTGGTAAACTAATTTCTATAATATTTTTGAAGTCAATTAATGGCAATTTCCAAAATTTGTTTTTTTTAGATATGATTTCTTGTGGCTGCAGTATTAGAGTAATTGTATTTAGCATAATCAGTATACAAAGTAAGATAAAAAAGGAGAATCTTATTAACTTGCCTACATTAAATTTGATCAGGCCAACTAAATAATCAACTTTAAATCTTGCTGTAAAAGCATAAACTGATACCAATGTTACAAACAGTATATCCATAAATGTAGCAACTAATTTAGTATTTGAACGCACATTAACTAAAATAAAATCATAAATTAAATCTAGAATAAGAAATAGACTTAAAAAAATTAGGTGAAAGTTAACTAAAAGAATAAAACAGTAAAATACATTATGAGTTATTAGCTTAATACTAGGAATCAAAACTATTAAAACAATCTCAAAGATAAAAAGTCCACTTATCATCTTAAAAATTTTTTGTGATAGCCAGATTTCTTTTTCTGAAAATGGTAAAGTTTTAGCTATATGCAAAGCATTACGAGTTAATTGAAAAGTTGCATTAACTAAGATATATATCAATACACTTAAGACTAAGCATAAATTGTAATAGCTACTTAACGTTTGCTTTGCCGCGATTAAATACCTTGATTTATTAAAAGTATTTGCTAAATTAGAAATAGTTGAAAGTTGCTGCATATTTAACCAAAAGTATAAATAGTAAACAGCGAAAAGGCCGATGCCCAGAAAAACTCTATTTAACTTTTTCCTAAAAAAAGGGCGGTCTAAAAAGCCATGTAGTGAATCGTTAAAAAAGAAACTAAGCAGTTCTAAAATACTTTTCCATTTGACATAACTTTGAATTTAAATTACCCTCTTTCTTTACTTTTTCAATTACAGCCTCAGAAGTTCCATACATTCTTTCTAATTTTTTGTTATTTAGTATTCTTATGTCTTCGCTGTAAAAGTCTATAACACTTGGTTCATGAGAAACAATAATTATTTTAGCTGATTGACTCATTTTATCCAATAAATTCTGTACGAAAATAGTTGTTTCAAAATCAAGTCCATTAAAAATTTCATCAGCTAAAATTAGGGTTGTCCCTGAACTTGCCATGATGGCAAGTTGAATTTTCTTTTTCATTCCAAAAGAATAAGTTTCTAGTGTTTTATTCAATGAGTCTTTAATTCCTAACCACTCTGAACATTTTTTAAAAAATGCTAAATTACTATTAGGATAGTGTTTCAGTATGAAATTAGAATATTCTTTACCCGTCATGTATTCAGGTAAAAAAAAGTCTGAAGGAACATAAAATGTCTGCTCTTTAAATTTTTTTTGATCAGAACTCAGTCCATTAAACTCAACAGTCCCACTGTTATATTTACTGATTCCTAATATTGTGTCTAATAAAGTTGTTTTTCCAACGCCATTGATTCCAACAATTAATGTGACACCAGTATCCCCAAAGGTTGCATCTAAATTCGCAAAGATTTGTTTCTTACCAAATGTTTTATTTAAATTCTCAATTTTTAACATTGTCCTAATATTCTTCCAGATTAAAACTTATAAAAAAAGCTGAAAGCCTAAAAGAACTTTCAGCTTTAAATTTATCGTTTACATCCTATTCCCATTTCCCAAAACTTTGGCCAATGTAATTTTACACTTCCAGTAAAGTTGTATCCTCTACTGGTGCAATGAAATGCGTAAGAGCCAATACCAATAAAAACAATTAAACCTACAACTACCCAGACCCATTTGTTTAAAATTATTTTTTTATACTTTTTTTCTAACATTAATAAGTATGATTCAGCTAGAGCATTCATATTCTCAAGCTCATTTCACAATATACTATAACTTACATTTACATAATTTAATCGATTAATTACCACAAATTAACTCTTGTGGACTAATAATAAATCGCTAGCAGATTGATATGCTTTATAGTACATAAATATTTTAGAAAAGTAAAGCGTTTTTTTAAAAAAATCTTATTTTTCTAAAACTTTTAAAAATATGTTAACTTGTCAACATCGAAAAATGCTGTGAGAGCCCTAAAAGAGACAGAAATGTCTATGTTAATATGTTAATGGCATTTCTACTCTACAAGGCAATTAGTCATTTTGTAAGTTAGATACACATAATAAAGTTTTGATATCATAAAGTAGTTATTTTGACTTATTTATAAATTTTAAGCCTGTTTTTCATTTTTTTACTAGAAGGTACAAATAATAGTTTTGCTCAATTCGTTTTATCCCTAACGGTGAATTTGCTATAATAATAAAGATAGAAAAAAGGGTGCAAATAACATATGGATATTAAAAAACTACAAGATTATCAAAAACATATTCGTAACTTTTCAATTGTAGCGCATATTGACCATGGTAAATCCACAATTGCCGATCGGATTTTAGAATTGACGGATACTGTTTCAGAACGCCAATTAAAAAACCAAATGCTTGATGATATGCCACTTGAGCGTCAACGGGGAATTACCATTAAAATGAACTCTGTTGAAATAAAATATCATGCTCAGGATGGAGAAGATTACATTTTTCATTTAATCGATACACCAGGACACGTGGACTTTTCGTATGAAGTTTCTCGTTCGCTTGCAGCTTGCGAAGGAGCCTTGTTGGTTGTTGATGCGTCCCAAGGTGTTCAGGCTCAAACTTTGGCTAACACCTATTTGGCCATTGACGATGACCTTGAAATTCTACCAGTCATTAATAAAATTGATTTACCTTCAGCCAATCCTGACCAGGCAAAAGAAGAAATCACTGAGATGCTTGGAATTGATGCAAGCAACGCGGCCGAAGTATCTGGAAAAACTGGCCAAGGTATTGCCAATTTACTTGAACAAATAGTTCAGGATATTCCGGCACCAGATGGTTCTCTGACTAATCCGCTTAAAGCGCTTATTTTCGATTCAAAATATGATGATTATCGTGGTGTAGTATTATCTGTGCGGATTAAAGAGGGAACGGTCAAGCCCGGTGATCACATCAAAATTATGAACACAGGTAAAGAATACGAGGTTACTGAAGTCGGTGTTTCGAGTCCTCACCCCGTGAAGAAGGATATTTTAATTGCGGGAGATGTCGGTTATCTAACTGCTAATATTAAATCTGTCCGTGAGACTCGAGTAGGTGATACAATCACCTCTGCTGAAAAGCCAACGGCTGAACCATTACCTGGTTATCGCCAAATTCCGCCAATGGTATATTCCGGAATGTACCCAGTTGATAATTCTAAATATGATGATTTAAAAGAAGCATTACAAAAGCTGCAGTTAAATGATGCTGCGTTGGAATTTGAACCTGAAACTTCTACGGCATTGGGATTCGGTTTCCGTTGTGGTTTCTTAGGTCTTTTACATATGGACGTTGTCCAGGAGCGACTAGAGCAAGAATTTAACCTTGATTTAATTATGACTGCTCCTTCGGTTGATTATCATGCAATTATGAATGATGGCTCGACTAAGGTAATCGATAATCCATCTGATCTTCCTTCAGCCGGTGAATATAAAGAAGTTCAAGAGCCTTATGTTAAAGCCGAAGTCATGGTTCCAAATGACTTTGTTGGTCCGGTAATGGAACTGTGTCAGCGTAAGCGCGGCGACTTTGTAACCATGGATTATCTAGATAAATACCGCGTTAATGTGATTTATAATATGCCACTTGCAGAAATTATTTATGACTTTTTTGATGATTTGAAGTCGTCAACTAAAGGATATGCTTCACTTGATTATGAAATAACTGGGTACCGCGCAACTGATTTAGTTAAAATTGATATTTTGCTGAATAAACAAGTGATTGATGCATTGAGCTTTATTGCACATCGCGATGAAGCACAAAATCGTGCTAGACAAATGACTTCCTTATTGAAGAAGTTAATTCCGCGGCAAAACTTTGAAGTTGATATTCAAGGAGCGATTGGTGCAAAAATCATTTCTCGAGCTACAGTCAAGCCATACCGGAAGGATGTTACCTGGAAAATCCATACTGGTGACCCAGACCGCCGGGCTAAATTACTTGAAAAGCAAAAACGTGGTAAAAAACGGATGAAAGCAGTTGGTCGTGTTGAAGTACCACAAGATGCTTTCATGGCAGTTCTCCGTATGAACGATGATGATTTGAAATAACTTTTGTCAGGCGGTTAATTAAACTGCCTGATTTTCTTCTGATTGGAAAAAGGCTAATTATTTAAATGATAGATTGGAAACAGCGCTCTGGTAAAGAGTTAGCTCCCGAATTAATTGAAAAATATCAACTTAGTGAGATTGAGGCAAAATTACTTGCTCAGCGTAATCTTAATACTGATGAGCAGTTGGACTTTTGGTTTAATGCGACTGAAGAGGATTTAGCAGAGCCAACTTTAATGCATGACATGACTAAGGCTGTCGAAAGAATTAATCTGGCGATTGATAATGGTGAAAAAATAACTATTTATGGTGACTACGATGCAGATGGAATAACTGCAACTAGTATTATGATGGAAACTTTGACGATTCTAGGGGCAGATGTTCATTTTTATATTCCTGACCGTTTTCGGGATGGTTATGGCCCAAATATGGCAGCCTACCAGAAAATTGTTGCTGATGGAACCAAACTGATTATTACGGTTGACAATGGTATAACTGGTGTAAATGAAGTGGCTTATGCCAAAGAACATGGGGTTGATACAATTATTACTGATCACCATAAAATTCAGGAAGAAGTGCCGGATAGCTATGCCATCGTTCACTGTAATTATCCTGGACAGTCTTATCCTTTTGATGATTATTGCGGTGCAGGTGTTGCATACACTATTTGCCGTGAGTTAATGCAGGATCCAATGACTGAACTGTTAGATCTGGCGATGATTGGAACAATTGGTGATATGGTTAAGGTTTCCGGTGAAGGCCATATCATTGTTAAGCAGGGATTAAGGGTAATTAATCAGACCGAAAGACCAGGTTTGCGTTGTTTAATCAAAAATGCTGGACTTAGTTTTGGCCAAATTAATGAAACCGATATTGGCTTTAATATTGCACCACGTTTAAATGCCGTTGGACGGCTTGACAATGCCGAGTTAGCAGTTGATTTACTTTTGAGTGAAAGTGAAGAAGAAGCCCAAGAAATTGCCGATCGAGTTGAGAAATTAAATGATCAACGAAAGGAATTAACTGAACAAGTATTTAAGAGCTGTTTAGAGCAAATTAAAACTAACAGTTGGCAAACTAAAAAAACACTAGTTATTTATGATCCCAACTTTCATGAGGGTGTTCTTGGGTTAGTTGCCAACAAAATTGTGGAGCATGTTCGCAAGCCAACAATTGTCTTAACCAAGAATGATGCTGGCATTGTCAAAGGCTCGGGTAGATCGATTGCGGGTTTTAATCTCTTTGAAGCACTTGACCCCATGAAAAAAGAACTATTTCTAAAATTTGGTGGACATGATTTTGCTTGCGGTCTTTCGATGGAAGAAAGTAAAGTCGATGATTTACGACAGTCTTTTGAAAAAAGCTATCAAACACCTGCAAGCTCAATGACTGAATATTATGATTTTGAATTGCCATTTAGCGGACTGAGTACAAAGACGATGGCTGAAATCAAAAGGGTTGGACCATTCGGGACAGATAATGAAGAACCAATATTTAGTATTAGCCACCCAGAAATATGCAGTTGTTTCTTCATGGGCAAAGACAAGAATCATATTAAACTAACAGTTGCAAAAGATAACACTAAGCTTGAAGTCGTTGGTTTTAATAAGAAGTACCTTACGAGAACCCTCTTGCCATATATCGATCAGCTCTTCATTCAATTAGGAGAAAATTGCTACCGCAAACAAGTTAAGCTGCAAGGAATAATGAAAGGAATAGTTTTTGCAGCTCCGCAATTAAGTGTGGCTCAAGATGTAGTTGACCTCCGGCAAGAAAAGTATGTTATGGGATTTGCGGATAAATATTTATTGTTTGATGAAAAAAATAAAGCAGTAGCAGCCAATCGTTATGATCTGGATCCGTCTAAGATTACTTTGGTCAATGAATATGATGATGAGGGTGAAGTAGCTGTATTTTTAGATGCGCCCCATAATCAAAATGAATTTGATTTGGCACTGAATAATCATTTTGGCCAGCTATATTTGCGTTTTTTACTAGATCAATTGCCAGTTGAAAATATTCCGGCTAAAAGTGCATTTGAACAAGTACTGAAGTATGTGTACCAACACCCGGGCTTGGCTGCAGAGGACTACCGGCAAGTAGCCCCATATCTAGGCTTGGATTATAACAGTATTTTATTTATTCTCCGCGTTTTCTTTGAACTAAAGTTTATCAAAATGGATCAAGATAAAATTTACGGCATCAAGAATCCACTCAAGCAGCCGCTTACGGCTTCAAAATATTTTAGTGCAACCAGTTCACAAATTAATTTTGTACAACAGCTTAGAAAAATGGCGAGTTCCAAGCTCTTAATGTACGTGAATGAGCAATTAAAACTACATTAACTTTTAGGGCTTTTAATGCTTTTAATTAGAAAGTCTGCTAGAATAGGAAGGTCAAAAGAAGCTTTAGAAAAGCAAATGAAGTTTTGGAGGTTTTTCTTCTTATGGCAAACATTTTTGAAAAACACATTGCAAGTGTTAAGGACTTTCCTAATGAAGGGATAGTATTTAGGGATATAACTCCTATCTTGCAAGATGGAAAGTTGTTTCAAGAAGCCACACATGAATTAGCAAATTATGCTAAGAAAAGAAGGGCGGACGTAATTGTTGGTCCTGAAGCTCGCGGTTTTATTGTTGGTTGTCCGGTGGCAACTGAATTAGGAATTGGTTTTATTCCCGCTAGAAAGCCTCATAAGCTCCCTCGAGAAGTTGAACGTGCTTCTTATGATTTAGAATATGGCTCAAATAGTCTCGAAATGCATAAGGATGCAATTAAACCAGGTCAACGTGTAGTTATCTGTGATGACCTACTTGCAACTGCAGGGACGCTTCGTGCATGCAAGCAGTTGATTGAAAATCTAGGTGGTGAACTTGTGGGGGCTGCCTTTTACGTTGAATTACCAGATTTAAAGGGAAGAGAGAAACTGCCAGATTTAGATGTTTTCTCACTTGTCCAATATCAAGGTGCTTAACCCCATTATTAAAACCAATGCTTTTAGCATTGGTTTTTATTTTAAATTGCTTATCTTTTATATGCTAATATGAGAATAGAGCCATTTAATTGCTAGATTCAGTAATTAAATGGCTTTTTAGTTTTTGAATGAGAAGGCAAATTCTTCCGCTAATAAAATCGGGTACTAGGCTTATAGGTTTTTAGTGTAAAATTCAAACATATTTTTAATTTTTGGCATCATTGATATGTTGATATAACAGGCATTGTGACATAAATAAAGTGGATAAATTAAAAACTTTTTAGCTTTGCAAAATTTCTCCTAAATAGGAGTCAAAATTTTTTACAACTGCAACTTCAATATATATAATGGTGCGGTATTTCAAAAAAGGAGAATAAGAATTTTGCAATTAAGAAAAGCAACAATGGCCGACTTCGACCAAATCATAACTATTTTGAAAGACGGTGCTAATCAGTTAGCAGAACATGGTGTAGATCAATGGCAGGGTGATTATCCTTCGCATGATCAGATTAAGGAAGATATCAAGAATGGCTGGGCATATTTAGCTGTCTCAGATGATCATGAGACAGTCGGTGCAATTGCCATTGTGGATGGGCCTGACCATGTATATGATAATTTAAACGGTAAGTGGCTTTGCGATACAGATAATTATGTTGTTATTCACCGTGTTGCAATTAAATCTGAGCATGCTGGTAAGGGTTATGCGACTCAACTATTAAATTCCGTGATTAACAAGATTAGGCAAAGTGATAAGGTTGATTCGATTCGAATCGATACGCACGAAGATAATAAGGCTATGCAACATTTGATTAATAAAATGGGCTTTACTCAAGTTGGTAAGCTGCATGGCGCATACCGTCCAGACGAAACTTCCTATGTTTATGAGCTGAAGAAATAACTGTTTTTAAAAGGAAAAGATCTCTATTTTGATCTTTTATTGTTTACAGCATTTATTTAGTGTTATAAAAATTATTTTTTACTCAAACTTGAGGCTAACTAACCTGAAAGGGGGTGGTGCTATAGTCACCCAGTAAAGACTTTTTGTTTTAAAAATTGACATTCTTGTCAATACCTCACTATTTTTTATTTATACTTTTTCACAAAAACACCTTAAAAGATATATAACATTGATATTCTTTAAGTAAAACCTGACCCAGAAAATAATTCTGGATCAGGCTTTTTTATTTGAACTCGGCTCTTACATCATTTGGTAATTCGTGAAATTTCTTTTTAAATTTATTATAAAAGAATGTTTTATTACTGATTCCTACTTGCTCGGTTATTTCCGAAATAGGCATTTTAGTTGATATTAGCATATTATAAGCATCAAGCAATCGCTGGTCTGTTAATGCTTCGGAAAAAGACAGGCCAGTAGATTTTTTAAATAGGCTCCCTAAATATGCGCGGTTATAACTGGATTCTTCAGCCAGTTTATTTAAATTGCAATCTTTCGGATTTTTAGTAATTTCCTTAAGCATGTATAAAACTAAGTTGGGAATTTGCTTTTGAATGGTGTCATCAGAATACAGATTGGTATTTCTGGATAAAAGAATGAGGAAAGACCGTAAGTAACTGTCAATCAACATTTTCGAGAACTTTTGTGGATGAAAGTATTCCTCAATAATTGCATCAGCTATCACCTGAACTGGTCCTTTTGTATGATAACTTTGATATATCAAATACTTGTTTAAATGGTCATCCGCTGGTAAAAATTTATAAAGAATACTGTTATATTGCCCTAATTTCTGAATGCTTGATAAGGAAAACTCAATGTTATTTCTAAAAATAATATTGATCATAATATCATTTGCACTGAGAGCTTCAATTGAGTGGGTTGTTCCCACATCTAAAATTAAGATATTGCCTTGATTTAATTGAATGTCTCTTTTTCCGATATGCTCGATAGCATGTCCAGCCAACATGTAGTTCATTTCAAGAAATGTGTGCGTGTGCGTTGGATATGCCGCAAACCGATTATGCTTGGAAATATAAATATTTTGATTTTTAAAAAAGTCTTCAGTAAAGACAGGTATTTTATAGACTGACTTCTTTTTCAAAATTGATTTCGTATCAAAATCAGAATGAAATTGCTGGTCTTGCAGCTGCTTTTTTTCAATATCACTTAACTTGTAAAACTCTGCTAGAATTGTAGAATCCATGAATACGCCCCCACAATAAGCTACTAGCAATATCAAATTTTTGCTATTCTAATTATATTTTATGATTAAATTTAAGCTCGACGGAAAATCTATCATTTTTAACCTTTTGTATACCTATCAATATGTTACATCAAGTCACAAATTTTGTCATTGTGACCCCTTACATTAGAGTGTATAAATATCAATATCAGGGTTAGGTATGCTAGCTGTCAAAATTCTTACATGTTGGTGTATGGCCATGATGGCAAATCTTGAGTTTTATTTAAAGCCATGTTGATAATTAGATATTGGATAGGTGATATTAGTGTTTTTAATTAGTGAAGCAGCGTTTTTAATTTTTGCAGGAATTTTAGCGGGCATTGTCTCGGCCGTGGCTAGCATGGCGTCTTTAGTATCTTATCCTGCTTTGTTAATTGCCGGCTGTTCACCAGTTGCTGCCAATATTACAAATACAGCGGCACTGATTTTTACCGGTCCTGGAGTATTGCTTGCTTCAGCTAAAAAGATGAAGGGACATTGGCTAGAATTTGGCAAATATTGTTTGTTTCTCTTGTCTGGTGCTGTTATTGGTGGCCTGCTATTAATCGCATTTCCCGGTAAAGTCTTTGAAAAAGTTGTTCCTTTTTTAGTTTTATTCTCTTCACTTGGTTTAATGCTTTCAGGTGGTAAAAAAGCTAAAAAGAATAAACATAAGAGAAAAAGCAGGAAGGGAATAGTTGCTGCATATGTGGGTTTGTTTTTAGGTGGAATCTATTCAGGCTATTTTGGTGCAGCAGCGGGCGTTTTACATTTAATATGTATTAATTACTTATCTGACGATGAATTTTTTACCATAAATGCTATGAAAGACATTGTTGGCGCTATAGCCAATTTAGTTGCTCTGCTTATTTTTATTTTTGGGGCTAGCGTTAATTGGAAAATGGCAATCTTGCTGGCAATAGGGTTTTTTATTGGCGGCTATCTTGGACAATATAGTATTAGATTTTTATCGCTAAGATTGGTTGCTTGGATTACCTTCGGTTTTTCAATTATTCTAGCTAGTTGGCTATTTTATAGCGCTTATATAGTCTAAAAATGGGTTATTGGTGGCAGGTGCGAACCTTGTTAAATACTATTACTCATATTTTACCAAATTTACGACCTATCAATATGTTACTAAATCTCCACTTCTATGTTATTGTAAGCGATTACAATAGCGAGTATAAATATAGATGTAAGATATGAGTTAAGGATCCTTCTCAATAGCATAATTAGAAATAAGAGGCGTAAATTATGACAAGTAAAAGTAATAGCTCGACTTGGGCAGTGTCTCTGACTAACTTCCTTGATTCAGGAAGTATTGTTGCCGGAGCTAGCGGGCTAACACTTTGGACAAAATATTTGAAATTGAACAGTCTACAAGTAGGCTGGCTTGGGGCACTTAGCGCCAATGCCTTTGGTGCAGCAATTGGAGCATTAATTGGCGGGCACCTATCAGATAAATATGGTAGAAAAATTATTTATACATATGATATGCTCGTTTACATGCTGGGGACGATTATTATTGCGTGTTCGGTCAATTTTCCAATGTTATTGACTGGTTTTTTAATTAATGGGATAGCTGTAGGTGCTGGTGTGCCAGCATCCTGGACGTATATCTCAGAAACTTCTGCTGATAATAATCGAGCAAAAAATATTGGTATCTCCCAGTTTGTTTGGTCGCTAGGACCAGTAGTTATTTTTGTTTGTGGTACATTACTTTCACCATTAGGTGTTAATGGTAACCGCATTTTGTTCTTGCTTTTAACAGTCATTGCTTTTATTGCCTGGCTTCTTCAAAAAAGACTGGACGAATCAGAACAATGGCTGGAGCAAAAGAAGCATGAACAAGAAAGTGGTGAAAAACCCCATCCATACAAGGACCTATTTTCAAATAGCGTGAGTGTAAAATCAATTCTATTTTTAATTGGAGTTTACTTGTTCTGGAATTTAGTTTCTGGAGCAATGGGCTTCTTTATGCCGTATGTTTATGAAACAGTCGGTAATTTAAGCAATATGCAGGCAAACATTTTACAAGCATTATTATGGGCATTTACTGCTTTATCCGGTTACTTTGGTTTTGCACTTAACGGTGATAAATGGAATCATCGGGTATTCTTCTTTACTGGTGCGGCAATGGCCTTAATTTCCTGGATTATTTTAACTTATATCGGTATGGGCTGGCCGGCACTGATAACCTTTGTTGTTCTCTGGGGTATTTCTGCGGGAATAGGTGCTCAAGCCTGGTACGCTTTGTGGGCTACGGAATTGTTTCCGACTAAATATCGTGCAGGTGCTCAAGGCTTTATGTTCTTTGCTGTTCGTGGCAGTGCTGGCATCTGGTCAATCATTTTTCCGGCTATTCTTACCGGGATGGGATTTAAAGCAGCAGGTAGCTTAATGATTGTATTCCTAATCATTTCTTTAGCGATTGGAACTATTTGGACACCTGCTACTCGCGGAAAATCTTTGGATGAAATTACGAAAGAACGCTACGGTAGTGACGAAAGATAAGAAAAATTTCCTAAGCTAATCAATCAAATAAGAAATTAAGCATGGAGAATCTCACTGATTAGCTTTTTATAAACTTGATCTTGCTAGTTAACAATTCAACGAATAATTTTATAAATACTAAATCGCAAAAAAATTGTTAAAAGTCAAACTAGGTAAAGGTTACATCTAAAAACTCAGAGATAGGACTAGGCAGACAGTTTGCTTAGTCCTATTTTTATTAGAAATGGAGGCTCATTCAAATGGCGCTTAAAGTAAGTAACCTAACATTAAAGTTCAACCACAAAACTATTTTTAAAAATATCAGTTTCTCTCTTAAAGATGGTTCAACTACTGCTTTAATTGGACCAAATGGGACAGGGAAAACGACGCTAATCAAAATCTTAATGGGAATGCTTCCCCCGACAAGTGGTAAATTTCAGTTTTCGTCGAATGTCAAACTAGGCTATACGCCACAGTTTAGGAATATTGATAAAGAATACCCACTTTCAATTCGCTCTTTTATTGCCTTAAATACCCCCTTTTTTAAAACAGCCAGGGTTAAAAATGCGCTTAACTGGCAAATAGAGCAAATGCATTTACAGGATATTCAGTCAGTTCGAATGGGGGAGGCTTCAGGCGGTCAGAAACAACGAGCATATCTGGCACAAACATTACTAGACCAACCAAATATGATTATTCTAGATGAAGCTACGGCCAGCCTTGATCCGGTCGCCAAAAATGAACTAATGGACTTAATTAAGCACTTAAATGAAAAATATCAAATGACAGTTTTATTCGTATCACATGATATTCCCTTAACTAAAAAGTATATGAATAATTATCTCTACCTCAATGACGGTAAGATTACTCAGGGAAAAATGAAGGATTTTAAGGAGACTTTTGAATAATGTTTCAATATGATTTTATGCGCTACGCCTTCTTAGCAAGTACCTTCATTGCGATTACTTGTGGCGTTGTTGGGGTCTATGTAATTGCACGCAGTTATGCTTTTCTCGCTCATACATTGTCAGAAATTGGCTTTGCTGGTGCGGCTTTCGCTATTTATTTGGGGATTGCGCCATTATGGGGGATGCTGTTATTTACAGTTTTGGGCTCGCTAAGTGTTGGTGAGTTATCAGTGCACAGTGAACAAAAGGAATCTTCAATTAGTGCTGTTTCGGCGCTTTTTGTCGGGCTAGGGGTCCTATTTTTAGCTATTTCTGGTTCTAATAGCAGTTATGCTACAAATATCTTATTTGGAAATATTATTGGTGTTGATAGGCAAGGCGTAACAGAATTAGTTCTTCTATCGCTGATTGTTTTACTACTGATCTTATTATTCCAAAAAAATCTAAATTTTGATTCATTTGATCACATTGGTGCACTTGCTCATAATGTTCATACGAGCTTGGTCAGTCTCGTTTTCTTGTTTGCACTGGCTATCTCGGTAGCCATCGGTTCACAAATAGTCGGTTCTTTATTGGTTTTTATCTTGCTTACGTTACCACCTGCAACTGCCTGCTATTTAGGAAAAACAATTCCAGCAATGATTATCATTTCCGTTTGCGTCGCTTTAGTTGGTGTATGGTTGGGGCTCATCTTGGGCTTTATTACTAATTGGCCCGTAACCTTTTTTATTGCAACAATTGAGGTTATGCTTTATCTCTTGACTTATTTAATACATCTTGCTAAAAGAATCTAAGTATTTTTTTAAATAAGAGATATTGATTCAATGATAATTAATTAAACCAAAAAACTGGATCCCTAGATGAAGGGATCCAGCTTTAGCAGTATTGTAAAAGTTATCTATTTTTCATAATCGGTTGGTAGAACAAATCAATTACGATTGCGGCAAGTAGTGCCACGATAAAGACTAACAGTAAATTCATCCAACTAATCTTAGTCATTGCAATTCCGAATATTGCCAAGATGATCGTTAAGATAATATCTCCTAATTGAGTTAGTCCTACCGCTTTTGAAGGGTAGTCTTGCCAGAAATAACGTTTTGTTCTGGTAATCATAATAATAAACATTGCACTTAAAACAAGGTAGACATAGACCATCGTTGAAATTGTTCCGTGGCTCCAACCATGAGTATTAAGGTAAGCAATAGCGATAATACCAACTATCGTCCAGCCAGAAGCTAGCGAAAAGGCTATTTTAGCTAATTTGGCCATGTTCCAATTTTCAGGCTGATAAGTAATATGCGTTCTGTCGGTTCCAATCATCATCGTCACCATATTATTCATGATGGTGTAAATGACCATTGCGTTTAGTGCCATTGGGATATAGTCAAAGAAAAGATAGCCAAAGGTTAATAGCATTGTTAATTGAGCGGTTCTGGCTAATTTAGTTAATGACCAGGTAGTCATTCGTTGATAAACCCGGTGACCAGCATCTAAAATTTTGACAATTGAAGTGAGACCATCGTTAAGTAAAACCATCTTACCAGAACGTTTAGCAACATCGGCTGCATTTGATACAGCGATACCAACTTCTGCTTGACGCAGAGCAGGGGAGTCATTGACACCATCACCAGTCATACCGACAATATAGCCTTTTTGTTGGAAAAATTTCACCATTTTTAACTTATCTTCTGGTAAAACATCCGCAATACCGGCTAATTTGCTAGTATCAGTTTGATCATTAAAGTCGTGAATCGAAATGACTTCTCCTTTAAGGTCGACCTCGCGAGCTACAGCTTCGGCTGTTTTTTGGTTATCACCAGTTAACATAATTGGTAAAACGCCGCGCTTTTTCAATTCTGCCAATGCTTGTTTGGAATCAGACCGTACTTGATCTTGAAGAATAAAAACGCCAGCTAATTTGTCATCAATTAAAAGGGCTACCGAACGACCGGCGCCAAAGTCAATTTCCTTAATCTTGTCATTGGCAGCTTTGTCGATTAGGGACAGCTGCTTAAAAGAACCAAGTTTAACGTTATGGCTATCAATTTCGGCCATTGAATAACCTGTGCCAGATGTAAAGGGAGTAAAATTGTCGCTTGTCCTAATAGTTAAACCTAATTTAGAGACATAATCATCGATTGCATTGTCAATAATTTTTTTATTTCTTTGATCTGTAGCTGCAGAAGCAAGCTCTAAAACGGTTTTATCGTCTAGATTACTAAAATTGGTCCAGTTAGAAACAGCCGTTTTGTTTTCGGTTATTGTTCCCGTTTTATCAAGTAATAATAAGTTCAAATTGGCTGCGTCTTGAATTCCCGTTAAATCAGAAGTTAATACGCCTTCTTTACTCAACCGAGTTGCTTCAAACGAGTTTGAGAGGGCAAAAGTGGATGGCATTGCCACAGGAATTGATGCAATAAACATCATAGCCAAGAATGGCAACATGTTAATTAAGTTATTCAAATCGCCACCCTTGAAGAAGGAGGCAATGACAATAACTAGTGTTAAGATACCATCTAATATACAAAGATAATAGATAATTTTAGTAAGTAATTGTTGTAAGTGACCGGGGGCAGCAGAATTATTGATCAGGTTAATTGTTTTACCAGAACGGGAATTGGCACCGGTGGCAGTTACGATAGCTAAACCGTTACCCTCAATCACTGTTGTACCGGCAAAGCCAGTGTCGTCTTGCTCTTTTCTAACAGTTTTAGCTTCACCAGTAATTGAACTCTCGTCAAATGAAACTTGGCCACTAATAATTTTAACGTCAGCTGCTAAAACATCACCAGCCTGAATGCTGATTAAATCACCAGTTACTAAATACTTTGAATCAATATTTTGCCATTTACCATCACGCTCAACTGAAACTTTAGGTGTCAGTTTATGTGAAATATTGTTTAAAACGCGGCGGGATTGCTTTTTCTTAGAAGCACCATTCCATGCTGCAAACAAAAGCATTAACAAAACAAATAATGATTGAATCCATTTACCTAGAATACATTCTAGAATTAAGGCAGCTTCCAAAATCCAGGCTGACAAGTTCCATAGCTTAGATAAAAATTCTTTGAAAAAGTTAAATTGTGGTTCAGGAACTTCATTTAACCCATTTTGTTTGAGGAGCTTATCTGCTTGGGCTTGAGTCAAGCCACTATTTTTTTCAGACATAATTTTCCTTCCTTACCTTTATTAATTCATAGTCTAAATTAGCATAATTACACAGTTATTTCTAGCTAATAAGCTGAGGTAACGTTTCCAATTATTCTAAATAAATTTCGACTTTTTAAAGTTATTTTAAGATAAGGCGATTTGTATTTTAAAAGTAACCGCATACTATTAATCTATATCTAAAGTTATCTTTGTACTGGCTTTTAAAACTGATGAAAAGTTTTTTCCTATTTATTAGTTTTTAAACGGTTAAGTGAATAAATACCATTGAGAAGGCAATAGTTTAGACCAGTTTTAATAGTTAACGAATGAGGAGAATAAATATGACAAGTAAAAAATTGAAGATTATCATTGTCACAGCAATTGTCCTTTTGCTGTGTGTGCCGTTTGTTTTTCATAATTCAATTTCCGATAGGTTCAATCCATTGATTACGGAAACAATCAGCTATGCGGAGGTTCCGCAAAATACGCAAAAATATTATTCTGTCCAATCTTTCAATCCAAAAAATGGGAAATTACTACCTTATAAAATTAAGTACGTTGGCGGATATTCACCTAACGAAAAATACATTGCTATTGATCATAAGGGCCAATACGTGCGCTCAATTGAGTATATTAGTAAAAAAGAATTTTTGGCAGCCAAGAAAAGAGCTGAATAACAAAAAAAGTCCTGCTGTTAAACTAGCGCCATCAAAAGCTGTCTGCTATGGAATTTAGCTTAATAAGCCGGACTCTTTTTTTGCTAGGTTAAAATAGTCTAATGTCGGTTGGTTCTTTTTTGATATTAGCAATATTAGCAAAATGGTGTTCCCACTGATTAGTTTTGTGTTTAATTGCATCTTGCTTTAATAGGAAATTGAGCAAGATTAATTTATCAGAAGCATCCAAAAAGAGGTAACTTTGCGGAATCGCAATTGACGGTAATATTTGTCTTATTTTTGACAATGCAACTTTCTTTATTGAAGTAGTTGCAAGAATAGGGAGGATACAGCCCGTATTTTTGGGAAGGAAGTAATCATAAATCTCATTAAAATCATCATGTTGGATTCTCTGACCAATCTTTGCTAAGACTTGAGCATCGTCACGAATCGCCGGGGCGCAAGTCAAAAATAACTGAATGCCTCCCTGGGCACCAGTTGTGTAAACAAAGGCCTGAAATTTTTCCTTAAAAAATCTTTTGCGGTACTCAATAATTTTAGTTCCTTGTAAGATCTGGTTGACGTATTCTGGATGAATCGACATTAGTAGTGTTGGTAACTGGGGATCATAAAAATCACTTATTTTTTTCATAGATATTAACCGTTAAAACTTTTATTTTTATAAATTATAACACTTGCAAAAACAAAATTGGGTACATAAAAAGCCTGCAACACTGCAGGCTTTTTATTGAATTAAAATTAATTAATCCTTGTCAACGCTGTCTGGGAATGTAGCTAAACGTTCACCTTCACCGAGTTCTTCTTCGATTTCAAGTAAACGGTTGTACTTTTCAACACGTTCTGAACGAGCTGGGGCACCAGTCTTAAGTTGACCACCGTTAACAGCAACAGCAAAGTCAGCGATGAATGTGTCACCAGTTTCACCTGAACGGTGAGAAATCATGGTGTTGTAGCCATTCTTACGTGAAAGACGGATAGTTTCCAAAGTTTCAGTAACAGTACCGATTTGGTTCAATTTGATTAATGATGCGTTACCAGCACCTTCCTTGATAGCTTTAGTTAAAAGCTTAGGATTAGTACAAATGAAGTCATCTAACACAATTTGAATTCTGTCTTTATGGCTTTGAGTGAATTTGATCATACCATCAACATCGTTTTCATCGTATGGGTCTTCAATTGAAATCAATTCTGGGAACTCATCAAGCAACTTGTCGTAGTATTCTGCTAATTGTTCATCGTCAAATACCTTACCTTCGAAGTGGTACTTGCCGTCTTCTTTGTTGTAGAAGTATGAAGCAGCACAGTCACAAGCAATGGCAATGTCTTCACCAGGCTTGTAACCAGCTTTAACGATAGCATCGTGTAAAGCTTGTAAAGCTTCTTCAGAGTTCTTCATGTTAGGAGCAAAACCACCTTCGTCACCGAGGCCAGTTTCGTAACCCATGTCTTCAAGAACTTTCTTCAAAGTGTGGTAAGTGTTAACAATCTTTTCAAAACCATCACGGAATGAAGTCTTCTTAACTGGGGTAATCATGAATTCCTGTACATCAATACCGTTGTCTGCGTGCTCACCACCGTTAATAACGTTGTGGAAAGTTTGTGGCATTTCAAGGTCAGTACCGCCAAGGTATCTGTACAAAGGTTGGTGACTGTCTTTAGCAGCTGCATCAGCAGTAGCCATTGACACACCTAAAATGGCATTAGCACCAAGTTCAGCCTTGTTTGGTGTACCATCTAATTCGATCATAACACGGTCGATATTAGCTTGGTCGTGTGGGTCTAATCCCTTTAAAGCTTCAGCAATCTTAGTATTAACATTGTTAACTGCTTTAGAAACACCTTTACCACCAACACGGTCGCCGCCATCACGTAATTCAACTGCTTCGTTTTCACCAGTTGAAGCACCTGATGGAACTTCAGCCTTACCTACGACACCGTTTGAAAGAGTAACAAAAGCTTCTACAGTTGGGTTACCACGTGAATCATAGATTTCCAGTGCATGAACATTTTCAATGACTGATTTTAACATCTAAAAACCTCCTAAATAATAAATGCTGTACTAACGTCTAGTACATACATTAAGAGGAGCAAGGGCTCCATCTCTACAGAACAAATTTTAGCCTAACTTTGTGATTATGTAAACATTTGTAAACGATTTCTAGTGTTAAAAAAATTTAAAAAGATTTTGTCGCTTTTTTAAGTAATTTGCTTTATCATTTAGCTATACATTTTTAAGTTTGAATGGTTTATTTTCTATATAAGGATGCTTTTTTATGGAAGAAGTAAAATTAATAATTGATTCTGGCTCTAATGATCGTGCTAGTGAAAAGTTAACAGTTGTTCCTTTAACAGTTACAATTGCAGGTAAAGATTTCCTTGATAATGAAGATCTTGATATGGATGACTTTTTAAGTAGCATGGAAACAAACACAGAAGAAGGAAGAACCTCTTGTCCAAGCATTGATGAATGGCTCAAAGCTCTTGAAGGCAGTAAACGAGCTATTATGTTGACAATTACTAGTGGCTTAAGTGGAAGTTTCTCATCAGCTTACCAGGCAAAACAAATTTATGAAAAAGATAATCCGGGCAGCAAGGTAATCGTGGTTGATTCCCGAACAGCTGGCCCAGAAATTTCAATTATAAGGGAAGAAATTGAGCGTCTAGTTAATAGTAAAACAAGATTTGTAGACATCGAACAAAAAATTTCGCAATATAAAACGCACACTCATCTGCTGGTTATTTTGCAATCATTACATAATTTAGCGTTAAATGGTCGGGTCAATATTGCGGTGGCCAAGGTTGCCAAAATGTTAAATATTGACGTGGTAGGAACAGCCAGTAATGAAGGCAAGCTTGAGCCCATTTCAAAAGTGCGGGGAATGAAACGAGCATTTAAAGAAGTTCTAAAATTAATGGAAGAGCGCAAATACCGTGGTGGACGAGTAATTATTGATCAGTGCAGAAATGAGAAGGACGCAGAAACCTTAAAGCAAAAGATCCTTTCTCTTTATCCGCAAGCTGATATTATTATTCGATCGATGCGCGGATTATGTTCCTTTTATGCTGAAGAGGGCAGTCTGATGATTGGCTTTGATGACCTTTAATTTTTAACAGCAAAAAGCAGTTCAACATGATAATGTGAACTACTTTTTTAGTTAAAAAATCTTATTGAAGTGATACTTATAAATTACGAATTATTCATTATGAGATTAACTTTTTTGCAGAGTTAATCTCTTTTTTGTGCTGTTTCAGACTTAAATTACACGGTTTGCTGAAATCGATTACAATAAACTGTCAAATCATGTTTAAATCTACTTTTTAACGTGCTAAAATATCGTATGGGTAATAATTTACATTTTAATTCGTTATTTGTCTCTTAGGAAACGAATAATACTTTTTCGTGTAGTTTTTTTGAATTTTGAAGGAATTATCTTATTCATTTTTTTGAGTGAGTA
Source organism: Lactobacillus panisapium (assembly GCF_019469265.1). Classification (NCBI taxonomy): domain Bacteria; kingdom Bacillati; phylum Bacillota; class Bacilli; order Lactobacillales; family Lactobacillaceae; genus Lactobacillus; species Lactobacillus panisapium. The sequence goes on along the minus strand of NZ_CP048268.1, from coordinate 1,185,634 downwards.
AACGGAGGAATTAGAATGGATTTAGTTAAAACAGTTATTGCCCTTATTCCCATAGTTTGGTTAATCATATCTTTGGGTGTTTTTCATGTACGTGGAGACGTTGCATGTGCAATTGGATTTGTTGGCGCAATTGTGCTTAGCGTTTTGGGTTTTAACTTTTCGTTTATAAATAGTATTACTGCTGGTATGGATGGCATTATGATGGCAATTTGGCCTATCATTTATGTAATCATATCGGCTCTTTTTATTTACAATATTAGTAAAAAATCAGGCGGACTTGATACTATCATGTCGATGCTTACTTCGATCACAAAAGATATGAGGATTTTGGTATTGATTCTTGCTTGGGGCTTAGGTGGCTTTTTAGAAGCAGTTGCAGGCTTTGGTACTTCGGTTGCCATTCCAGCAAGTATTTTAATTATTTTGGGAATGAACCCACTTAAAGCTGCAGTTGTGTGTCTAATTGCCAATACGGCTCCAACTGCTTTTGGTGCTGTAGGTTTACCAATTACAACTTTGGCAAAGGTTACGGGGCTTGGATCTACAGAATTATCTTATTTCGTAGCTATCCAATTGTTCTTTTTGATTATGATCATTCCGTTCGTTTTAGTACTGCTTACATCTGGGAAAGGCCTGAAATCTTTTAAAGGAAATGGCGTACTTTTCTCGACGTTTATGGCCGGTTTTACCTTTGCGGTTCCACAAATTTTCATTACTAAATATATGGGGCCAGAATTACCATCAATTGTAGGCGCGATTATTTGTATTTTATCTTTAGTTTTCATCACTAGACTATATGCTAATAAAGAGCAGGAAGCAACACCACAGCCCGATACTGATACTGACACCGATACTAAAACAACTGGAGATAAAATTAAAGCTTGGCTACCATTTATTTTGGTATTTGTCTTAATTATTTTTACCTCTTCACTGTTTCCATCAATCAAGGATGCTTTAGCTAATGTCAAAACAAGTTTTCACTTCTACAATGGCCTTGGTGCTAAACCAGTTGATATAGACTGGCTATCATCTCCCGGTACTCTAATTCTATTATCAAGTTTTATTGGTGGCGCAATTCAAGGGTTATCATTAAAACAAATGCTTTCAGTGCTTTTTGACACGATTAAACAACTGACTAAAACTATTGTAACCGTTTGTGCTATTGTAGGTTTGTCAAAAGTAATGGGTTATAGTGGAATGATTGCTACAATCGCAATCAGCTTGGTTAAATTAACTGGACCTTTTTACCCGGTAATTTCGCCAATCATTGGTGTTCTAGGCATCTTTATTACTGGTAGTGATACTTCTGCCAACGTATTATTCGGAGCTTTACAAGTACAGGCAGCTAACGCGTTGAGTGTTAACCCTTATTGGCTAGCAGCTGCTAATATGGCTGGTGCAACTGCTGGTAAAATGATTTCACCACAAAGTATTGCTATTGCAACTGGCGCCACTAAGCTTGAAGGTCAAGAAGGCATACTTTTGAAAAAGGCTCTTCCATATTGTGTAATGTATACATTGGTACTGTGTGTGATTGTTTTTGTACTTGGTAAGATACTCTACATGTTATAAAGAAGTTCAATGACATATTGACTTTATTTTGTATAATAGCTATCTGTTATTGCAAGTAAAGAAGGACTAATTTCATTTTGAAATTAGTCCTTTTTGCTTATAAAAACACTGCCTTAATAAAAGCAGTGACTACTTTGTTTTAGTTTAATTAGTTGAATTTCTTAGAGTAGAAAAATAAAAATATGCTGCGACAAGGTAAAGCATAAGATGGCTAAAGAAGTAGCACCGATGACATCAGATGGATAATGCGCTTTTAAACTAATCCTTGATATCACTACCATTATCCAAATGACGGCTAGTGTAATTATTAGGCCATTACCAAATTTTGTTCCAAAAAGTTCCCAAATAATTAAGACCATAATAGTAGTTCCTAAAACATGGCCACTAGGAAAGCTATAGCCGTCTTCAAGACTAGAGTGCATGAGTGGCCTCTTACGGTGCATCCATTTTTTTAATAGTAGCCCGCTTAAATCGGTAAAGCCAAGGGTAAATAAAACCCAAAGTGCGGCTAAATCCTTTTGCTCGTTAATTAAGAAACTAGCCAAAAAAATATCCCAAACTACTAAAAGTTTTGGGTCATTAATAAAAGCGATTATTTGCCAACTAAAACCATCATGTCGCCTAACTAATTTGTGGTGGAGCCAATGGTCAAACAGGTTAAATCGACGTGAATTTCTAATGTTAAAAATAAGTAGCACCAGTATTAGAGCGGACATAACTGCAATCCAGATATTTAAATACAAGATAAATCCCTACCTATCAAACTTTATTCGACTGTATTTTACCAGTTACTAAGGTTTCAATATACTTTAAAGGTCACTCTTGAGTAAAACTTAAGGAAATTGCTAATAATCAATGCTTTTGCTCGTCAACTTGTCATTGGTTCAGTTAAAATGCTGAGCAATTTAACTTGAAAAAATTTAGCAAACGAATTCTGTATAGCTTAATAAATCAAGTTCTAATGCATGTCTTAGAAACTTAGCTTGAAAAAATACTAGCTTTAATCATAAAATATTACAATCTTACAAGTCTAAATAGGAGAAATTAGAGGATGAAAAAAACAAGGAAATTTTACCATATTACTCGAATTTGTTCTTGTTTAGTTCTTAGAAAAATACGATCGATTCTTATAGTAGTTTGTAAATCAAATGGAGTTATTTCTTTTAATCTACTTGTTTAAGGATGGATTTTATAACAATCCAATACATAGAAGGAACAAAAATGAAGAAAGAAAACGGGATTATAGAAAGCCTAATTGATATCCACCATCATATTTCTAAATGGAAAAAAGAAAGTTTAGATCGATCAGGACTAAAAAATGCTTATTTAAAACTTGATTTTTGCTTATTGTACTGTATTTTAATGCTAGTGCAAGATTTAAATTTTAATTACGATGGTACTGAAGCTGCAAATGTTATGGGGCCACTTTTTGCTTTTGACGTGGTTGCAGAAATATGGACTGGTTTTTACTATCAACATGCTATCATTCAAAAAAATAAGTCTAATAATATCAGTAATTCAATGAAAAGCTGGATTCTAATTAATACTTTTATAAGGATGGGCCTAATTTCCACGACCATTATATTGTTAATTTGTACTTATACCAAAATGAAATTTCGTCTTCGACCGGTACTAATATTTTCAATAATAACTGGTTTAATAGGAGATGCACTTCAAATTTGTTTTTTAATGAAGATATGTCGAAAATTGCAACAAGAATGTTAATAGCAATTGTTTGTCTTTGCTTAAATTTTCTTGCATCAAATGATGATTCACTTTTTAAAAAATTTATCAGGCGATTTCTGTACGGCATTATAAATCAAAGTCTAATGCCTGTCTTAGAAACTTAGCTTGAAAAAGTACTAACTTTGATCATAGGATATTACGATGTTAAAGGTTTAAATAGGAGAAATTAGAGGATGAAAAAACAAGAAACAGTTCTCGAAGCGTTAAAAGATATTTTTCACCACATAAAAAAATGGGCAGATCCGGATCTAGCTTTAAAGAGAGGAGTTCTGTTACCAGTTGCAATTGTGTTTTTGTGTTTTCCTAATATATTATTTTTTCAAAAAAATGATTTTAAACGTGGCTTGGTAGCAATAATCCTTTTAATCACGGTTTTAATTGATCTTTTTGACTACCAGTATTTACTAAAAAAATGTATTAATAATGGTAAATTTACAACACAAATCGAACATTGTAGTTTAGTTATTTCTGGTTTAAGAGGAATGGTTTTCTTAATAGCGGTAATAGAATTAATCCAGTCTTTAGTCAAAATTAAGCTGAATTTGTGGTTAATAGCTTTGCTTAGTATCGTGGCAATTGCGTTAGGTGTAGTTTTCCAAAAAATATTTATTAGACATTGTTTTAAGTTTAAATAAACAATATGTTAATGCGAATTTAACAGTCAGATAAATAAGGGACAGCTATAAACTTATGTTAGCAAAGCTTTAAACAAAATTAGTAGTTTTAAAAATCTAACTTAAATCTTGAAGCTTTTGGTAAAAATTAATCACAATTATTGATCCGTTGGTTATAGAAATAATTGTTATTAGTGCACCTAAAAGAATTCCCAAGTTATATGAAGGTGAATTTGAAAAAGAGTTAAATAAGTAGCTGTTAAATATTGTAATTACAGAGTTAAAAATTAAGAAAGCAAAACTAGAAACTAGTAATAAAATTAGTTTCTTTTTTTGCTTAAAGCGAGCCCAATCATTGAATAAAAACAAGTAAATAATAGAAAATGCAATATTGATAATTGATGGATAAAGAATAATAGTTTTAATACCAAAAAATCTCAAATAAGAAAGTAAAGTTAAGATCAACACTATTATGTATATCAATAAACTAATGTAATATTTTGTTTTACTATTTTTGATCTCAGTAATATCTTGATGAAGAAAGTCATCTAAAGTAATATTAAAAATCACACTCAGTCTGGATAAGGTTTCAAGATCTGGTGAACTACGATCATTTTCCCAGCTTGAAATTGTTTTTCTTGATACAAGTAATTTATTGGCTAGTTGTTCCTGAGTGAAACCTTGTTTAGTACGATAAAATTTGATTTGCTTACCTAATTCCATTCTATTGAGCCCTTTTTCTATATAATAATATTATTTAAACATTAATTCATTTTCAAAACAATTTAATTTTGGAGCAGAGCTTTTTTCATTTGAAATTTAATTAGGTAGCGTTTACGCCGTTATAACGTCGTTTATTAGTTCCACATCTTTTTATTTTTAAATTAAAGCTTGATATGATGGCTTGTTTACCAATGTCTCATAAACTTAGCTTGAGTAAAGAAAGATTTTGGCTATAAAATAATATCATCATCATGAAAAGAATTAAAAATTAAAAAGGCGGTTTGATATGCTAAAAATTGAACATCTTAGTAAAAAGTATGGTGACAAGGTCGCACTAGATGATATTAGTTTTGTAGCTGAACCTAATAAAATTTTAGGTCTAATTGGTCAAAACGGTGCTGGTAAAACTACAACTTTTCACAGTATTTTGAACTTTATTAACTATGACGGTAAAATTTCATGGAAAAATAAGGAGATAAATGAAGATTGCTTTGATCAGATCGGTTATTTACCTGAAGAGCGCAGTTTAATGCAAAAGTTGACGCTTCAAGAACAAATTGTTTATTATGCTCAACTTAAAGGGATGAAAAAGCAAGATGTGTTAAATAAAATCGATGCTTGGCTTGATCGCTTTGAAGTCAATGGAAATAAATCTGATAAAATAAAGACTTTATCAAAGGGCAATCAGCAAAAAGTTCAATTGATCTGTACTTTAATTCATCAACCAAAATTAATTATCTTGGACGAGCCATTTAGTGGGCTTGATCCGATTAATGCAGAATTACTAAAAACGGCAATTCTGGATGCCAAGAATAATGGAGCTATCATCATTTTTTCTAGTCATGATATGGCAAATGTTGAGGAAATTTGCGATTCACTTTTGATGCTTCGAAAAGGTCAGACTGTTTTAAAGGGTCCGGTTGAAGAAATTCGAAATTCGTTTTCTAAAAATGAAATTCTCGTCAAAACAGTTACACCACTAGCGCAACTAATTAAATTACCGCATGTTCAAACTGTTGAGCAGAGGAAAAATAATCGCTATTTATTAAGAATAGATGATGAAAAAAACGGTCCTGCAGTCTTTACAGCCTTGACAAAGGGTCAGTATATTGAAGAATATCAGCAGCAGGCACCAACTTTAGATGAAATTTTTCGGATGAAAGCGAGTGAAGAGAATGCGTAAATTTGCGATTGTTGCATGGCACACATTTTGTAAACAAGTAAAATCATGGTCTTTCGTGATGTTAATTTTAGGACCACTTTTAATTGTAGCTGTTACATTTGGAACTGTTTATTTTCTTAGTAATAGTTTGGGGGCTACGGAAGACACTTATGCTGTTGTCAGCAATAACCCAAACGTAAGTAAACCTTTTGCAAAAGCTAATTCTAAAGATTACGTTGATGACACAATCAAGACGGTTTCAATTGCTAAAAAGAGCTTACAAAACGATGATATCGACGGTTATGTGGATATCGAAGTTAACAATGGTCGGATTCAAGCCGACTACTTTGGTACCAAGAAAATTGATCCAAGTTTCAAAAAGAGGTTAGTAAAATACCTGAAACAACTTCAAAATGAGCGTAGCAAGAAAGATTCTAAACTAAACTTATCTCAGTCTAATCTGGCTCCTGTACTAAGTGAACATTTGCAGAAAATGTCTGCTAGTCTTGGTGAAAATCCTTATCTTTCTTTATCGACTATATTTGTAATTATGTTTGTTATCGTTGGAATTTATACGAATATTGCCGCACAAGAAATTGCTGCTGATAAAGGAACTAAGGTAATTGAGGTTATTTTTTCAAGTATTTCTGCCGTTAAATATTTTGCTGGAAAGATCACTGGTATTTTAGGGCTTGCAGTTTTCCAATTATTGATTTGGTTAATCATTGGAGCTTCTGGGTTGGTAATAATCAGGCATATACCGCTATTCGCTTCTTTTATGGCGAAAACTAATTTATTAGCTTACGCTAAAGCCATTGTTCAAAGTCTTTTAGGTATTAGACTGGTATATCTTTTATTGGGAATAGTCCTTTTCACTGTTTTAGCTGCTTATTGTGGAGCAGTGGTCAAGCGGACTGAAGATACCTCAAAAGCTACACAGCCTGTTAGTTACTTCTTATATTTAGTCCTGTTTATTGGAATAGCATTTAGTGATATCAGTGCACTAAAGAATCCGGGAATGATTGTTTTATCATTCATTCCCGGATTCTCATCATTCATCATGCCTCTACGCTTGATTACTAAAACGGCTACTAATTGGGAGAGTGCCGTATCACTGCTTATTTTAATTGGATGCATTGTTTTCTTGGTATTTTCTGTTGGTAAATCATATAAACGGTTAATGTTACAAAATGATAATAGGCCATTTTGGCAAAAACTAAAGAAGTCATAGCTAAAATGGACAACAATTATAAAAACAAATTGAGTAAAATTGTAAAATTAATTTTGCAGTTTTGCCAATATCATGTATAATTATGATTGTTGTGGAGAGTTGGCAGAGTGGTAATGCACCGGACTCGAAATCCGGCGAACCAAGTTTTCCTTGGCGCGCAGGTTCAAATCCTGTACTCTCCTTAGAATTAAGAGAAAAAGCTTGTAGCATATCTGCTTACAAGCTTTTTTAGTCTTTTTACACGGCAAACGCACGGCATAAAGATTCTATTTAATTTCCACACATTTTTGATTTATGTCTGCCGTCAAGATAAACACCCAACTAAAAAACTAGTTGGCTATTTCTTTTATATAAATTAACTGTATCAGCTAGCATTCTATCTGGGATGCCATATTGCTCAATAAATTGAATTGGCTCATCAAAACTGTCATATTGGTTTGAGGCATATTCAAAAATCAAACTTAGTGAGAAAAGATCTGCACGCCGTTCATTTGGCGTTAAAGGTGTACCACAATAATTGGATAAACCTGGTTCTCCAGCTAAAATATGACCAATTTCGTGACCAATTATGAAGGGTAATTCTTTTTTATTTTTCCAATTAATATTGATAATAATCAAGCGCTTGCTTTTGTCAGACAAAGAACTGTATTCTGGTTTGGTAAATATTTGTAAAACACCAATTTTGTGTTTAAAAGCATAACTATATAGCCAGGCAATCAAATTACTCACGTCGTTTACCTCTTTCAATATCTGAATCCATAAGATTTTTAATAATATTAAGATAATCATCAGGAATGGGTCTGCCACGATAGGATAATATTTCATCATTTTCAATATCAATCGCATGGCGATTCTTGGTATTGATAGGGGAGGGATCATCTGTATTACCAAGTAGATAATCGGTTGAAGTATGTAAAACATTAGCAACTTTTTGCAAGTTATTACTTGTTGGGGTTTGCTTTTTCCAGCGATAAATTGAATTAGTTCCTATACCAGCTAAATCATTTACTTTTGCTAGAGTTAAATGATGCTTTTTGGCTAATTTCTTTATTCTTTCAAATGTGCACATATCAAGGATCTCCCTATCCCTGACAAAAATATTAGCGAATTCACTATTATTATGTTGACTATTTAGCGAAAACGAGTAATAATATATTTGTCAATTAAATCACTTACGGTTTTAAGTAAATAAATGACCACTGCAATTGTATGGGGATACTGTTCAATAGCATTTATTTACTATGCCTTCATATTAGCGTTTGCGCTAATATAAGTCAATCTTATTACGCGATTTAATGATGGAATTATTTACGTAGAATGGAGGAAGTGAAGAATATCGATAAATTATGGAGCTAGTAACTTGTAATTATAAAGTGAAGTAAAAGTTGAAAGGGTAGATTATCGCACACTATTAAAAGTTGAGCGAAAATTCTAAATATTAATGGGGTAACGTCAAAATGGTTAGCCCTTATTGAAGCAAGCCATAATGAATACACATTAGGAATATTTTATTGAATATGAAGTGCAACCAAACAGTTCGACATTTTATAATAAGCAAATCTTGATACACGATTTCGATAGTCAATTGAAGTCGTGTATTTTAATTTGACTTGTAATTGTTGGCCTGCTGGACTACTTTGTCATATGTTTTTTGCGAACGTGCTCTTAAACATCGGCTTTAAGTTCATGTTTAAGTAATATCAACTTGAATGACCATTCTTTAAAGTCTCTGGCTAGCCAATAACTTTCTTCAGGTCCAGCCCTATAATTTCGTTCCAAGTTGAAGATTTTGCTTTAACTTACTTAAATAATTTTGCCATTGAAAAACGACCTCCAAAATTGTCCTAATTTTGGGGGTCGTACCACTTTTTTAAAGTTCTTTGGTGTAATTTTAAGAAAATATGTTTAATGACGACTTCAATTCTTTGGTTTTAAATGGTCTGCGTAAGTCCGAATGTTGTTTTGTACAAATTCCTGTGGTTGAATTTGAAAAAGCGAATCTGGAAAGGAATGTTGCATAATGGCTTGACCCAAGTTAAGTAGAATTAGATTATCAATTTCCACTTTCAAGTCAATGTCCTGGGCAATTTCGCCATTATTTTGCATTTGCGCAAATTTTTCTTCTAGAATATTTCTGATTAAATCAAGTAATCTTTTAATCACTTTTTTTAGTTCAGGTAATTTCTGTGATTCACGTATACCGGTCAAAAATAATGCTAAGTGTTGTTCAATAAAACCTTGGTAGATTACAGAAAAATTCATGATATCTTTTTCAATGTCACCAACAAGCTGGTAATTATCCCCGACTGTTTGAATATCTTGACGATATTCGGCTACAAGTTGCTGCAAAATACTATACTTATCTTTAAAGTGTCTAAATAAGGTACTTTCATTAACTTGTGCGGCTTGAGCAATTTTTTTGGTAGTTGTTCCTTGATATCCATTTTGAATTAATAAATGTGAAAAAGCTGCCAAAATCCTTTGTTCAACATCACCAGCCATGTTGATCACCTGCCTTAACTTAATTCATCAAATTTTAACGTTGGTTGCTTGTGTCTTATTGTAACAATTATCATATTAACTAACAAGATTCCTACCATGAGTAGCCAAAAGCCGATTTGTTGCTCCGAAGAAAATGTCCCTCCATAGAGGAAATTAAGGTCAGACTGAATACCGTAGTATACCGGGGATATGTAATGAACAAGATTAAAGAAAGAATTCATTCCAATCAGTGGAATAATTCCGGCTCCTGA